>JAHLLM010000055.1 GCA_020444175.1 Desulfobulbaceae bacterium | reverse complement strand
TCCCGCTTTCGCGGGAATGACGTATAAAAAGGCTGAAGATGAGTGGTAATCAAATCAAATTAAGTAAAAAATCGAGCAGGTATTTTTTTTTCGCATCGTTTTTCCAGTTAAAGTTCGTAAAATAATCGGCAGGCAGCAAGCCAGACGTTCGTTAAAAACTACTGACCGGTCGGTAGCGTTGTTTTGATGGCCAAGGTGTTTCGGCAAGTAGCAGAAAGGTTATTTCATCATATCCGCAACTGTAGGAGGAAGTGGATTGAAGGGAAAAAAATATTGGACGAAACAGCAGGGCTGTTATTTTTACTTTGATTGCGAATCAAAATTTGAGCTGGAGAGAAGCTACAAGGATTTTCGATGAGGTGATTGAAGGTTGTGCCAAAAATACGTCCAACTTTGAAAAGGGCAGATCACGAAGGCTACATTAGGTGCCCTCCTCAATTTCATCATAAATCTATGAGGGTTTGAATGATCGGCACCCTTCTGCATCTCGTTAAGACGTTTTAGTTTGTAACTCCCACATAGCGGGCGCAAAATTCATTGACAAGGGCTTTACGATCCTTCAAGCACATTTGAAAGTAACATGGGCTTAACATTAAAATTCTAATTGCTTTTCTGATGGATTCCCGATCTGTCATGGCTCCCTCCTCTGTTGAGGTTGCTTATTTATGGTTTGAGTTATTGCAATGTTCGTGCCGTTTGTATGTGTTTAATAGGTTGGGCTCCACAAGCGAATTACGGGGCGAAAAGTTCTATTATCAGGGAGTAAACCGACAAAATCCCACATTTGCTGACATTTCAGCTTACTGTCAGGTCGTGGGAGATTGTCCGAAATTTCATTTTTCCGGAATATTTTTCCGAGAAAATTGATTCGTGGCTACCCGATAGAATATTTTTATGCACCTTTTTCCCCTCCTGGTAACGCCATGTGCATAATCAATCTCGCTCGTCATTTTCTTGGGTAGGACAGGCTTTTTCCTCACAATTATCTGGTTGCCATCCCATCTCATCCCATCTCATGTCCATTGATACAATTCCTGTGTTGCAAGGTCTACCATACAGAAAATTTTTCGCCCGATGAGGCGCGTAATGATGGTGATTATGAAGATTTTTAGTTGAAGGTCAGGGATGTTTTTTTCTCTGCCGTTTTCTCTTATTCTGTAAAACGATAGTTTCTACTACCATTTTTTCCTTGTTTATTCCCCATTGATCAAGCCCTTGATTGCCTTATAGTATTAATCAAAAGGAAGACGTTGTTAAGAGGAACTCAAACGTATGAGGTGCAATCATGAAAGGTGGATACGAATCACTCATTTGGGTTAACGATAAGGACGGGAAAGAATATGTATGTTCCCTTGATGATATTAAAGACCATTTCAAAGAAGCTGAAGGGCTGACTGAAGAACAGAGAAATAAATGCTTTGATGTAAACGCCATTGTCGGCACAGAGCGCTGGTAGATAAGCAGACTAAGAGCAGGTCATGTCGTTTCAGAGATGGCCTGCTCTTTTTGACTGAAAAATGAAGCCTTTGGAGGGAAAGAAAATGAATGTAAGAGAATTTTTTAGTTCAAATAATGGCGTTGGCGTTCTGTCCACTGCTGACTTGGCAGGGAAAGTGGATTCTGCAATTTATTCACGCCCCCATGTCATGGACGACGGGTCGCTGGCATTCATCATGAGGGAGCGACTCACCTTGAAAAATCTGCAGGAAAACCCCTATGCCGCGTATCTCTTTATGAAAAATGGGGCAGGTTATGAGGGGGTGCGAATTTTTCTCAAAAAGATAAGGGAAGATCAGGATGAGGAACTCATAGGTCGCATGACCCGGAGGAGCCTCAGCCCTGAGGACGATAGACGCAAGGGACCGAAACACCTTGTTTACTTCAGGGTAGAAAATATTCTTCCCCTCATTGCCAGCGGTGAAAGCGGTATAACTTTGTAGGCGCCAATTACATCATGTCACTTGTTGTCCAGCAAGGAGCTGCAGAATTTTAATGAAGTCAGAGTCGGCCTAACAGGCTGTTGAAAAACTACTGCGCTCGAAGTCTCACTTTGTTCGCTATCTGCTGATACTGCGTCAAAATTCGGCTCAGGTAAGCGAACAGAGTGAGACTCCGAAATGCTCATTTACTCCATGTAAACTGTGCTTTTTCGCCTCATTTTTACCCTAAAGGGCATAAATCCTTGTCTCTGCTACGCTCGCTACATTTTTCAACAGCCTGCTAAATCTTTTTTGAGACGTAGTACTGCCAACTCCTTGGCCTTGGCTTCGACATCCACTGTTGCAGTCAAATTGCGCCAACAGGCTGGAAAGTCCGCCGGATCAATATAGTCTGCATGTGGAGCATGTGATCCTCCCTGCCAACCGTTCTTTGGGGAGGAGATATGAAAATAAGGTTCCCTGCCAAGGGAATGCCAGAGAGCAATAACTTTTTTGGTAACGGCCTCCTCTGTCAGTCCATCCGGCAGGCAGCGATGATGGTGCACATCATAGACAAGGGGAATCTTAAGTTTTTGACATACCGGCAGCAAATCATGCGGAGTATAGGATTTGTCGTCGTTTTCAAGGGAGAGACGACTGCGAATCTGCTGTGGCAATATGTCCACACGTTTTTGCAGACGTTTCAAGGCATCCTTTTTGTTACCGTAGGTGCCGCCGGCGTGCAGATTGATGATATCAGCGTCGACCATTTCGCCAAGCATGCCCTGATATTCAAGTTCCCGCATCGTGTTTCTGACCACTTCCGGTCTGGGTGAAGAAAGGACATTGAATTGATCAGGGTGGAAGCTGAGTCGGATGTCATGGGCCTGCCTGAAAAGTCGTATCTCGGCAAATCTCTGTACAATTTCAGATTTGTCCGGCAGGTCTTCAATGATGTAACCAACTTCAGGATGGCTATAACGAGGAAAAAGGGGGCTGAGAATTCTGAAGGCACCGATGTTGTTTTCTGCCACAAAGTCGAGGGCTTTCTGCAGGGTACGAACATTATGCAGACAGACTTCGGACAGGCGTTCAAGTTGTATTTTGCGGGGAAGAGCTTGAAGGGTTTTCGCTGTAACCTGGCGGAATTTGAGTGGTTCCTGTCGAAAAATGCAGCATAGCCCGAAACGGAGTTTTCCTGTATTGGTCACGTTTTATCCATCCTTTTGACGGGAGCAACCTGCATCATCTTCGCCCTGCTCCGATTCTCGAATTCCTGCAACATGCCATTTGGCGTATAAGAAAGAATCCTGATTTCTGCGATGATTGTATTTCCGGACTGCTGCAGTTGTCAATCTTTTGCACACGTGGGTCCTTGGGGATTTCGTCTTGCTTCTCCATGAAATATCATGATTTAATACAGATGACAGTTATGAGCAGTATGTTCTGCTTTGCAAAACACGAGAGAGTCCATGGAAAAAGAGCTCAAGCCAATCAAAATAGGCATAAGCGCATGTCTGCTGGGGCACGAAGTCCGCTATAACGGCGGCCATCAGCATGACAGGCTTATCACCGACATTCTTGGAGCGTTTATGGAATTTGTGCCGGTCTGCCCTGAGGTGGAATGCGGCCTGGGTATTCCCCGCGAAACCATGCGGCTGAAGGGTAATCCCGCAAATCCACGCCTGGTGACCTCAAAAAGCGGCATCGACCATACGGACAGGATGAAATCCTGGGCCGCTCAAAAAGTGAAAGAACTTGAAAAAGAAGGATTGCGGGGCTTCATTTTTAAAAGCAAATCTCCTTCGAGCGGTATGGAGCGTGTGCGGGTCTATGGTGACGGCAAGTCGATACATCAAAATGGTGTGGGACTGTTTGCCCGTGCCTTTATGGATCATTTCCCTTTATTGCCTGTTGAGGAAGACGGTCGACTGCATGACATTGCCCTTCGTGAAAATTTCATTGAGGCCATTTTTATCTATGAGCGCTGGCAGGAAATTCTGGCTCAAGACAAAAAACTTGGGCAGCTTGTTGCCTTCCATAGTGATCATAAGCTGCAGATCATGGCCCACAGTGTCAAACATTACCGGGAGCTGGGTCGGCTGGTAGCCCAGGGCAAAGACTTTCATATAAGCGAGCTCCTGCAGCAATATGAAGAAAAGCTCATGGAAGCCATGCGCCTTAAGCCAACGATCAAAAAGCACGTCAATGTCCTGCAGCACATGGCAGGTTATTTCAAAAAACAGTTGAGCCGGGATGAAAAACAGGAGCTGCAGGAGATTATTGAGCAATATCGGCGGGCTTTGGTCCCACTCATTGTGCCGGTTACTCTGATTAATCATTATGTGCGCAAGTACAAGGCAGACTACCTGGCCAGACAGTATTACCTCAACCCGCATCCTCTTGAATTGAAATTACGCAATCATGCATGAGGTTCCCTGACCTATGAATATTCTGATTACCGGAGCCACCGGCTATATCGGCAGACGCCTGAAGGATCGTTTCCTCTCCAGGACAGATTGTCGTTTGCGTCTTCTGGTTCGCAACAGAAACAAGGTGCGTCCATCGGTGTTGGGCAGGGTTGATATCGTTGAAGGTGATACCTTTCATAAAGAGGCTCTGGATGAGGCACTCCAGGGCATCGACGTTGCCTACTACCTCATCCACTCCATGGGAGCGGACAAAGATTATAAGGATCTTGACAGATTAAGTGCGGAGAACTTCCGGGATGCGGCCATTCGGGCCGGGGTAAAACGAATCATTTACCTGGGGGGTCTCGGCGTTAAAGAGACGGCAAGCAAGCATCTCCTGAGCCGTATTGAAACCGGCGAAATTCTCAGTGCCAGGCCGGAATGCATCCAGACGATCTGGTTCCGGGCCGGGGTGATTATCGGTTCCGGCAGCGCCAGTTTTGAAATCATCCGCAATCTGGTCCAGAAATTACCCATCATGATTACCCCGAAATGGGTCACCACCATGACTCAGCCCATAGCGGTTGATGACGTGCTTTCCTATTTAGCGGCAGCAGCAGACAAGGATTTGACCGGCAATATGATCATTGACATTGGCGCAAGTCCCATGTCCTTTCGGGAGATGATGCTGAAAGCGGCAAACGTCATGGGGCTTTCCCGGATGATGATCCCGGTGCCGGTCTTAAGTCCCAGGCTCTCATCCTACTGGCTCATCCTTTTTACTCCCATTCCCTATAAACTTGCCACTGCCCTGGTGGAAGGTCTGAAGTCGGAAACAGTAGTGTTGAATGACCATGCCACTTGTTTTTTTGCGGAGATTAAACCTGTATCCTATCAGGACGCCGTACTCAAGGCATTAAAGGAAATGGAGGGGAATCAGATTTTGAGTCGCTGGTGCGACAGCAGCGGAGGTGCTGTCTGCGACATCAAGGATCAGGATAACACCTCTTCCGCCATTCTGCGTGACTGCCGGGAGTATCCCCTGGGAGGGGCATCACGGGAAAGCGTGTTCCGGGCCGCCTGTTCCCTGGGCGGCGAGGAGGGCTGGTTTCACTATCATCTGCTCTGGCAGATGCGCGGACTGATCGATAAGCTTGTGGGAGGATACGGCCTTAACAGGGGACGCCGAGCCCGAGGCCGCCTGCGGATTGGAGATTCCCTGGATTTCTGGAAGGTGGCAGACATCAAAGAGAATAAACGCTTGCTGTTGCTGGCCCAGATGAAGCTGCCCGGCAAGGCCTGGCTTGAGTTCGATATCCAGTCCGATAAATTGGTGCAGACAGCCCATTTTCTGCCTAAAGGGCTTTGGGGCAGGCTTTATTGGTACAGCGTCCTTCCTCTGCATCATCTGGTTTTTACCAACCTGAGCAGGCAGATAGTGCTCCGGGGCCAAAAGATCGATAAGGACGGAGATGCATAGGTGCGGCGCTCAGACAGCTTTAAGCGTTTGAAAGTCCAGGCCGGAAGGTTCCTGGAATACCCGTAAGCCAAATTCGGGCAGCACGGCCAGTATATGGTCAAAAATATCGGCCTGAATCTCTTCATAATTGGCCCAGACCTTGTCACTGCTGAACACATAGATTTCTATGGGCAGCCCTTTTGAGCTGGGGGGCAGATGCCTGACCAGGAAGGTCATGTTTTTGTTGATCTTCGGGTGGTTGGTCAGGTAGCTTTTGATATAGGCCCGAAAGACGCCGATATTGGTCTGGCGGCGGCCGTTTGGCACAGTGCTGCTGTCAAGATTATGCTCTTTGTTATAAAGGGCAATCTCTTCCTGCCTTTTCTGCAGATATTCCGTGAGCAAAGTAAATTTATTGAATTTATCCAGCATTTCCTCGCTGCAAAAGCGGATGGAATTCATGTCAAGATAAAGGGCTCTCTTGATCCGTCGCCCACCGGATTCCGACATGCCGCGCCAGTTTTTAAAGGAGTTGGAAACCAAGGCATAGGTGGGGATGGTTGTAATGGTCTTATCCCAGTTCTGAACCTTTACCGTATGGATAGACACACCAATAACATCACCGTCAGCCTCAAACCCGGGCATTTCAATCCAGTCTCCCTCCCGTATCATATCATTGCTGACCAGTTGCAGACTGGCGACAAAGCCGAGGATGGTGTCCTTGAAAACCAGCAGGACAACTGCCGTCAAACCGCCGAGAACACTGAAAATACCCCAGGGGGACTTGTTGGTCAGGGTGGCAATTATGAATATCCCGGCAAGGATGAACATGATAATCCTGATTGCTGAGAAGTAGCCTCCTATGGGTTTTCTTTTCGCCACCTCGCTTCTTTTGTAGATCTGCTCGGTGGTTTGCAGGATTGAGTCGATCATGCGTACGGCAAGAAAAACCAGAATGGTCATGCACAGACGCCTGACCACCTCGGCAAAAAAAGGATAGTCTGCCAGCATGACATCAACGCTGGCGTATACCACTACCACTGGAATCAGGATCGAAAGATGATCAAAAAAGCGGTTCTGGACGAGTTGGTCATCCCAGTCGAACCTGCTCAGTTTTGCAGCTCTGACGCAGAAAGGGACTATGATGTGAATGGTCAGCCTCGATACCAGATAGGCGACTAAAGCGATGGCCAGAATGGACAGTCCCAGTAGTATCATCTGGGCTGCCGTCACGGGTAGGCCGGACTCGGTTAACAGTTTTTCAAGCAGGGCCTGCATGAGCAATTCTCAATATGAAAGGGTTGTTTCTCATGTCAAGGAGGCGATTGTCGCACAGCCTCCCCGGTCTCAGTCGTTCTAGTACCACACCCCATTCCCTGCAGGCAAATAAAAAGAGTAATTTGGCTGTTGTTCGTTGATTCAAAAGGGAAAGTTTCCTCTTTATCTGAAACAGCATCTTTTGTGGTTTACGAAACAACAGGTGATATTGCATCTGCGGTCGCTTCAAGAAGTTTTTTGGGATTGATTGGTTTGTTGAGAAATGCACGTATCCCCGATTGGCAAAACTCTGCCTCATCAGAAGGCAGCTCATCTCCGGCAACCATGATAATAGGGATATCCGGACGTACTCTGATCATTTCCCGGGCCAACTCGGTTCCGGTCAGTCCCGGCATTATGTGATCGGTCACAACCAAATCAATTTTATCGGGCTGTGCTCGAAAAAACTCAAGAGCCTTTGCGCTGTCTGAAAGGCCGGTCACTTTACAGCCTGCTGATTGCAGAATTTCCTGGCCCAAAATGACATTGAATGCAACATCGTCGACAAAGAGAACATGTCCAGCCCCCACGTAAGGCAGGGGAGAACTTTGTTCCTCCTTTTTACTGGCAGTTACATCCTGCCGATAAACTGGAAAGAGGAGAGTGAATGTCGTTCCCTTGCCCGGTTCACTGCAGACGTCAATGTCGCCATTATGGCTTTGAACAATCTCATGGACAGTTGCCAGTCCCAGACCTGTTCCCTCTCCCTCTTTTTTTGTTGTAAAATAGGGTTTGAAAATGTTGGCAAGATTATCTGGGGCTATGCCACAGCCGGTGTCAATGATCTGCAACTGGACAAATCTGTCCGCATCCTTTCCGTTCTTCTGTTGTTTTATCGTTTTCTTTTCAAGATGGATAGACAGCACTCCGCCCTTGCGTCCCATGGCATGATAGGCGTTGGTGCCAAGGTTCATAATGATCTGATGGATCTGGCTTGCATTCGCCCAAATAGGCCCACATTCCAAATCAATCTGCTCTTCTATCGTGATCGATTTTGGCATGGTACAGCGGAGCAGCTTGATAATATCTTTGATGACATCTTGAACCAGTACTGGCTTGAAGCTCGAGTTTTTTTTTCTGCTGAAGGCAAGAATCTGTTGAACAAGATCCGTTGCCGTTTCGGCTGCTCCCAGAACACCCTTCAGTTTGTCGGCAACCGGGCTATTTTCTGAAACCTCATGCAGTGACATTGAAGTAAAGCCGATAATCCCGTTCAGGATATTATTAAAGTCGTGGGCAATGGCCCCGGCAAGAGTTCCCAGTGACTCCATCTTGCTTGCATGGCGCAGCCTTTTTTCCAGTTTGACCTTTTCGGTAATATCCCGTTTTACTGCCACGTAGCCGATGCTGCGCCCTGCAGGATCGAATATTGGGGATATGGTGGCATCCTCTTCGATAAGAGCACCGCTTTTGGTCTTGTTAATGATACGGTTTGACCATATCTTTCCAGCACATATCGTCTCCCATAAATCCTGATAAAATTCTTTGGAATGTTTACCGCTTTTCAAGACACTGGGCGTGTTGCCCACTATCTCATCCCGTGTATAGCCGGTAACCCCTTCAAATGCAGGGTTCACATACTCTATGACGCCGTCAAGGTTGGTGATAATGATTTCATCAGCTGCGTGTTCAATGGCTGCGGCCAGGCGGTTTTTATCTTCTTCGGCCTGTTTTCGCCTGCTGATATCTGAAAAGGAGACTACTGAGCCGATCAGATAACCATTTTTCTTTATCGGGTAGGCATGATACTCCACCGGAATGGCCTGACCATCCCGGCTCCAGAGAACCTCATTGTCTATGTCGACCCTCTGGCCATTATGATAGGATTGACACATGGGACATTCTGCCTTTGGAAAATCAGTGCCGTCCGGTCTCCGGTTGTGGATCAGATCATGGAGAGTCGCTCCTAGGAGCTGATCCTCATGCTTGTAACCGAGTAGGTCAAGGCAGGACCTGTTGACAAAAGTACATTTTCCCTCAGGGTTCAGGCCAAAAATTCCTTCTGCCGTTGAATCCAGTAAGAGGCGGATCTCGTCCTTTTTGTCCTGTACTTCTATTTCTGTCTGTTTTCGAACGGCAATTTCTTTAACCAGAGAATCAAGAATACGTTCGAATGAGGTATAAAACACAGTGGCGGCCATCAGAAAGAGTAGAAGAGTGGCAAGAGCCGCCTTCCAGAAAAAGGACTGTTTCCTCTGCATGACTGCACTGATATCCTGAAAAACGATGATGCCGCCGATACTTTTATTTTCAAAATCTTTAAATAGTTGATGGTTATGTACCCTGAAGTTTTGGCCTTCCTGTTTGACAAAATAATCGTGCTCCTTCTCGTAAAATTCGGGGGGCAGCAAATTCACAAGGGATGCATTTTCAGGTTTGACGACAAACTGCCCCACCTTGGTTACCTGCTGATCTGCAAGCTGGGTAGCCTTTTTCCACTGGGGTTCGGCAAAATAACTGATAACCTGCTCATCCAGATTTTCTTCAAGGGCCTCCACAACCTCCTGGGCCCGAATGCCGATTTCTACAGCACCTGCATAACGCTTCCCGTCAAAGATAGGATGTATAACTCTGTAAAATAGTCCTTCCCTGCTGAATTCAAAACCAGAGAGGCATGTCTGCCTTTGGTGCACCGTTGACAGCAAGGTCCGGTTTGCCTCAAGTCTATCTCCGAACAAATCGGGCTGATGCATTCGCAGGAATACCGTGCCGTCCGGGAGATGAAACTGCATGAGATGGAAGTGGCGATTTTCCCTTTTCAGGGATTCGTATCTGACTTTTGTATAATTATAGAGCTGTTTTCTGTCCTGCTGGAGAAATTCCTCAACAATTTGCGGCGCAGAATTCAGGAGGTTGCTGATTCTATCCCGGTATTTTGCGTAGGAGTATTTTTGCAGGGTCTGCATGGTTGAATGCAGCTTCTGGGCATGGTTCTCAATCATTAAATTGGTTATACGAGACTCCAGGTGCTGGATTCGATAGAGAAAGAGTCCGGCAAGAGTCAATAAAACGACACTGAGAAGGATGATGGCCTGTTTTTTTTCATTCATAAGTTTTTATAAAAGGTGCCCTGGTGCTGCCTTGAGACCAGTCAGGAACACTTCTCTCACTGTAGTTTCAGCGAAAGCAACAATAATTTCAGGGGAATATGTATCCAGAGATAGAAAGTGTCTGGCCAGAGACGCTGTCAGACAACTTTTAGCTTTTTTGTGAATGTAAAATATACAGGAATTTAAGGAGTCTCTTCAATATGAAAAAAATATATAGAAAACATATAGTCAAACTATATGTTTTGGAGGTGTGAAGTAGAGCAAAACAGCTGGTAGACAGTACTTTCACCATATTTGGCCGGGTTATAGGGGAGTTAGGAGATAGGCCTGGGATTGATTTATTATTTGCGAAGCCTGGTTTTTTCTGTTGAGGCCGGGCCACGTGTGACGACTGGCTCTATATCTTGTTTTTTTGTCTTAATTCCTTGTCAAAACAATATATTGCCAAGTTTCCGGTGTTGCATGAGCTTTTGAGGGATCTTTCTCAACAGTTGTTCTGTCGAATGGGATGAAAAGAAATTGATTGATGATTTCGGGCATGATATGAGATGAGAAGAGGAGGAGGGGCCAACACATTGAAAACATCTTTCCGGACTTCATTCTGGGTAGCAGCTGCTGGAGCGGTGGTGATGCTGACAGCGCTCGTTGCGCTGAAGGATGTCGCCTTGTTTCCCTTTGCGGAATGGTATGTTAAGGCCGCGCTGCGGGAAGAGTTTGCAACAACCCTGACCCTGGAAAGAATAGAAGGCAACCTTGTTTCCGAGATGCGAATCACGGGTATCAAGCTCAAGCCCGAAGGAAATGATAAGGTGCTGAGCCTGCTGCAGGCTGAAGAGATTGTGCTGCGCTATCATCTGCCGGATCTGCTTGGCGGCCGGGAAAATTTTCTGCTCCATATTGAGTGTGACATACGCCGGGCGCAGGTGGCTTTGGCCCTGGATGGCGGCAGGACTGATCCAACTTTGTCCGGGACCTCGGGATCTTTTTCGATGCCGTTTTTTTTGCCTCGCGTGAGGCTGGATGATAGTGATCTGCAGATCAGACTGGCTGACGGCTATAGTGTTCAGGCCAGTGGGATGAGCGGTCATTTTGGGATGAACACTCCTGATAAGCCTTTTTCATCGTTTTTTTCGTCTGAAAATCTTACCTTCAGTAAGGGCGGCCAGAGCCTTTTTTCATCCGGGGTCACGGGCACATTTCTTGTCAGCCGGTCAGGGATCGACATTGAAAGTCTCCTGTTTGCTGATCGGCAGATCGTCCGTCATGGAAGTTTTCTTTTTGCCCGGAAGAACAGTTCCAGTGATAATCCTTTTACTGCCGATATCCTTCCGTTTGCCGGCGGGGTGCAGGTGTCGGGAGTCTTGTCCGGCCAGGTTGCCAAAGTTTCTCTGACGGCCCAGGATTTTGATCTGACAAAAGCGATTGAATGGATTCCGCAAATCAAAGGCAGTATCTCCGGGAAACTCCAGGGAACGGCTGATTTTGCAGTCCACTTTGAGTCTCAACCATTCTTCCAGGGCTCGTTCTCGCTTGCGGCCCGTGACGGAAGCCTGCAGGACTATCCCTTCCAGGAACTGATAATAACGGCAGCCATTGATCCTGAAAGAGTTTCCCTGGAAAAAGCGATGGTCAGAACGCCTTCCCATGAGGCCCTGTTGCGGGACTTTTCCTTTGCCTATGATTTTTCCTCGCCACTGTCGCTTACGGAGTCGGCTCGTGGCCTGCATGGAGACTTTTCGCTTCAAAGCCGTGATATCCCTGCACTGTTGCAGTCCATGGGAGTTGAGTCCCGTGCCGGTTTAAACGATGCGCCTTCCCATATGCTAAGCCTTTCCGGCAGTGTTGATGGGAAGATGGTACGTGTAAATGAAGGGAAACTTATCTCCGATACCATGCAGATTGATATAGGCACGAGTTCCTTGGGGCTTCCCGGGCCAAATCAGTCTTTTGCCCAGATGCCTCTCTCGATACGGCTCAACCTGCTTATTGACAGTCTGCAAGAGGCGGCAAGCATTTTTTCTCTGCCTGACGTTGCCGGAAAAGCCAGGGCCAAGGTTGATCTGTCCGGAAGTTTTGCAGCTCTGAGCGGAACAGGTCGTTTTTCGGCAAAAGATCTGGCCTATCAGGGAATGATGTTGGGTGAGCTTGACGCTGATCTGGTTGCGGACTCAAAGACTGTGAGCGTCCGCGGGTTTTCTTTGAAAAATCGCGGTGATTTCCTCAGTGGAGAGGGGGTGCTGCGACTTGCTGGACGTCATATTGAAAATATGCAGCTTCGTGCCGATTTTCAGCCGGAAAGTGCGCTCCTGAGTTCTCTTCTGCCGGACGGCATGAGCTGCAAAGGCCCTGTGCTGGCAAAGATCTCCGGCCAGGGACCTTTGGGTGATCCGGATTTTTTTCTCCAACTTGAAACCGGCGAACTTGCAGTCGGGATATTTCCCATAACCAAGACCACGTTTTCCCTGCAAAAGGAAAGAGCGCATTTTACTCTTCATCAGTTGCGTGTGCAGAGTCCTAACGGTGATTTGAACATTGCAGGGGCGTCGGATAAAGATGCCGCAAAGGGTTTATGGGACTATAAGCTCGGCACGTTTGATATCAACACCGGCAAGAGTTCCTTTCGCCTGCAAGAACAGGGTGCGGGGCAGGTGGTTTGGCCGCGTATTGAAATTGATGCACTTCGGTTTGCAAGCGACCAGTCCCGGGTGTCTGTGTCCGGATTGCTTGATCTCCCGGGAAATTCATCTCTGAAAGTTGCGGTTTCAGGACTGAGCAGCGATCAGCTTCCTTTCCTTTTTCCAGAGGACGGGTTTGGGTTCCAGGATGCTGATGCGTCAATACAGTTTGATGGAACACGGCAAAATCCTGCGTTGCGCAGCATGGGCAGTGTTGCCGAGTTGAGCTCGCCCCAGCTTCCTTTGCCGCTTCAGGGTAACTTTGACATTGCCTATCAGAACCGCAGGATGACTTTGCATCATTTTCTCTGGACATCAGCAGACGGTATTCGGCTTAAGGCTGGAGGCTCGTTTCCGTTTGATCCCCGTGCCGATGATATGTTCCCGGTTGGCTCTCTGTCCCTGCAGGCGCATATTTTTGCCCCTGAGATAAGTGCCTTTGACGCCTTTATGGCGGATTTTGGCAGCGCAGGCGGGAGTCTGGACATGGATGTGGATCTTTCCGGGAGCTGGCAGGAACCTTTGGGACATATCCGTATTGACGGGCAGAATGTGAATGTGCCGGAATTCGAGAACTATGAAATACCGTTGCTTTCCTCGGTTTCCGCCGAGTTAATTGCAACCAGGGATACCCTGCTTTTGAAAGATGTCAAGGTTCTCGCCGAAGGGTCTGAGTTAACGCTTCAAGGGCGCTGGACGGATCCCCCGGGGCTTGCCGACCTGCTGTCCGGACAGTGGCGTGATCAAGGTGGAGATATGCATGCCGTGGCCTCTCTTTCAATGGAGGACGTCGGGGACCTGTCGCTTCCCCTTGAAGGAGTGAGAAGAATATCCGGCAGAGTCAAAGCCGATGCAACAGTGGATGGGCGACCCGGATCTTTTCAATTTGTCGGCACCGTTTCCCTGCAGCATGGTGAAATGCTTGCTGATTTTCTGCCTGCCTCGGCACGGGAAATTTCCATGAAGGCCGACTTTGATCAGGAGAAGATTGTCCTTGCCCAAATGCGTGCCGAACTTGGCGGCGCTCCTCTGAGTGCCTCGGGAACCATTGCCTTTGCCGAAGACGGTCCGGTTAGCGATATCCTTGTCAAAGGAGACAATCTGCTGTTGGTCCGCAACGACGGTATGCTGATCAGGAGCGATGCGCAAATTTTATTGAGCGGTCCTCTTGACTCATGGAATATAAGTGGCGAAATGGCGATCACCGATGGCAGAATCACCCGGCAGGTTGACTTTATAGGGATGCTCAAAGGTGACAGAATGCCTGAATCAAGCGGGGAGGCCAGTCTTTTTTCCTTTCCTTCGCCGCCTTTGCGCGATGCGCACCTGAACATAGAAATCACCGCCAGGAAACCTCTGCTTATCAGGAACAGCCTTTTTAACGGCACCATACGTCCGCAGCTTACCCTGAAAGGTACCGGCGAAGTGCCCTTTCTTGAAGGCAGGGTTTACATCGATCCGTCCAAAGTGAAACTGCCCGCAGGAAGGCTCCTTGTCGAATCAGGCATTATTTCCTATCCCAAGGAAAATCCTGATCAGCCTGCGCTTGACATCAAGGCGGCGGCAAAAATGCTTGGCTATGATATTACTGTCCAGATTCACGGCAACCTTGATGAGCCGGTGGTGACTCTTTCATCAGTGCCACCCGTACCCAGCGATCAGTTGCTGCTTCTGCTGCTCACCGGTTATCCGCCTGCCCGGACCTTTTCGGCTCAAGGCAGGCAAAAAGGCAACATGCGGCTGGCCCTTTATTTTGGCCGCGATTTTCTTGGCCGCTGGCTGTACGATGAAGATGTTGATGATGAAAGCGTGCTTGAGCGTATTGATCTTGATATCGGGCGTGATGTCACCAGAAGCGGCGATGATACCATTGAAGCGAGTTTTGAGCTTGGACGGGATACTGTGAAGGGAACGGGCGTCTATTACATTACCGCTGAAAAAGACATTTATGATGATTTCAACATGGGGTTGAAAATTGTCTTCCGTCTCGCAGACTGAACATATGATGATTTTGCAAAAATACAAAACGCTGCCTTTCCGCCAAGGTACTTTCAACAAGTTGCATACGTGCCGGCGGCGCATTGCCGGCTTGCCCTCTGCCCTCATGCTGCAGATCGTTGCCGCAGCCTTTTTTTTCTTCGGTCCTCTTTCGGTGGATGCGGCACAGAATGCCTTTTCCTTTACCGGCAATACTTTTTTTACCAGCCGTGAGCTTTTGAAAGCCGCGGGAGAGGATATGGATATGGCGGGGGATTCCGTTCACTCCAAGGCCGCTGTTGATGATGCAGCCTTTGGCATGGAACTTTTTTACCGGCAGGCCGGTTTTGCCTTTGCTGAAGTGGGGTATGAATTCAAGACAAACAAGGAAGGTAATAGCATTGTTTTCCACATTCGGGAAGGACCCCGGGTTGCATTGCACTCCCTTGAGTTCGCCGGGAAGCTGTCCTATGATCCTGTCAAACTCCGCTCTTTTTTTAAAGGCAGCGATTCGAATGGATTTTTTGCTGAGCGGAAAAGCTATTATGTCAGGGATCATCTTGGAGCCAGCCTCTCTGCCCTTGGCAAATTTTATATAAACGATGGTTTCTTGGATGTCCGAGTGGCTGATCCGACGCTTGTCTTCACTCCGCAGCGTGACGCGGTGGATGTCACTATCGCTGTGGAGGAGGGGCCGCGCTATCGCGTTCGGCATGTTGATTTTTCCGGCGATCAGGTAGATGCGTTTTCAGAAAAACTTGAGGAGATCCGCCACGTTCTTCTCGAAAGCCCCTATTATCCCAGGCTGAAGCTCCTGCTGCAGAGCAGGATAGTTGAGGTATACGCTAACGCCGGGTATCCTGATGTTCTTGTTGATGTCAGCATGAATCGTGATCCCGCAACAGGTGATGTCAGGCTTTCCGGTGCCGTGAAGAGTGGTGAGAAAGTCCGCATCTCTGAAGTAAAGATCCGTGGCAATGAACGGACCCTGGAGAATTTTATAAAAAGCCGGGTCAGACTGCAAAGCGGAGAACTTTATACCAGGGAAAAGGCCAGGGAGACATTTTCCTTACTCTACGACACAGGACTTTTCTCGCGGGTTGATGTGGAGCTTGGCAAAGCAGAGGGAAATACTTCCCGGCGCCCTTTAGAGGTGTCGGTTGAAGAAGTGCCGGTAAAGGAATTCTATATCGAGCCCGGTTGGGGGTCCTACGAGATGCTTACCCTGACCACGGGTTTTGAGCACAAGAATCTGTTCGGTACGGGGCGACTGGCAAGGGCAGAGGGTAAGCTGACCATGAAAGGGGAGCTTTTTTCCCTGCGTTTTGTCGATCCCTGGTTTCTGGGGAGTCAAACCGTGGCTGATGTACCTTTTTCCTATCTGCGCCGCGAGGAACCATCTTTTACCCGTCATGAGCTTGGCGGCTCGTTCATGGTGACCCGTGATCTCAGAAAGCGTCTGTCCCTCACCCTGGGGTATCATTTAAAGATGTCAGACATAAGCGACATTGATGAGATTGCTGAGGGAGAATCTCCGGAAACAACCTATAATACCGGCAGTATCAAGGCCCAGTTGACCTGGGATACCAGGGATGACTATTTTTTCCCTCAAAACGGTGAGCGGCTTGCCGGAGCCGTGGAGGTCGCCCATGCCGGTCTTGGCAGCGAGCTTGAGTTCATCCGCTTGACACTGGGAGCCCGTTCTTTTTTTCATCTTCCCGGAGATACTGTCCTTGGTCTGCGATATGATACCGGGCTTATCCTGCCCGGAGCAAAGAATGTCAGTCTCCCCCTGGGTGAAAAGTTTTTCAATGGCGGTGAAAACTCGGTGCGCAGCTTCAAGGAAGCCCGACTCGGTCCTCTGGACAGCTCCGGGGACCCGGTGGGTGGCCTAGGCTACAACACCATCACAATGGAACTGCGCAAACGTTTTTTTCGCAACCTGTCGGCCAGCCTGTTTGCCGATTTCGGCAATGTAACCCCCAATCGGTCCCGTAGTGAACTGGGACTTAAACCATTTGAAAGCCATTCCGATGTCATCAGCGCCACCACCAGGGATTTTTTCAGTGATCTGCGCCCTGGGCTCGGTGTTGGAATACAGTACTTCCTGCCCATCGGCCCGGCCCGCCTTGACTTTGCCTTTAACCCGGACAATGACCCTGATCGTGACGAACCCGATATGGTTGTGCACTTCAGCCTGGGGATGGCTTTTTAAGCACCAAGGTGAAGGCCGGGAGTAACACCTGTTGGACCAGCAATTTCCTCACTGACAACACGCAGCAAATTTTAATTTTTCTCTTCCCCGCATTGCATTTCTGTTTTTTTGTTAAGGGGCGGCAATAAGAAGGTGGATTTTGCACCTTTCCTGTGTAGCAGTAAAAGGCCAGTCTCGCTATTCGGAATAGTTACAAATGGTAAGACGCTGGTATGTCTTTTATTGTAAAAATAAAAAACAATATGCTTCTGCACCTTCTAATTAGTTATTTTCATTCCTAAAAAGAAATCCTAACATAATCCTAACAAAAAACGAACAATATTTTGACTTGATTGTGAGCCTGGTGACTGCTAGGGTAGTCATATTTGGTAACACGGTGTGATACGTTTGTTCAGGCTGAACAATTATGCACAGCGGCTGTTTTTTTGGGTGAGGAGTGCCGGATCCATCAGTCTTTCCTGCAGGATAATTCGAGTAACGGAGTGGGTTTGTCGATTGAGCGGCATCACACGATAACAAAACTCAGTACTTTCGGCACGATATGCCTTTTGGGAAACATTGACGAAGGTATCAAAATAATACCCAGGCAGTATTAATCAATTTTTAAGGAGGAAGTTATGAAAAAGAAGTTAGTTGGAAAAGCAGTAATGGCAAGCATGGTCGCTCTTTTGACAGCCTCAGCCTCGGCTATGGCCATGACGGGTGAGGAAAAGCTGGGGAAAATGCTCTATTTTGAAAAAAATCTGTCAAAAAATAAAAATCAGTCCTGTGCAAGCTGTCATCATCCGTCAGCCGGATGGGCGGACCCTTTGAATGCAGCCATGCCCGATGTCTATCCGGTTTCTCTTGGCTCGGACCGTAGTTTGAACGGCTGCCGTAATGCCCCTCCCGCAGGTTATGCAGCCTTCAGTCCTGTTTTTGATGGTGAACTGATGATAGGGGGGCAGTTCTGGGACGGCAGGGCTGACACGGTCAAGGATCAGGCCAAGGGGCCTTTTCTGAATCCGGTGGAGATGGGCATGGACAGCGAAGCCGCAGTCGTCGCCGCCCTTGTCGACTCTGATAGTCGGAAATCAAGGGCCTATATACGGTTATTCAAACAGGTTTATGGAATTGATCTGCAGAATATCGATTACAACAATGAAGCCGAGATACTGTTCATCTATGACAAGGTGGCCCAGGCCATCGGTACGTTTGAGCAGACCGAAAAGCTGACCAAATTCACTTCCAAATATGATTATTATCTGGCCGGTATGGCCACCTTGACTGATCAGGAAATGGCCGGACTCGCCCTGTTTGAAGGAAAGGCGAGTTGTAATGCCTGCCACCCCAGTGCGGCTGTGTTCAATACCGATGGCACCATCACCCCGCCGCTTTTCACGGATTTCACCTATGACAACCTGGGCGTACCGAGAAACACGAATACCCTCTTTGATTTTTGTCCCACGGATTATGGGTTGGGTGGACGGCTCGGCCTTGCAGCAGAAGATGGCAAATTCAAGGTTTCAAGTCTGCGCAACATCGAGTCGACTGCTCCTTATGCACATAACGGCTATTTTGCCAGCTTGCAGGATATTGTCCATTTTTACAATACCCGCGATGTGGAGGCGTGGCCGGAAGCGGAAGTGGCGGCAAATGTCAATGTGAATGAATTGGGAAATCTCGGTTTGAGTGCAGAAGAGGAGGCCGATCTGGTGGCCTTTCTGTCCACCCTGAGCGACGGTTTCGGGGATAGAATGCCCGATGTTTTTGTCCTTCCCCCATTGACTTCTCTTTTTTAAGGGGAGTAAAGATCTTATACCGGACTCCCAATTTTTTCCGTAGCTATACGTGCTGCAGGCAAAAAAGAGAGTTCGCTCGTGTCTGTCCGGAAATAAGGCAAAAGAGCATTTATATGGACGGGCACGAGCTTGAAGGCACCCAGCGTTAACTGGGTGCCTGTTCATTTTTCCCCTCTATCAGGAAAGATTTTGTTCATACAACGGGCAACTCAAGCTCTATTGTTTAATAGTAGAAATTATTATCAACGTGATTATACTGGTTGCGAAGCCGGGTTTAATTTTTTTATGATTACCACTCATTTTCAGCCTTTCCATACGTCATTCCCGCGAAGGCGGGAATCTAGGCGGACGAGCCAACTACTCTGGATTCCCGCCTTCGCGGGAATGACTTTTGTGTAGGCAGTATTTTTTTTTGAATTATTAATACATTACAGTACCTGCTGCAAGACTGGTTGAGTTTCAGTGGTAATCATAATTTTTTTTAGAGATTCTTTGCAGAAGAGAGTAAGAGGGGAAATATGGCAAATCGATCTGTCAAATTTGAAAAAAATTTATCCGCCCAGCAAGCGGCAGCCTTTCTCCGTGACCTGGCAGATAAAATTGAAAGCGGACTCGTGGATCAAATGGAGGAAGTTGACCTTCAATTTGATGATTTTAAGAAAATGAAGATCGGTATCAAACGGGTTGATGATCTTATAGAAATAAAGGCAAAGGTGAAATATTCTTCCTTGCATCATGTTGCAGAAAATCCTGCAGAAAGTCAGCCTTCAGCCCTAGAAGAAAAAGTTGAACCGCCGGCCTATAGCATTCTGAAAAAAAGAATGCAAAAAACATTCAAAGCCCTCGGAGTCGGTCTTCGCGCCGGAAAGGTGCCGGAAAAGAGTCTTGTGGATTCCTTTGCCGCGGATTCGGAGTTGATGATTTCCTATTCGGGATACGGTGATGAATTTTATGAAGTATTCTTGCAAGCTGTCCAGTCTTTCCTGGATGCCTGTGACCGGGGCAATGCCCCGGAAGCTGCAAAATTATACAATGCATTGAAGGCGCGAAGAAAAGAATGTCATGGCCGCTATAAGTAACGGAGATGACAGACTAACGTTCTTGAGCTGCAAGAACTATATCAATCAATGTATCCAGGAAAAAATAGCGGCCAATGAGAAAAAGAATCATGGAAAGAATGGCCGCAGTGGGCACGGTTATAAACCAGGACCCGAAAATTTTTCGACTGACATCCCTGTTAATGCCACCAAGGCCGCGGGCAAGACCAATACCCATGATGGCACCGACAAGGGTATGAGTCGTTGAGACCGGCAGGCTGAGACGTGTGCAGATGAGGACGGTGGCAGAAGCGGCGATATCAGCTGCAACGCCACGGGAAGGGGTGATCTCGGTAATCTTGGTGCCAACTGTTGTCATCACCTTATGTCCGTATGTTCCAAGGCCAACCACGATACCGGCTCCACCCATCATAAGAATTGATAAAGGCACAGCAACTTTCATTTCAATGGTGCCGGTTTGCAGAATATGAACAATTGCGGCAAATGGGCCGACTGCATTTGCCACATCATTGGCTCCATGGGCAAAGGCCACCGCGCATGAACTGATGATGACAAGGGGAACAAAGATTTTTTCAACCTCTTCAAGTTGCTTTGAAATCGGCAGTTGGTCTTTTCCTTCCAGGTGTTTGCTGATCCATACCCGCGAAATCACAGCTGCAAGAAACCCAAAACCAATGGAAATAAGAATGGATGAAGGGCCTGTCAGCCACTCCAACCCTCCGATAACATGCTTTAATCCTTTGTAAATCGTGGCCAGGCTGACCACGGTAATCAGCAGGAAAACAATAGGCGGGGCGAATGTTTTGGCAGCCTCGGCAGGGCGTTCCTTCCCCAGGATGGATTTGCTTATAAAAGTAAAAAGCAGAAAGGCCATGGCGCCCCCTGCTATGGGAGAAATAAACCAGCTGGCAACAATTTGACTCATTTTTCCCCAATTTACTGATTGCCAGCCTGCGGCAACAATTCCAAAACCGGCAACTGAGCCGACAATGGAGTGGGTCGTGGAAACAGGCATGCCTGTCAGGGATGAAAAATTGAGCCAGATGGCGGCACAGAGCAATGCGGCGGTCATGCCGATAATAAGGAGTGCAGCCGCTTCTCCGTCACGAAGTCCGGGAAGGGAGGCAATGACACTTGGGTTGACAATTCCCTTTCGAACCGTGTCAGTAACACTTGCGCCAACGAGAACCGCTCCTGCAAATTCACAGATACCGGCGGCAATAACTGCCTGCCTGACTGAAAGGGCTTTTGAGCCGACTGCATCGGCCATGGAATTTGCTACATCATTGGCACCGATATTCCATGCCATATAAAAACCGATACACCCCGTGATAAGTAAAATATAAATATCCATGTAAAAACCTTCTTGCTACGTAACTGTTCTCCAGAATCCATTCTGTGCCCGATATGTTTCGAGCTGAGTGGTAGGTCAATACCTCGCAAGCTTGCGAGGAGCGGAACAAAAGCATTTACCCGAACAATGTTGAAGAGTTACGTATTGTGGTTTTCGCTCAATTTCGGTATTTCGCTGAGTAGTTTTCTTCTTTCTTTTGAGCGTTGATATGCCTGCCTGGTGCTTTCAATGCTTAAGGAGGAGCAGTTACTTGACAATCATGGCGCGGAGATAGTCACCGGCATTTTCAGCCTCATTTGCTATTGCGCTGATCTTAAGGAGCATTTTTTCATAAAAGATAATATCCATGGTCTTCAACTCATCTTCCAGGCTGTAAATTGTTATACTTAAATCCCGGGCCAGCCTGTCGGCTTTCCACTCCTCTTCGCCGAGATGCTTGATAAGTTCAAGAACATGTTTTGCTTCAGCGCCGCTGAAGGACACTTCTGCCAGATTTTTCAATTCCACCGCCGCAGTGAGCAATGTGCCGCTAACCTGGAACATCTGATCGACAAAGGCAAAGAATTTATCCTGAATATGAGGGTGAAGCCTGGTTCTTCGAATCATCAGTATGACAGAGAAATCTTCGGCATAATCCGCCATTTTCTCCTGACAGTAGAGAAAGCCGTCTAATTCTTCCCGTGAAACAGGTAAAAAAAGCCGACGTGGAAGATTTTCCCGGATGTCATGTTTCAGGTTGTCAGCTTCGTATTCAAGTCTGGACACCTTGTCCTGCAGCTCACGGATGAGTTTATGGTTTTCGTAGGCAAGGGCCTCCATGAGAGGTTTTATCATTTCCACACACTCATGGACTTTTTTTGCATGTTCAACAATGGGGCTAAATGGTGATTTTCTAAACAAGTCAGAAAGTATTGCCATCATTTTCTCCTTTTGAGAATTAACAAGATCCCTTGAATAGCGTAACGAAGGTGGAAGCTGTTAGGGGTATTTTTAGTTAGGTGACTGTTTTTGGGACCAACAATAATGAATAGATTGCGCTAAGTCAAGAAATGATGGCTGTGCGGAGTGGGGAAATTGTCAGATCTGGCAATTTTAAATATGAGAAGACTTATTTTAGAGCAGTCTCCGGAGACATTTGGGGCAAAATGCAATTTGCTGTAGTAAATGCGTGCCTGGACGGGGTGTTCATGATCTCATCCATACTTCGTTCGATACGTTCCTGTATCGAACGAACTTTATTCAGATGCTAAATGTGGAATCAGAAGAGTGAAAATCGTACCTTGACCGATTTCACTTTCAACCTCCACAGTACCGTTATGGGCCTGGACGATGTGTTTCACAATGGCCAGCCCGAGGCCGGTTCCTCCGAGCTTTCTGCTGCGGTCCTTGTCACTTCGATAAAAACGTTCAAAAAGACGGGGAAGGTGTTCCTGGCCAATGCCCACTCCAAAGTCCTGCACGGTTATAGCAAGCATTTCTTCTTTATTGGGCTGTGGGCGCAATTCGGCCTTGATGTCAACCCGACCGGACGGATGGCTGTATTTGATGGCATTGACAAGAAGGTTTACAACTGCCTGTTCCATGAGCTGGGCATCCATGGCGGCAATAAGATCGGTCGGACAGTCAAGCTGGATGGTCATATCTTTTTCTTCAGCTTTTAAGCTGCAGACCTGAATTGATTCATTTAGAATACCTCGGACATTGGTTGGCTGGGGATGAATTTCACTGTATTCAATCTCTTTTTCTATTCGAGAAAGCTCAAGCAGGTCGTTGACAATTGCCTGCAGGCGATCGGACTGACGTATGATAATATGCAGGAATTTTTCTGTCTGTTCCTTGTCATCCTGGCCGCTGTCAAGAATTGTCTCTGTATAGCCTTTGATGGATGTGAGCGGGGTCATTAATTCGTGGGAAACATTAGCGACAAATTCCCGTCTCACATTTTCCAGTCTGCGGATGTGTGTGACATCATTCAAGGCAACAACAGCTCCGGAAGAGTGTCCGCTGCCATCCTGAAGGCGAACACCGCTGTATTGCAGGAAAAGTTTTTTCCCTGCCTTATTGAGCATAATTTCATCTGCTACAGCCGCATTGCTGGCCAGGGTCATATCGACCAGTCTTTCCATATCAATATTGCGCAGTATTTCCTGGGTGCTTCTGCCGATTGCTTTTTCCTGTTTTATTTCCAGCAGTCGGGCAGCAGAGGTATTTATCGTGGTAACGTGTTTTTTATTATCAATAACCAGAATGGCATCAGCCATTGAGGCTAAAATCGTTTGAAGTTCGTTGCGTTGGCGGACAATGGTATCGAATCTCTCCTGGAGTTTCTGGGCCATGCTGTCCATTGCTGCGGCCAGGGTTCCCACCTCGAGGGAGCAGTGGCTGGAAATAACGGGTGAGGGGCTGAAATCCTCCCTGGCCAGTTGTTCTGCCCGCTTGGTCATTTCTTCCAGAGGCTTACTGATTCTCCGGGAAACGATTATGGCCGGCAGTATGGCAAAGAGAGCCACTATGATGCCGAAGATTGCAACATTCGTCCGCAGGCTCTGCAGGGTTTGATCAATGGCGGAGGCAGGAACGGACATGCGCAGGACATGAAATTTTTCTTTTTCCTTATGGGGAGACAGGGGCGTGAGAGGAATGGCCACATAAAGCATCTTAACGCCAATGGATGCGCTGAAACGGAGATTCGTGCCTGTTTGCCCAGTCATGGCGGTTTTGATTTCCGGACGGTTGCTGTGGTCTGCCAATTTTGCCGGATTTTCATCCGAGTCGGCAATTACAGTGCCGGATGGATCAATTACCGTTATGCGCGTTGAGGATTTTCTGCCGATTCGACGGCACAAGGCATTGAGTTCAACTCGTTTGTCGCTGGCCAGGAGATTGGAAACCTGTTCTTCAACGAGGTAGGCCCTGTCTTCAAGGGCCGTGGTGATCCAATGGGTATAAAACTGCTCCAGGGCGGATGAACTGTACCAGAGTATTGCCAGGAGTGAGCCAACCGTCACCAGGAGGTTGGCCGGGAAAATATGCCAGACAAGCTTTTTGTGTTGCATTTTTTAGTCCTTGAGCCGGTAGCCGATTCCCCGGACTGTTTCGATATTTTTTCCTGCCTCACCCAGTTTTTTTCTGAGGCTGAAAACCTGGACATCTATCATTCTCGGGGTTACCATATAATCGTGGCCGCGTACGTTATCGATGATTTGCTGGCGACTGAAGGCCCAGCCCGGGCGTTTTGCCAGCATGGTGAGGATTGAAAATTCTGTATTGGTTAATTTTATTTTTTTGTCACTGACAAAGACCTCATGGCGACCGGGTAAAATTTTCAGATCCTTGATCGCAATGGTTTCTTCCGAATCCTCGGCAGCTGTTGCGGGTTCCATGTTGCGGCGGCGAATGGCCGCCTTTACTCTGGCAATGAGCACTTTGGGGCTGAAAGGCTTGGTGATATAATCATCTGCCCCGCGATCAAGGCCCGCAATGATTTCAGCTTCTTCCCGTTTCGCCGTTATCATAATAATCGGCAGGGATGAAAATTCATCGATTGTTCTTATTTGGCGGCATATTTCCATACCGTTTTGGCCGGGAAGCATGATATCAAGAAGAACGCAGTCAATTTTCTCTGTTTTTAAAAGCCCTAGACCATCTTCTCCATTGCTGGCGCAGGAAACGTGGAAACCGGCCTTGATGAGATTAAAGCTGACAAGTTGTTGTATATCCTCATCGTCCTCGACAATAAGTATATTATGTTTACTCATAGGGACCCCGCTTAGTTGCTTTTAGGCGATACGACAGTAAACAATAGTGTGGCCGAATGAAACATGCAATTAAATTACCGGTCCTTAACAGTATATTAATCTTTTCTTAACAGAATCATAATATTTTCTGGTTAAATATCAATGTTCCCATCTTAGACTGAAGATGCGGAAGTGTCATAAAACTAAAATCTGCCTTTATGCCATACGTAGGGCCGGGAGAGACGCATGCATCATAATTACCAAAAGCAAATTGAAAAATTGAGAGAGAAGTTCCTGACTCTGGGCAGTATTGTTGAAGACCGCGTCAGAAAGGCCTGCTCCGCTTTTAACGGCGACAGTTTGGAAGACATCGAAATGGTCATCAAATCTGACTATGAAATCGATGAAATGGAAGTTGAAATTGAGGAAGAGTGTCTGAAAATTCTTGCTCTCTATCAACCCGTGGCCAGTGATCTGCGGTTTATCATCGCCTTGATTAAAATTAACAGCGAGATGGAACGGATCGGCGACTATGCCGTGAAAATAGCCATGCGGGTCAAGTTTATTTCCGAACACAGCACGCTGCTTTTCCCCATGGACTATACGCCCATGGCTGAAAAGGTCATCACCATGTTGAAGATGAGTCTCGATGCCCTGGTTGATAAGGATGCCGACCTTGCCCATCGTATTTTTATTCTGGATGATGAAGTCGATGCCATGCGCAATAAAGCGTATGACATAATAAAAAAACAGCTGCGCAAACAGCCGGAGCATGCGGGCTGTCTTTTAAACGGTTATCTGTTAGCCCGCCATCTTGAAAGAATTGCTGATCGGGCTACCAATATCGCAGAGGAAATCATTTATATGGTGCATGGTGATATTGTTCGTGGCGAACACAACTAATCCCTGAGAAAAGGACTGTCCATGTCTTCCTCATTACTACTCGTTTTTCTCCTGGTTCTTTCGGCGATCGCTTTTCATTTAGGGCGCCGTAAGGCTCTTGCTGTAGGACGTGCGAGCGGCTCGCCTCGAAGCCTTCATTCCCGCCCAGTTTACTATGGGGCGTTGACTGCTCTCTGGTGCGGACTGCCGGCAATCGTACTTTTCGTCCTCTGGCAGACCTTGGAGTCAACAGTTATTGTCCGGCTGACCTTAAGCACCCTTCCCGATGAAATCCGTTCATTGCCTGATGCGAGTCTTGGATTGGTGGTCAATGATATTAAAAATCTGGCAGCCGGAAATTCCTTTGGAGGGATCAAGGACCCTGCAATCGAAGCAGCGGCAAACTACTACAGGCACCTTCAGGATATCGGCAGCCTGATTCAAAGTGGGGCGCTTACAGTAATTGGGCTTGTTGCCATGGTGCTGGGGTTAAGCAGGATCAGCCCGAAACTGCGGGCCAGGAATCAGGTTGAAACGGTAGTACGGGTTGTGCTGATCACCTGTTCAACCATTGCGATTTTTACCACTATCGGCATTATTTTGTCGGTTCTTTTTGAGGCCATACGTTTTTTTCAGCACGTTCCTTTGACTGACTTTCTTTTTGGACTTAAATGGAGCCCCCAAACGGCTATTCGCAGCGATCAGGTTGGTTCATCCGGTGCATTCGGCGCCGTGCCGGTCTTTACCGGAACCCTTATGATATCTGCTCTGGCCATGATGGTTGCCGTTCCCATAGGACTCATGTCAGCTATCTATCTCGCTGAGTATGCAGGGAAAAAAGTCAGGGCTGTGGGCAAACCCCTCATTGAGATTCTTGCCGGAATACCCACGGTTGTTTACGGATTTTTTGCAGCCCTTGTGGTTGCGCCCTTTATCCGTGATCTTGGAGCTCGTTTCGGCATTTCCGTCTCCTCGGAGAGTGCCCTTGCCGCCGGACTGATCATGGGTATCATGATTATTCCTTTCATCATGTCCATTTCAGACGATGTTATTAATGCCGTACCTCAGGCTATGCGCGACGGTTCCTATGCCCTGGGTGCAACCAAAAGTGAAACCGTCAGGCTGGTACTTTTGCCGGCTGCTCTTCCAGGTATTGTCGGCGGCATCCTTCTTGCCGTTTCCCGAGCCATTGGAGAGACGATGATCGTGGTCATGGCCGCCGGGCTTTCTGCCAACTTGACAGCCAATCCTCTGCAGGCGGTTACCACGGTCACGGTTCAGATTGTTACCTTGCTGGTCGGAGACCAGGAGTTTGACAGCCCGAAGACCCTGGCTGCATTCGCCTTGGGCCTTCTGCTTTTTCTGGTTACTCTTATGCTCAATGTGACAGCCCTCTATATTGTTCGCAAATATCGTGAACAGTATGAATAAAGTGAAAAAGTCGTTTTTTCGCCGGCGGCTTTTCAAATTGCTCTTGGGCTTTTAGGAATTTTTCAAAAAAGTGACAACATGTCTCAAAAACAAAAAACAACAATAGAGAAGGTAAACAAGGGACTTGCCAGACGTTACAGAGCTGAAAAACGTTTCAAGTTTATGGGCTTAAGCGCCATTGTTTTGAGTCTGACTTTTCTTGGGATTCTGTTTGCCAGTATCACATACAATGGCTATACGGCTTTTGAACAGTCCTGGGTGCAGCTTCATGTCTTTTTTGATCCGGAACTGTTTGATGCAAAAAATCTGCTGCGTGCTGATTACGACGGGCTGGTGAAAAAAAGCCTGCGGGAAACTTTCCCTGATGTAAAAGGTCGGAGCCAGAAGAGAAAACTGTATGGCCTGGTGAGCAGCGGCGCGGCATATCAACTTCAGGATATGGTAGTTGCCGATAGCGGTATTATCGGCACCAGCCAGAAAGTTTGGGTGCCTGCATCAGATGATATTGATATGCTCATGAAGGGGCATATTGATCGCACGACACCTGAAAGCGATAGACTGGTTAAAGATGTTCAACTTGGCTGGATTGACCAGCTTATCAAGGAAGACCGTCTGCAAATGCGTTTTAATAGATCTTTTTTTACTGCCGGGGACTCAAGAGAGCCGGAGCTTGCCGGTATTCGCGGGGCAACAACCGGTTCATTTTATATGCTGCTCATAACCCTGCTGCTTTCATTTCCCATTGGTGTTGCTGCGGCCGTCTATCTTGAGGAGTTTGCTAAAAAGAACCGCTGGACCGATCTGATAGAGGTCAATATCAACAATCTTGCCGCTGTGCCGTCTATCGTATTCGGTCTTTTGGGGCTTGCCGTGTTTCTCAATTTTTTTGGTCTGCCTCGTTCTTCACCCCTGGTCGGCGGATTGGTCATGACCCTTATGACTTTACCGACTATTATTATTGCTAGTCGTATTGCCTTACAGTCTGTGCCTCCGTCAATCCGGGAGGCTGCTCTTGGAGTTGGTGCTTCAAAAATGCAGACAGTCATCCACCACGTACTGCCCCTGGCCTTTCCAGGCATGCTGACCGGGACTATTATCGGCATGGCCCGGGCCCTCGGTGAGAGCGCCCCTCTGCTCATGATCGGCATGGTGGCCTTTATTGTTGATATTCCCGGGGGCGTTACCGATCCTGCCACCGCCCTGCCTGTTCAGATTTATCTGTGGGCAGACAGTCCTGAGCGGGCTTTTATGGAGAGGACTTCGGCTGCGATCATGGTTCTTTTGGCTTTTCTTATTTTAATGAACGGCACAGCGGTTTTATTGAGGAATCGTTTTGAACGCCGCTGGTAGTCTGTAAGAGGGTATCGTTTTTATTACGTTGTTATTTCAAAATTCCGAAATTAAATAACAGTACATAATTTGTCGGATGATTCATAAAAAGGAATGAAATGGGCCTGTACAGGCCTTTTGCGGAGCTTCAAAATATGACCACAAGTGAGAGTCAGTTGATTAGCAGGGATGACCGGCAAACGGTTGGCGAGCAGTTTGTCGAAGATGCTCGAATGACCTGTCGTGATGTAAATGTTTTTTATGGCGAAAAACAGGCAGTGCAGAATGTTTCCATCGATATTGGCAGGCATGAAGTACTGGCTATGATCGGTCCCTCTGGATGCGGCAAATCAACTTTTCTGCGCTGCCTGAACAGGATGAACGACACCATTGATATCTGCAGGGTGACAGGAGAGATTACTCTGGACGGCAATAATATTTATGATAAGAATATCGATATCGTCTCCCTGCGCGCTCTGATTGGCATGGTTTTCCAAAAGCCCAATCCTTTTCCCAAGTCTATTTACGATAACATTGCCTATGGCCCGACCATACACGGTCTGACTGACAGTAACTCAGAACTTGACGCCATTGTTGAAAGTTCTCTTGTTAAGGCCGGTCTCTGGGACGAAGTGAAGGACCGTCTCGACCAGCCCGGGACCGGACTCTCCGGCGGCCAGCAGCAGCGTCTCTGTATAGCAAGGGCAATTGCCGTGGAGCCTGAGGTTATTTTGATGGATGAGCCATGTTCAGCCCTTGATCCCATAGCTACTGCCAAAGTTGAAGAGCTTATCGCCGAACTTCGCCGGCAGTACACCATTGTTATCGTAACCCACAACATGCAACAGGCAGCCAGGGTTTCACAGCGGACGGCCTACTTCCATCTTGGCGATTTAATTGAGGTCGGCTACACGGATAAGCTCTTTACCACGCCCCGCCACCAGTTAACTGAAGATTACATAACCGGACGTTTTGGATAATTTTGCCGGCAAAAGACAACCTCTTGTCTTCTCTGTAAATTTAACGTCCTTGGCTTGTTGCAAAAATTCGAACAGAAAAATAATCTTATCTTAATCATTTATTAATAATTGTGATGCATATTGTCACGAGTTTGACGATGTCACATTTATGCCCCTCAGGGTAAAAAAACACTTAACTTGCCGCCCACACGTATGGAACATCTTGATACTGCCCAGTCGGATAGTGAGCCTGTTTTTTTTGCTCAAAGGGCATAAATGAGAATTCATCAAGTTTCGATTTGCTTACTTGTATGTGATCAATATTGGATTTTTTTATAAACTTCAGGAGACAGCTATGAAAAAGATTTTCAAGAAAACAGTCTTAACAGGTGTAGCATCACTTTTTTTGATTTCCGGCCTCAGTACCGCAACATTTGCTTCCAGCCGCGATTATATCAGTATTGTCGGCTCTTCAACAGTCTACCCCTTTGCTACTGTTGTTGCTGAGAAATTTGGAAAGGCTACACGCTTTAAAACCCCTAAAATTGAATCAACTGGTTCGGGTGGCGGCATGAAACTTTTCTGTGCCGGTGTTGGCGTACAGCATCCGGACATCACCAATGCCTCCCGTCGCATTAAAAAATCTGAATTTGAGAAATGTCAGGATAACGGCGTAAAAGATATCGTTGAAGTGAAAGTCGGATACGATGGAATTGTTCTGGCAAACTCAAAGCAGTCTCCTGTTATGAAAATTTCCAGAAAAGAAATTTATCTGGCCCTGGCCAAAGAGGTTCCAGATCCCAGTGGAGCTGAAAAAGTGATTCCTAATCCTTATAAAACCTGGAACGAAATTAATCCTTCCTTGCCCAATATTAAAATAGAGGTTCTCGGACCTCCCCCGACTTCAGGAACACGTGATGCCTTTGCCGAACTGGCCTTGGAAGGTGGGGCAAAGAGTTTTCCCTGGATAAAGGCATTAAAGAAAAAAGATAAAAAAGAGTATAAAAGGATCTGCCACACTGTTCGCGAAGATGGCGCTTATATTGAGGCCGGTGAAAATGACAACCTGATTATCCAGAAACTGGAGGCCAATCCCAAAGCATTTGGTGTTTTCGGTTTCAGCTTCCTGGACCAGAATATCGACAAGATCCAGGGTTCTTATATTGACGGCAAACAGCCTACATTTGACGCCATTGCAGATGGAGATTACGCAGTATCCAGGCCATTGTTTTTCTACGTCAAGAAAGACCATGTCAGTGTTATCCCCGGCATGAAGGAATACCTTGGTGAATTCAGCAGTGATAAAGCCTGGGGTCCGGACGGATATCTTGCCGACAAAGGTTTGATACCCATGCCGGATGCAGAAAGACAATCTTTTGCTGATGATGTAAAAAATCTCACGACTCTGAAAGGATTATAATTCCCGGAATTTCCATATCTCCGGTTAAAACAAAAAAAGCGAATCTTCAAGCCAGCAGCTTGAAGATTCGCTTTTTTTTTAATTGTGCACTGTCTTTCCTTATTTTACCTTTCCTCAGCCCTCAGCCCTCAGCCCTCAGCCCTCAGCCCTCAGCCCTCAGCCCTCAG
>JAHLLM010000003.1 GCA_020444175.1 Desulfobulbaceae bacterium | reverse complement strand
CGACGACGATCAACGTCGATCCAGTAAATGACGCGCCGACGTTAAATCTCGATGGAGATGACAGCAGTGGAGCAGGCGGCAACAACTACAGTTTTACCTTTACTGAAGGAGATGTTGCAACCAATATAGCAGACACGGATACGGTTCTTGCTGATGTAGACAACACGACGTTTGCCAGTGTAAGTTTGAATTGGTCCGTGCTCACGGATGGTGACAGTGAAAGGATGGTCCTTGATGGGAGTACCTTTAATCTGGGTACGACAGTTGGTGCAACGGATACCACAGGCGGGAACTATACAGTAACCGTGACGGCAGACACCGGAGCGGATACCGCGGCCGTTACAATCACCAAGCAGGGCGGCGGTACCTTTTCCCAGGTAGAAGTTGAGACACTGGTTGAAGCGATCCAGTATCAACATGCAGATGGAGATAACCCGATCGATGGCAACCGTACAGTTGACATCAGTGTCAGTGACGGAGCCCTGAGTTCCGCCGTAGCCACGACGACGATCAACGTCGATCCCGTAAATGACGCCCCGACCTTCGCAGCACTGGATGATACCCCGACATTTACTGAAGACGACCCAGCTGTGGTGCTTGATATGGATGCCACAGTCGCGGACATTGAACTTGACGCTCTGAATGGCGGCAATGGTGACTATAGCGGTGCTACGTTAACTCTGTTACGGAACGGCGGAGCCGACTCCGATGATATCTTTGCTCACAGCGGAAATTTGGGAGTTTTATCTGAGGGGGGAAACATTGATCTTTCAGGGACCGTCATAGGTACAGTTACTACCAATTCAAGCGGCACTCTGTTGCTTACTTTTAACAGCAACGCCACCTCGGCACGAGTTGATGAAGTTCTTCAGTCAATCACCTATGCAAATAACAGTGACTCGCCACCTGCCAATGTGCAGATTGACTACACTTTCAGTGACGGAAACGCGGGCGCACAAGGCTCCGGCGGCGCTTTGACAGCCACAGGATCGATTACCGCAACTATTACATCGGTAAACGATGCACCTGTTTTTGCCGGTCTTGATGCAACACCTACTTTTACGGAAAATGGGGCTGCTGTTGTTTTGGATGGTGATGCAACCATAAGTGACGGAGAGCTTGATCTGGCAAATAACTATAACGGTTCAACCCTGACTTTGATAAGAAACGGTGGAGCTAATCCTGATGATGTGTTTGCCAACAGCGGAAACCTTTCCGTTTTAACCGAGGGTGGGAATCTCATCCTGTCCGGTGTTGTTGTCGGTACCGTTACCACCAATTCAAACGGCACCCTGCTGCTTACTTTTAACAACAATGCCACCAGTGTCAGGGTGGATGAGGTGCTTCGGTCAATTAGCTATTCCAATAGTTCGGATAATCCGCCGGCAACGGTACAGGTGGATTATACCTTTGACGACCAGAATGCAGGAGCCCAGGGAACAGGTGGTGCCAAAAACGATACCGGTTCGATTATACTTACCGTTATCTCCACAAATGATTCACCTTCTGCAACAAATTTGACAACGACATCTGCCTATGCAGAGGATGCCTTGTCCGTGGCGATTACGGACATCGTTGTCACGGATCCGGATACGGGAGAAGTTATTACCGCAACATTGACTCTGCAGAATGTAAATACCGGTGTGTTAAGTGCAAATGACGGAGCTTCCTATAGCACGGTCACAGGTGTCTGGACAATCACCGATACGGTGGCCAACGTCAACACCGCCCTGGCAGGCGTTGTTTTTCAGCCGGCGACTAATAATGATCTGGATACCACGATAACCGTCAACATAGCTGATGGAGGGGAAGATGGAGCTGTAGCGCAGACAGGCACCATTACCCTGGATGTTACCCCTGCCCCCGATGTTCCCACCTCAGCGGTAAGCAGTGCCAATGTTATCCAGAATATAACCTACACATTCCTGGATACGGATTTTAATTTCTCGGATGTTGATACCGGAGATTCGTTAGGTCAGGTACGTATCACCTCTCTGCCAGCGGCGGGCGAGGGAACACTCATTCTAAACAGTTCCGCGGTGGCTGCGAATGACCTTGTCAATCTGGCCGATATTGTAGCGGGAAATTTTGTCTTTACTCCGGTTGCCGATTTTACCGGGGCTTCCACATTTGATTTTACGGTCCTTGATAATACCGGGCTGGAAAGTATCGCCTCCTATGTCTTTACTGTTAATGTTATCAATGCCAATGCCCCGGTTGTGACGGCGGGGAATACTTTAAATTATACGGAAAAGGATCCGGCATCCGTCATTGATCCAACAATTTTTGTTTCGGATAACAGTGACGAAATAACATCCGCAGTTATCTCTATCAGCAGCGGTTTTGTGGTTGGAGAGGATCAATTGGGCTTTACGGATACTGCCGATATTGCCGGAAGTTGGAACGGTGGAACCGGTGAGTTGACCCTGACCAGCGTTTCCGGGACTGCAAGTGTTGCTGCCTACCAGGCAGCCTTGAGAAGCATTACTTACGTTAATCTGAAAAATAATCCCACTGCGGGCAACCGGGTAATTTCTATTACGGTTACGGATAATGACATTGATGGCCCTTATACGGGTGCGTCAGCAAACAGTGTTGTTGCCGTGACAACCATCAATGATGCCCCGATAATAAGCGCCGGCGGTATGCTGAGTTATACGGAAGATGATGCAGCGACAGCAATAGATGCAGCCATTGATATTGCGGATGTGGACAGTATAACGCTTTCCAGCGCCACGGTGACGATCAGTTCAGGTTATATTAACGGCCAGGATGTTCTGGCCTTTACGAATACAGCAAATATAACCGGCACGTGGGATGCTGCCACCGGTGTTCTTACTCTGACAGGTGTTGATACCGTTGTGGCTTACAGGAATGCTCTGCGAAATGTCACTTATGAAAACTCTGAAACAGCAAACCCTTTTGCCGGATCAAGGACAATCTCTTTCCAGGTGAATGATGGAGCTGATAACAGTCTGCCGGCGACGAGCACTATCACTGTTTCTTCTTTGAATGATCCCCCAACCGTGACAGCCGGTGCAACACTCAATTATACGGAGGCCGATCCTGCTACGGTTATTGATGGAACCATTGTCATAGGTGATGTTGATTCAACGACAATTAACGGTGCCATAATCCGCATAACAGCAGGTTTTAAACCTTTGGAGGATGTTCTTGCCTTTAGCAATACGGCGAATATCACGGGCAGTTGGGATGGGGCAGGAACACTGACCTTGACGGGTACGGATACTCTGGCCGCTTATCAGGCTGCTTTACGAACCGTTACCTATGAAAATACAAACTCGGTCAACCCGGCTACAAGCAGTCGCACTATTTCCTTTGAGGTTAATGACGGAACGGATTCAAGTGTGCCGAGTACCAGCACTGTCAATATTAGCGGCGTCAATAATCTGCCCACCATAAGTGGCGGCACTTCCGTTACCTTTACTGAAGGTGACAGTGCCATGGTCGTTGATTCGACAATCACCCTTGCCGATAACGACAACACTACATTGGCAGGTGCAACTATCACCATAGGAACCGGCTATGTGAATGGTGAGGATGTTCTTGCCTTTAGCAATACGGCCAATATTACGGGAACCTGGACTGCCGCAACAGGCGTCTTGTCTCTTACTGGAACGGATACCATTGCCGCCTATCAGGCTGCTTTGCGGACAATTACCTTTGATAATACAGTTGCTCCTCCTGCAAATCCGACCAGCGGCACTCGTACTGTTTCATTTATAGTTAATGACGGGACGGATAACAGCCTGGCCCTGACCAGTTCGGTGGATGTGCAGGCCATTGATGATGCGCCCACAGCATCAAATATGAGTGCAGCCGAGAGTTTTACAGAGGGAGATGGTGCGTTTGGGCTGACCGGTATTGTTGTCAGTGATATTGACAGCGCCAATGTCACCGCCACTTTAACCCTGTCAGACCCGGCGGCGGGCAGCATGTCCACCGGGACATCAAACGCCGTAACCTCCACATTTGTCGGTGGAGTGTGGACGGCATCAGGTGCGCTTGCCGATGTCAACGTTCTGCTGGGCAGTATCACTTTTACACCGGTAGCGGATTATGACCAGAATTTTACCATTGATACGGCGGTGAGCGACGGTACGACGACCATTACAGGAAGCAAGGTTGTTACTGTCACTCCGCAGGATGACGCCCCGGGTTTGGCCGTGAATGCCGGTTTGACCGCCAATGAAGGGGAGACCGTTGTGCTGGATAACACCATGCTGCAGACAACGGATGTGGATACAGGTGCGAACCTGACCTATACCCTTGATGCTGTGCCGATCCACGGCTTCCTGGAGTTTACAGATCCTAATACACTTGCTGTCACTACTCTTAATGTGGGTGATACATTTACACAGGCCCAGATCGATGCTGGAAATATAAGTTATAGACATGACGGCATTGACCCACCCGCACCCAATGACAGTTTTGATTTTTCCGTGGATGACGGCGTGGGAGGTCCACCGTTGGATATAGTGGGGAAAACCTTTACTATAAACGTCACAGCCGTAAACGACATTCCCACCTCGCTCGATAACGCCGTGACCACCAATGAGGATACGGCCTATACCTTTGTTGTGGCCGATTTTAATTATAGTGATGCAGAAGGCGATGCTTTTGCCCAGATCAAGATATCAAGTCTTGTTTCAGGAGGAACTCTACAACTCAATGGTGCTGATGTCGCCTTAGGTGATGTGATTTCAGAGGCCGATATTGCATTAGGAAAACTGATCTATACGCCTGCTGCTGACGGCAATGGGGCTGGTTATGATTCCTTTAACTTTCAGGTGCATGACGGCACGGATTTCAGTACCGATTATACCATGACTGTGGATGTCACGGCTGTCAACGATGCTCCGGTGCTTGATACAGGTGCATCCCACTCCCTGACCACGATTCCTGAAAATGATACCACGAATAACGGTGATTCCGTGGCTTCAATCATTGCCGACGGTTCGATTACTGATGTGGATACCAGTGCTGTGAAAGCCATTGCTGTCACTGGCGTGGACGACACGAACGGTACCTGGCAGTACTCAACCGACGGCGGCAGCAACTGGAATGATATTAATGACGGCTCACTGGCTGCGAACCACGCTCTGCTGCTTGACGGCTCTGATAGCGACCAGCGTATTCGTTTTGTGCCTGACGCGGATTACTATGGGTCGCCGACTTTAACTTTCCAGGCCTGGGACAAAACATCCGGTACGGCAGGGACATATGCCGATGCCAGTGCAAATGGTGGGATTACCCCTTTCAGCCAGGATTCGGATACCGCCACGATCAGGGTTAATGATATTCCTGAACTAAGCGGAGGCTCTTCCCTTACCTTTACGGAAAATGGTGCTGCCGTGAGAGTTGCCGGGCTTTTGACCATAACCGATAACGACGATTCCACCCTGGATGGTGCCGTTGTTGCCATCAGTTCCGGCTATGACAGGGATCATGATATTTTGAATTATGGCCTGTCCGGCGGCGTCACCGGGTCCTGGGATGCCGGCACCGGAGTTCTTACCTTTTCAGGGACCGCCACAAAAAGTACGTACCAGGATATTTTGCGCAGTATCACTTTTGAATCACTTGGAGATGATGTTGACGGCGGCAGCCGTACTATCAGTTTTGCAGTGAATGACGGCTTAGCCGACAGTGATGCCGAGACTTCTACCGTCACCGTTATTCCGGTTAATGACGCTCCTGAAGTGACGGGCGGGGAGGAGCACGTTTATGAAAATCTACCTGGAGATGTACCTGTTGCTGGAAATCTCACTCTCAGCGATCCGGATCTTACCAGCATAAATAGTGCCACTGTGACTATCAGTGGGGGGTATGTGGCTGATCAGGATGAACTTGTGTTTGCTGATACTGCCAATATCACCGGCAGCTGGGATGCTGAAACCGGAGTGCTGACTTTCAGCGGTGAGGGATCAGTTACTGAGTACGAGGAAGTGTTGCGCAGAGTTTCCTTTAATAATAGTGAAACTTTCCCCGAACCGGGTCCTCGGACTATTACCTTTGTGGTCAATGACGGGGAATTGGACAGTGCCGTCATAAGCAGTACAATTGATGTTATTGCCAATATGCCGGTTCCCTCGGATCAGGCCCTGCAGCCTGTTGACGTGCCGCCTGTCCCTGTTATTCCCCCCCATGAAATGCCTGGAGCCATAATTGATGGTATTCTGAGCGATGCCCCCTTCAAACGCGAAGAGTCAGTGTTTGATGAACTTGAGTTTGGCAGTGATGAAAGACTTATTAATCTCTCTGGAGCGAGCAGCCAGTTTGATAAGTTTTATGGAGGCGAAAGTCCCCTGTCCGATTTGGCGGGACTTTCGGATAAAAATATTGAAGCGTTTAACCGTGAAGTCGATAGACTTCTGGAAGAACTCTCCGATGAAAATCTTCCTCTCCCGCCGGAACTTCTCCTTGATGCTGATATAAAGGAAGAGGTTCTTTCCGATGAGCATGAGGGAGCAGATGAGAAATTGCCTGACAGTGAAGATGGCGGTGATGAAAAACGTAAAGCAGAGGAGCAGCAGCTTGACAAGGAAGGTGTTGAGCCTGGGGAAGAGGCCGGGGAGGAATTGCTCAGCGATGAGCCTGCCGCCAAAGCTCCGGCACCCGCTCCGCCGGCAGCTGTTGCGCCTGGTCTTGCCGCCCAGATAAGTGCGGCAGCGGAAAGTTTTGAGAAAAACCGCCAGGAACTTCTGGCCGATGAGGGTGAAAAAGGCGGAAAACAGTCTCAGGTTGATCAAAAAGTTATTTCCGAGACTTTTAATGAGGTTTTTGAATTGCTACAATGTCAGTAACTATTCAGCTGCACTCCATCTTCGTTCATTTCGGCCTTCTCGAATATCATGTATATGCTTCGAAGTCCGAAATGAACGAATCTGAAGCACATCTGAACAGTTACACTCTGAAGGTAAGCGCAATTCCTTGCTCTTGCTGAATAGTTACCAATGTCATTAGCTGCAGGTTGGCCGTTGTTTAGAATGCCGCTGTCAACGACAAGACGAAAAAACATTAATGAAATAAGGCGAGTATGACGAAGAGTAGTGCAATCTGGAAAAAATTGAAAAATGATGGGTTCGCAAAAAAACTCTGAAGCTGACCATCCGCCAACGTAATGTCGACAAGTTTCATACGTGTCGGCGGCGGTGAGTGGTTTTTCACCCTAAAGGGCATAAATACGAGACCGTCAAAAATGGTAGACGACCTATGAGAAATCCTATTCTTCTGGTAATGATGTCGCTGTTCCTCTGTTCCTGCGCTGTATCAACGGACCCTTTGACCAGCCGGGAAATCGAACAACGGGCAGATGAAGACCTGATGACCATGCACGCCGACCAGCTGTCGGTGGGTGATGTTCCCATCACCCTGAATGAAGCTATGGCCCGGGCAATTCAGTATAATCTTGATCATCGTCTCAAGATGATGGAAATTGCCCTGGCCAATAAGCAGCTGACCGTTGCCCGTTATGATCTTCTGCCTGACATAACGGCTTCTGCGGGCTACACCAGCCGCAGCAATGATCTTGGTTCCAACAGCCAGTCTCTCCTGGACGGCACGGAGTCGCTTGTCTCCTCTTCTTCACAGGAAAAGGATATCCGGACCTCTGAAATAAAAATTGTCTGGAATGTTCTTGATTTCGGGGTCAGTTATCTGCGAACCAAACAACAGGCGGACCAGGCCTTGATTATTGAAGAGAGGCGACGCAAAGTTGTGCAGAATATTATCCAGGATGTTCGGTATGCCTATTGGCGGGCAGTCTGTGCCGAACATCTGGTCAAGGATATGGTTGCCCTGCTGGACCGGAGTAAATCGGCCTTGAAGCGTTCCCGGCAAATGACCGAGGAGGGGCTTGAGGCACCCAAAGAGTCCCTGGAGTACCAGCGTGCTCTTTTGGAAAATATCCGTATGCTGTGGGAGCTTATCCAGCGCCTCAGTCCTGCCAAGGTTGAGTTGGCCTCTCTCATGAACCTGCCCCCCGGAACCACTTATAATTTAGCCGAACCCAAATGGGATACCCCGGAAGTGCCCGGCTTTGCATCGCATATAAATGCCCTTGAGCAGCTTGCTCTTATTTCGCGTCCCGAGTTGCGCCAGGAAGATTATAACGCCCGTATCAGTGCCCTTGACGTGCGTAAAGCCATGCTGCAGATGTTGCCCGGCCTTGATCTGCAGGGGGGCTACAATTATGATTCCAATGAGTTCCTCTATAATAAAGAGTGGTGGAACGCCGGTACCTTTATCTCCTATAAAATCTTTAACCTGTTTTCAGGACCTGCTAAAATCAAGGCGGCGAAGGCGCAGAAGGATCTCGTTGATTTGCGGCGTCAGGCTATGAGCATGGCAATCATGCTGCAGGTGCGCCTTGCCCATCAGCATTATCATTTGACAAAACGTCAATATCTGGTCAACCGCAAGCTTGACGAGATAAACAGCAAGCTAAACGAACAGGTTATTTTTGAAAATGTCGCGGGACGGGGTGATGAGCTTACCGCCATCAGGAGTGCTACCAATGCCATGGTTGCCCGACTGCGTCATTATATGGCCTATGCGGAAATGCAGAATGCCGCCGGGCGTCTTTTTAATTCCCTTGGTCTTGATCCATTGCCGGAAGGCGTGCAGACAACCAATCTGACGTTAATGGCTGAAACCCTGAATACGTCATTTGAAAGATGGGACAAACTTGTGAACTATCTGGGGGAACAGAGCGATGATGTTGATGACCTGGATGACACGGGGGTAGCTTCGATTCTTGCCGCCTTTGATAAAGGTCTCAATCTCCCTGCCTCTGAAAGCAAGGCGTCCACGGTTTCCTATGATTATGACTGGCTGAATCAGAGTGCGAGTCCCGCCGGGAGTGGCCAGCCCATCATGCTTCCTCCTGTGGCAAGCAAGAGATTTGTTGAGCAGGAATTACAACAGGATATGGCTCCGGACACAGCGGGGCACATGTCCGGAGATGATTCGGCAAGGGTGTCCATGAAGGCGGAAAGCATGGGGGGCGGAAACGTATTACTCCCGGTTGATGAATCTCTTTATGATCCTCATCGTGTGCAGCTTGTTTCAAAAGGGATGCCGAGAAACGCTGTATCTCAGACGCAACTGATGGCCGGATGGGGATCAGGTGTCAAGGTGCCGCTGGTGGCACATGGTTTCAGGCCGGGAACCGGACTTGTCTTTCTGCCATATCCGAACAGCGGCTCATCGGTGCGGGTGGATTTAACGGCCCCTGATACAAATGAGTAAATATTTGATTTTTCTTCGGGGAGTGCTTCTTCCCTTTATTGCAGGTTTCCTGTTTCTGTGCTTTTATCCGTCTGTGGGATTTTCTCTCGAACTGATACGGGCATTGCTCGTGCCGGAACTTGAGTTGTCCATCTCCGGTGAGATCCCGGCCACCATTAGAAAGATGAACGTTGATATCGGGGATCACTTTAAAAAAGATCAGGTTTTGATTGAATTTGATTGTGATACATTAAACGCTGAAGCAAGAAAGGCCAGGGCGGATTTGCAGGAGGCTGAGCAGGTACACCAGGTAAACACTCGTCTGCAGGGCTACAAATCGATTAGTGATCTTGAGGTTGCCGTCTCGGAAGCCAGGCTGGAAAAGGCCAGGGCTGAGGTGAGTTTCTGGGAGGTCAAGCAGCGAAAATGCAGTGTCAAGGCCCCCTTTGCCGGGCAGGTTATAAGCCGTCAGGCAAGTCCATATGAGCACATTGCCCCTGGGCAGCCATTGCTCGAAATTGTCGATAATATCAATCTCAGCCTGCAACTTTTTGTGCCCTCTGAATGGTTGGCATGGTTGAAATCCGGAACCGGTTTTACTGTGAAAATTGACGAAACAGGGAAAACGTATAGTGCGGCAATTACAGTGCATGGAGCCAAAGTGGATCCGGTGAGTCAGACCATTGAGATGAGAGCAAAGATCAAGGGGAATCATCCTGAACTTCTGGCCGGAATGAGTGGCACCGCGTCTTTTAAAAAAGTAAAATGATGAAAGGCGAGGGGTTGGAGTGGTAAGGACGTATCGCTTTCGTAGATCTGGAACCCCTTTCCTGCACACCTGAGTCGGCGTGTTTATGCCGACCTTACATGATAATTCAAGCTTGACGCGACCCTATGGCCTCCCAGGAACAACAGATTCTTCTGCTCAGTACCCTTATTCAGCTCGAACAGCAGGCCAGACGTGCCAAAAATCCCGCAGAGTTTTCCTTTGTCGTTGTAAATGAAACGTATCGGCTTCTTCATTATCGTCAGGCCATTTTCTGGCGTCACAGCGCGGTTGGAAAGGTGCAGGTCGAGGCAGTTTCCGGTCTTGACCGTCCGGATCGCAATGCCCCCTTTCTGAGTTATATTAAAAAACTTTTAATCCACATCAATCGGCAGTCCTGGAAAAAGGAAAGCCGTCTCATTGATCCCGAGGAGCTGCCTGAGAAGCTTCGGGAGGGCTGGGATGAATGGCTTAATACCTTTGTTCTCTGGTGTCCCCTTGTTACTCTGGATGGAGACTTTCCCGGCGGTCTTCTTTTTATCGGAGAAGCCCAATGGGAAGAGGCCCAGGTTGCAGTTGTCAGCCGACTTGCAGAGGCCTATGCCCACGCCTGGATGGCCTTGAAAGGACCGAGGCGGAGTCTGGTAAAGCGTTTGACCCGTTCTTCGCGCAAGGGCATAGTGCAGCTCTTGCTTATCGTACTTGTTCTTTTTGTTTTTGATCAACCTGTGCGGTTGTCGGCCCTTGCCCCTGTTGAAATTGTCCCTTCTGCTCCCTATCTCGTTTCAGCACCGATAAGCGGGGTAATCAGTCAGTTTCATGTGCTTCCCAATCAGCCGGTCAAAAAGGGAGATCTGCTTTTTTCCCTGGATGATACTGCCATGCGCAATGACTATGAGGTTTCACGTAAAGGCCTTGCCGTTGTGGAAGCTGAATACCGGCGCATAAGCCAGAAGTCTTTTGCCGATGCACAGAGTCGCGGAGAGATCCGTCATCTGGAGGCAGAGATAGATCGAAAAAAGGCAGAGGTCGCCTATATGGCGGAACTGCTTAAGCAGTCTGAGATTCAGGCTGAACAGGATGGCATTGTCGTTTTCTCGGAAGTGGGCGACTGGCTTGGAAAGCCTGTGGTCGTTGGTGAAAAGATTTTGACCATCGCGGACCCGGCCCGTGTGGAGGGCGATGTCTGGTTGCCTGTTGAAGATGCCATTAATCTGCAGAAAGGCGCTGAGGTGCTTCTTTTTTTAAATATCAGACCTGATCGCCCCATTGAAGCTGCTCTCCGTCAGGCATCATACGAGGCAAGCATTACTCCGGAGGGGATACTCGCCTTCAGGCTCAAGGTCTCGTTGAGCACGGAGCAGGAGGTTCCCCGCATAGGGCTGCGGGGTACAGCGAAAATTTATGGGAAAAGTGTGCCGTTTTACTATTATCTGCTGCGTCGACCTCTGACTTTTCTGAGGCAAACCCTGGGGATATGATATGGCTCCTATGGTAATGACGGTGCCGGACAGTGAGAGCTTTGTTTTGCCCCTGCGGGAAGACCTGCAGCTTCTTCCCGGACCTGTTGCCGAGGATGGCTCTCCCAGCTGGAGCCTGCACGACCGAGTTCGCAATACTTTTTTCCGGATAGGCTGGCTGGAGTTTGAACTGCTGGCCCGCTGGTCCACGGCAAAGTCAAACTTGGTGACGGTTGGCGATCTGGTTTCAAGGGTGAACGACGAAACAACCCTCCATACCGATGAAGAGGAAGTCCTGTCCCTGCAGCAATTTTTACTGCTGAACTGTCTGCTGGAAGCCGGAAGTCCTGAGGTGCAGGCCCTGCTCCAGGCCAGAATGACCAAGAAAAAGAAATTCCTTACCTGGCTGCTGCACAATTATCTTTTTATTCGTATTCCTCTGCTGCAGCCGGACCGCTTTCTGTCTTCCACGCTGCCAATGGCCCGTTTTCTGGTGAGCAGGATTTTCTTGACCTTTCTGGCTCTCGGTGCACTTGCCGGCATATATATGGTCACCCGACAATGGCAGACGTTCATTCATACTTTTCCCTCTTTTTTTACTGCCAGAGGTTTTCTGCTCTATGCCGTCACCCTCATTCTGGTTAAAGTTGTCCATGAGCTTGGTCATGCCTATACCGCCAAGTACTATGGGGTGAAAGTGCCCACCATGGGTGTGGCCTTTCTCGTCCTCTGGCCTATTCTCTATTCCGATACCACTGAGTCGTGGAAGTTGACGAATCGCAACCATCGTTTGTCCATCGTGGCCGCTGGAGCTCTCAGTGAATTACTGCTTGCCGTTGTGGCGACCTTTCTGTGGAATTTTCTGCCTGATTCCCCATTGAGAAGCGCCTGCTTTATCGTGGCCACTGTATCCTGGGTTACCTCAGTGTTATGGAATCTCAATCCCTTTATGCGTTTTGACGGATATTTTCTCCTGTCTGATTACCTGGATATCCCGAATCTCCAGGACAGATCCTTTGATTTGGGGAAATGGCATCTTCGCAAACTTCTTCTGGGAATTCGGCAGGAAATCCCTGAGGATTTCGGTGCGGACCGCAATCTGTTTCTTATTGCCTATGCATATGGCGTCTGGATCTACAGAGTTTTTCTTTTTACAGGTATTGCCTTGACTGTCTACCATTTCTTTTTCAAGGTTCTTGGTATTTTTCTTTTCCTTGTCGAAATCTGCTGGTTCATTGCCCTGCCCGTCCTGCGGGAGATGGGAGTCTGGTGGCAGCAAAGAAGATCAATAGGTTCCTGCCGTCATAATATTATTGTTTCCATGTTGTTTTTTTCAGGGATTGTCGCCTTTGTTGTCGTTCCCAGGCATGCAAAAGTCGAGATGCCGGCACTTTTTAAGGCAGAGGCCTATTGGCAGATATATACGCCGTTTTCCGGCAGAATTGAGGAAATTCATGCAACAGAAGGGCAGGATGTTAAAAAGGGGGATCTGCTTTTTTCTTTGAGTAATCCTGAGATCGACTACCTGGAAAAACAGTCCGTCACCCTGTGTCAGGATCTTGAAAACAGGATAAAGCAGCAGTCCACTGGTCGGGAACTGCTTGAGTCGCAGAAAATTTTGGAAAATCAACTGGCTGAATGCCTCACAGAGCTTAGCGCCCATCGAAAGCAGAAAAAGCGACTACAGGTGAGAGCTCGTATGGATGGCACACTGCAGGATGTGGTTAAGGGACTTAGAGTAGGTCTCTGGCTGGACAGCAGACAGCTTCTTGGCTTACTTGTGGATCGTTCCCGATTCATTGTTGAAGCCTATGTTGATGAAAGCCATCTTGGCTCAATTGAGGTTGGCAATGAAGGGCGATTTTTCCCTGAAAACAAGGACTCTGGTCCCATGAAATGCCGGGTCGCGCAAATTGATCCCACTGCCACGGTCTATCTGCAGGAACCCTATCTCGCCTCGACCTATGGAGGGGAAATAGGCGTTCAGATTAGCAGGGAAGAAAAAAGGATGAAGACGCATAAAAGCCTGTATCGGCTCACTCTGAGGCCGAGTGCGCCGGATCGGCCGGACCAGGTTGTCAGGGGGAAGGTGGTGCTCAAGGGAGGCGAAAGAAGTCTTCTTGCTTCGGCCTGGAAAAGAGTTGTTGCCGTCTTCATCAGAGAAAGCGGTTTTTAACATTTTCCTGAATATTTTTTTTACTCATTTATGAATAATAGTGGCAATTATGATTTATTATGGTAGGTAAATTTTAATTACTGAATTGATATTCAGTAATTATTCAATGGAAATCAAGTACATATTTATATTAAAGAACGCAGCTCCAGCAAATGATTAAAAATCCATAGTAGAGGAGGAAAACAACATGCCCTATAGATTTCTTAATCCAAGTATTATTCGCCAAAGCGCACCGTTCAAAGTTGATGGCTTGGCTATTCCGTATCCTGAGTTTGTTCCTCAACTCTATAATCTTTGTATGAGCCTTGGTTTCCGAAAAGATCTGATAATGCCGTCCAGGGCATTTTGCTCAGATGAAAACCAGGGGTGGCCCATAATCCTGTTGACCAAACATTTCGGTACCTTTCCCTTTAATCATGGCCGGGTCGGCGGCATAGTCGCCATTGACCGTCATGGTCCCCATGCCCATCATGGCGAAGACTCTGTCATTGTCCAGGCCAGCCATGTTGGTTATGATCCGGGTACAGGTGTTTATGGGAAATGCATCCGGCCTAAAATGAAAGGCACATGTATATCTAATTCCTGCGGGAAGATAACACATGTTATTACCCCATATCTTGAGCAATACGAGTTTGCCCAAGATCGCATCTTTTTACTGCGCGACGACAAAGGCAGGCACTTGATCACGGTTAAAAATTCTTTTATCGATTTTTTCTCTCATCCAGTAAAGAATGGTTTGGTGCTTCGCTTGGAAAATATCGCTAAAATGTCGGACAACGGACATATTCTGCCGGCGGCGACATTCAGCACTACCCATTCTTACGAGCTTACCGAAGACTTCGTAAAACGCATTGATTCCACCGGCTATACATGGAAGGGTGGTGAAGGGGAGAGTATTGGTACGAACCTCACAGACGACCTTTTCTATTTCCGTGAAGATCTCCATGAAACCGATGAGTCCATTCTCCTTGAAAGAAACCTCATTGAATTCATGCCCACCATCGTCACCGCCAAGAACCCTCCCTTGCGGGCAGCAAAAATCAACATCCAGCTGGAATTTGCCAGGACTGTGGAGTCTATACGGCGGGGTGTTGATTACCAGGGCAAGAATCTTCTCTATGTGGCGGGCCTTAATGTTGATATCTCAGAATTTGAGGGGTTCCCGGCGACTACCTATTTTGTACCCTGGGCCGCCCATATTCAATTAAAGGATGGGACCCCGAAAGAGTATCAACACACCATTGAACAGGATAAACTTTTTGCAATGCTTACTGAGCAGGAAAGCGTTAACCCGGATCAGGCTGATTTAAAAGTAGAGATTGGCCGTATGCTGAAAGCGCCCCATTTTGATATCCGCAATCCCAAAAAGAATTAGAAAGCATACGATGATTCCAGCCACATTTATTCATTGGTGTAAAACTGTCAAAAGTTTTACACCAATGAATAAATGTGGCTGTTTTGTCCGTCACCCTGAATTACCCGGCAGAATTTTGTCCTGGTTTGCAAATGTCAGAAAAATATGAAAATCCACATCAAGCTGAATAACTCTTTAATTTCTTCATAATTTTCTTGACATTTGCAAAAAAAGAGCTATTGATATGACCCACAAGCGCCGCCAGCCATGTCGCCAGTGCGTCTTTGCCACCTGACCCATGACCGACGACGATAGGAGTATAGATACGAGCTCACCGCAGCCGACTTCGATACTGTTATCGAAAGTTATATCCTAAGTTGTGCCGAAATTTATTTCCCAAATCTACAAGTGAATTAAGTAAAGCATTTTCATTGTAGAACAGTATTCTTTGGGTTTTGTTCTTAACTTGTTAATATTGTTTGACTTTTTTGAGAGGAGAATTGATGGACACTCTGTTTCTGTCCCTATCCGTTATTTTTGCCGGCGGTTTTATAGCACTTTTTCTGTCCCGACAATTTGTTCTGATGAAAATTGCTGTCATAGTGACTATTTCCGCCGGCTGTCTTGTTGGGCTCTTTTCATCCTTGTCGCGCTTGCTCAATTCGAGTAGTGCTGCTACTGCATCGTGGGACTGGTTGCATATTTTCACTCTCTCTTTTAAGCTTGACAGCGTATCAACTTTTTTTCTTATTCCCATCTTTGTTGTTTCCCCTCTCGCCTTACTCTACAGCTTTCACTATATGGAAAACAAAGAGAAAGCTCTCCGGACAGCTGTAAACTATTTTTTCTTTTCCGTGCTGGTGGCCTCTATGGCGCTGGTTGTTTCAGCCGCCAATATCGTTACTTTTGCCCTGGCCTGGGAGATTATGTCACTTTCTTCCTATTTTCTGGTGGTATTTGACTATGAGGTCAAGGCAAACAGGAGGGCCGGCTATCTCTATTTTATATTTGCCCAGGCCGGCGCCATGTTTCTGTTTGCCGCCTTTGCCGTTATTTTTAGTCATACGGGTAGTTTTAATTTTGATTCAATTTCACAGATTCCTGAAAGTGCCAAATTGCTGGTGTTTGTTCTCGCATTTATCGGCTTTGGCTCAAAGGCCGGTATTTTTCCTCTGCACATCTGGTTGCCTTATGCTCATCCGGCGGCTCCAAGTCATATCTCCGCAATCATGTCGGGGGTGATGATTAAAATGGGTATTTACGGAATAATACGCATTTATCTTCTACTGGAGGCGTCAACCCCGATAATCGGTCAGATTGTCGTTGTCACCGGAATGGTTACCGGTGTTCTCGGCGTGGTTTATGCCCTGGCCAATCAGGATATCAAAAAACTGTTGGCTTATAGTAGTGTGGAAAATATCGGCATAATTCTGATTGGTCTTGGTATAGGCATGATCGGTGTTACGGAAAAAAATCTGGGCATGGCTTTTTTTGGATTTACCGGCGCCCTTATGCATGTTTTCAATCATTCAATTTTTAAATCCCTGCTCTTTATGGGGGCTGGGGCGGTGTTGCATAAGGCCAAAACGAAAAATATTGACTTGCTCGGCGGGTTGATCAAGCGAATGCCAACCACGGGTAAGTCCTTCCTGGCCGGGTCCGTGGCAATCTCCGGTTTGCCCCCATTCAGCGGTTTTATCGGAGAGTTTCTTATCTATTACGGAAGTTTTCAGGGTATAGGGCTGCAACGCTACTCATTTATCCTGTCCATACTCGCTATCATTTCCCTGGCAATTATCGGAGGTCTTGCCTCAGCCTGCTTCACAAAGGTTGTCGGGCTTGCCTTTTTGGGTGAGCCACGTACGGAAATGGCTGCCAACGCCAGTGAAGCAGGGTTCTCCATGCGGTTTATCATGGTGCTGCTGGCTGTCGCCTGCCTGGTGATAGGTGTGCTGCCGGAACCATTTGTTCGTCTGGCCTTTTTGGGAGTCAGCGACATTACATTTCTCGGAGGATATGATACGGCATCATTCATGGTGATGCTTCGGAATATTGCCAATACGGCAGCATTGTTTGTTGGTGTTTTTATTGCTGTCACCGTGTTTCGGAAAATTCTTTATATCAAAAAAGAGATCGGCAGCAGCCCAACCTGGGGGTGCGGTTTTACCCAGGGAACAGTTCGTATGCAGTATACCGGCACCTCTTATGCCGCAGAAATGATCGATTTTTATCGGCCTTTTGTCCCGGTCAGAAAAATGTATTCCGGTATTCGCAAGATTTTTCCGGGAAAAACCACCTATGGAACCCAAGTTGATGATTTTGCAGAAGTCAATTCCGACAAAATGCTGATCATGCCACTTCTGCAGTTGATGGGAAAACTGCGCTGGATTCAGCATGGTAATATTCAGCTCTATATCTCCTATATTATCCTGGCGATTGTGGTGCTGCTCCTCTTTTTATAGCAGTCAAGATGCCAATTAAAACCATTTAGAGGTTATTGATGGAATCCATACTTTCATTTTGTATAGCAGTTTGCATTGCCCCCCTGCTGGCGGCGGTTATTCAGAAGGTCAAAGCGTATTTTGCAGGTAAACAGGGGCCGCCTCTGCTCATCAATTATTACACAATGCTTAAATTGTTCCGCAAAGGTTCGGTTTATAGCACCAGCACCAGTTTTGTTTTCAAGATGGGACCTGTCGTCGGGTTTTCTACCAGTCTGATGATGCTCCTCTTTTTTCCCATGGCCGGAATTGATCCGGTTTTCTCGTTTCATGGCGATGTCATCATTCTTTTTTATCTCATGGGGCTTGGTCGTTTCTTTACCATTTTAGCCGCACTTGATACGGCATCTCCCTTTGAGGGCATGGGTGCTGCCAGGGAAGCATTTTTCTCTACACTGGCAGAGGCCACTGTTTTTGCCATCCTTATCCTTTTTTATCGTCTTACCGGTTCAATGAGCTTTGCGGAATTCTTTTCCGGAAGTCATGCCATCAGTCTCTTGAGTGAGCATGGCGCATTGTTGCTGCTTATCGTTGTTGGTCTTTTCATTGTGTTGCTCACTGAGAACTCCAGGGTTCCGGTTGATGACCCGGCCACGCATCTTGAATTGACCATGATTCATGAGGTGATGATTCTCGATCACAGCGGCCCGGACCTGGCTTTAATCGAGCTTGGCGCCTACTTCAAGCTGCTCTTTTATTCCGCTTTTGTTGCCAGGCTGTTGTATCCCTTTCAGGTGGGCAATGTTTTTCTGAATGGGCTCATATTTTATGTAATTGTAGGCCTGATTTACGTAACTATAGGTACAGTCGAATCAATTACCGCCAGATATAAAATGAATCTGGTTCCAAAGTTCATCCTGACCTCTTTTGCTCTGGTCTTTTTTGTTACCATACTTACCATGGAGTTTCTCTAATGATCCACTTATCCGATGCTCTCCTTTCCTTGGTTCTGCTTTCGGTTCTCATGTCTCTGGCCTCTAACAGGCTTATGAGTCTTGTGAAGATCATGGCTTTTCAGGGAATAGCCGTATCATTGATTCCAATCTTTCTGGAGCACCATGCCGATATGGCGATCGGTACCCTGCTTTTTTTGCAGATCATGATTCTCATTAAGGGCTTTCTTATCCCGGGATTTATGTTTGTGGCTGTTAAAAAGGTGAAGATCCAGCGAGAGGTCGAGCCTATTGTCGGCTATCATGCTTCAGTTTTCGCCGGTTTGATCTTTATATTGCTGTCAGCCTTTATCGCCGACAGTTTGCAAAATTCACTCCCCGACGAGCATGTTCTGCTCATGGTTACTGCCGTCACAACTTTAGCCTCCGGGCTTTTTCTGCTGATGACTCGCTACAAAGCCATCACTCAGGTCATTGGCTACCTGATGATGGAAAACGGTATTTATCTTATTGGTACTGCGCTCGCAAAGCAGACCCATACTCTTTATGTTGTTGAATTTGGCGTTTTACTGGATTTGCTCGTTGGTATTATGATCATGGGAATTGTCCTGCATAATATCAATAGAGCCTTTGATGATGTTGATACAGGTTTACTTGGCCAATTAAAGGACTGAAAATATGTTAGAATTTGCATGCCTTATCCCTCTGTTTACCGGAATATTTGCAATGTTCCTGCCTGTTAAGCTGGGGCGGATGATTCTTGTTGTTACTGCTTTCCTGCACCTGCAGCTCTCTATTTTCGGCTGGATGGGAAAGATAACACCTGGCCTTACTCGCTATTTTTCCGCTACGCCTGAAGGTCTTCTCGTGCTTCTGGTCACGTCGTTTATCTTTTTGTTTATATCAATATATGCCGTTTCCTATATGAGTGAGGCTGACATATCCAGCGAGCCCATTTACATCGGCTGCACCCTGTTTTTCCTGTCCTCCATGAGCATGGTGGCACTTGCCGACCACCTCATTGTTCTGTGGATTGCTATCGAAGCCACTACGTTAATGAGCGCTCCTTTGATCTTTCTGCACCGGTCAAAATCAGCCCTGGAGGCAACCTGGAAATATGTTCTCATCTGTTCCGTAGGCATTGCCCTGGCTCTTCTCGGCTGCTTCTTTATCGTTTTGGCCATGGATATCGGCAATATCCATGTGCCCATTACTTTCAGTTCATTAGCGAGTGTGGCGGACAGGCTTGATCCTGTTTGGCTCAAAGCCGGCTTTATTTTTACCATAATCGGCTACGGCACGAAGATGGGTTTGGCTCCAATGCATACCTGGTTGCCTGACGCCCACAGCGAAGCACCAAGCCCTGCTTCAGCTCTGCTTTCAGGTGCCTTGCTTAACTGTGCATTTCTTGGAGTATATCGGAGCCACAATTTGCTTTATGCTGCCGGACTTGGTGATTTCTCCAGTAACCTTTTGATTGGCTTTGGACTGCTTTCCATGCTGATTGCTGCTGTTTTTATTTACAACCAGACCGGTTACAAACGAATGCTGGCCTACTCAAGTATCGAAAATATGGGGATTATTGCTTTTGGTGTTGGAGTCGGAGGGCTGGCAACGTATGGAGCCATGCTTCATCTTATTCATCATTCATTGATCAAATCGTCTCTCTTTCTTTCTTCAGGCAATATCCTGCTTGGCTACGGCAGCAAGCTGATTGATCGCACAGGCAATTTGGCCAAGCTTATGCCCAAGACGTTCGCCTCCTTTTTTGCTGGATTTGCCGGGATATCGGGCTTTCCTCCTTTTGGTATTTTTATCAGTGAAATTCTGATTATTCTCGGAGCATTTCAGCAGGGAAGGCACATAAGTATCAGCGTTTTCATCTTTGCTCTCGTTGTTATTTTTGCCGGTGCGTCGCGACTGGTAATGAGGATGTCATTTGGTAAATATGAAGATGAAATCCTGGTGCAGGAAAATTTTGTACGAGTTGCTCCATCCTATGCCCTGCTACTGGCTTCAATAATTCTTTGTGTATGGATGCCGGACAGTCTTTATCAAACAATTTTAGATGCAGTTTCCACTATTGGAGGTGGAGTCAATGGATAACCTCCTGAAAATAAGCAATGGGCAAAGGGTTGACCGGGAAAATATACCCAATATACCTTTTGAGAGTTTTCGTCGGGAATTAGTTCAATTTGCCAATGAAGGCGGAAATATTGTTCAATTTTTTGCCTATGTCGATAACGGTCAAAGTAAACTTCTTGCCGTGTTGCGCAATGAGGCAAATGATGCCCTCTACGTAACCGGCTGTGATGTTGAAGGCAGTTTTTCCTCTCTAACAAAAGAAAATGAAAAATTTCATATGTTTGAAAGGGAGATTGCCGAGCAATACGGGGTGAAGCCGGATGGGCATCCATGGTTGAAAATGGTTCGCTATCACGCCAATTACAACCGCAAGCCGGATGCCTTTGGAAACAATTATAATTTTGATATTCCTGGCAATTATCCTTATTTCACAGTTGAAGGTGAGACGGTCCATGAAGTGGCCGTTGGGCCCGTTCATGCCGGAATTATCGAGCCTGGTCATTTTCGTTTTCAATGTGTTGGTGAGCGGGTTTTCCACCTGGAAATTCAACTTGGCTATCAGCATCGGAGTGTAGAGACTCTCATGCAAAGCGTGCCGGCTAAGCGACTGCCGATCATTGCGGAAACCATAGCCGGAGATACGACTATTGGCCACAATCTCTGTCACTGTCAAGCTGTTGAAGCACTTGCTGGTCTGTCGGTTGATGAAGGTGCCAGTATTGTCAGGACAATTGCTCTGGAACTTGAACGTATCGCAAATCATATAGGTGATCTCGGCGCCTTGAGCCTTGATGTCGCTTTTAATCCTCCAGCCGCTTATTTCGGTCGGATCAGGGGTGAGTATCTCAATTTAACCCAGATTCTTGGCGGCAGCCGTTTTGGCCGGGGGCTTGTAAGGCCCGGCGGCGTGACACATGTTATGGGTGACGAGCAGGTGAAGCTGCTCTCCGAAAAATTAGCTGAACTTACTCCAGAGGTTGAGCATGTAAGTGAGCTGATTTTCTCCGCCCACACAGTAGCCGCTCGTTTTGAGGATACGGGAAAAGTAAGCTATGAAAATGCCGAAAAAATTGGTTTGGTCGGCTATGCAGGCCGTGCTTGCGGTTTAGCCTATGATTCCAGAGTCAGTTTCCCGACAGAGTGTTATGACGATCTTCCTGCCAATAAAAATGAAAAAACAGATGGAGATGTCTGCTCCCGTGCTACAGTGCGTCGAGAGGAGATTATGCATTCTACTGATTTGATTAATACTCTTCTTGAACGCAAAGTTGAGGCGGAGGCATACCGACCCCGCGAATACCAACTTGCTCCTGCTTCTTTCGTTGTCACCATTAATGAGGGCTGGCGCGGTGAGATCTCACACTGTCTGCTGACCGATGATGCCGGCAACCTCCTGCGCTACAAGGTCAAGGATCCCTCTTTCCATAACTGGACCGGCCTGGCCTTGTCCTTGAGAGATGAAGGGATTTCCGATTTTCCTCTGTGCAATAAGAGTTTTAACCTCTCTTACTGCGGATTTGATTTATAAGAGAATCTCAGCTGTTATGAGACATTTAAGGTGTTGTTATGTATGAAGTAATAAAAAATCGACTGGAACAGGGCCACCGGACATCTAAATACCCCAAGGAGCCTATTTCTCTCTATAAAAGATTTCGCGGACTGCCCAGAATAGATTCAAATTGTGATCAGGCCCTTGTCAAGCTCTGTGCTGACAGCTGCCCTCAAGACGCTATTGATGCTCAAAGCAAAAAAATTGATCTGGGCAGGTGTGTTTTCTGCGGGTTATGTGAGACTCTGTCAGGGGGAAAATTTATTCAGTTCAGCCAGAATTTTGAGTTGGGTGTTGCAAACAAAAGTGATTTGCTCACAGGCGGGAGCTTGCCTGAGCTTGCTGAGCACTCAAAGAAGCATTTCAAGAAACTGTTCGGGCGCTCCCTTCAGTTGCGCCAGATATCTGCAGCAGGGTGCAATGCCTGTGAGGCAGACACCAACGTTTTAAATACGCCTTTCTTTGATCTGGCTCGTTTTGGTATCCAGTTTGTCGCATCTCCCCGCCATGCCGATGGTATCCATGTAACCGGCCCGATTTCACGGAATATGAAGGCAGCGGTGATTTCTACATTTGAAGCAGTTCCTTCACCAAAAGTAGTTATTGCCAGCGGTGCCTGTTCCATTTCAGGCGGCCCTTTTTATGGCAGTGATGAGATTGTCGGTGACCTTGACAGCCTTATTCCGGTTGATCTCTATATTCCGGGCTGTCCTCCCCATCCGCTTACCACCCTGCATGCCTTGTTGAATTACTTTAAATAGCCGCTACGCCTAAAATGTAAGTTGAGGTGCCAGGTGTGTGGGATAGATAGGTTGATTCTTGTCTTGACTATTCTTTCTGCGTCAACTAAACCAGTTGTGCTTTGATAAGGCCGTTATGGCAAGTGAAAATGGGGGGTGGGTGGTGAAGGGAAAAACTTTTGCCGTCTGGCTCGGAAGAAGTCATTTTTAGCGATTTCTACAAACTGGCTATTCTTTTTTCTGCAGATATTTATCAACATCATGTCCTTTATTTTTATACCGTTTAATCTTTCGCCATAAAGAAACCCTGTCTATGCCGATAATTTTGGCTGCCTGTGTTTTATTGCCATCCACACTTTGCAGAACGGAGAGTATGTATTCTCTCTCGTTGTCTTCAAGGCTTTGAGGTTGCCCTAAATTCTGGTCTGGCTGAGGAGGGGGTGTCTGATATGACTGATAGTTACCGAGTTCGGCAGGAAGGTGATGGGCGTCAACGTCAGATTCCCCGCATATTGCCAGTGATCGTTCAATAATATTTTCAAGTTCCCGGGCATTTCCTGGAAAATCATATGACTGCAGCCGCAACAGTGCTTCCGGGGAAATACTGCGAATTGAGCCTTCCGGGGTAGAATATTTGGCAAGAAAATGGTTTACAAGGAGAGGGATATCGTCTTTGCGTTCCCTGAGCGGTGGTATGTGAAGAGAGACAACATTGAGACGGTAATAAAGGTCCTGTCTGAAATCACCCTTTCTTGCCTCATCAAGAAGGTCGCGATTCGTGGCAGCAAGGATTCTCACATCAATAGGTATCTCCTGTGTGCCGCCAACGCGCAAAATTTTCTTCTCCTGCAGAACGCGGAGCAATTTCACCTGCATTGGGATTGGCATTTCGCCGATTTCATCAAAAAGAACAACTCCTCCATTGGCTGATTCCAACAGCCCTTTACGCATTTTTGCCGCCCCGGTAAAGGCCTCTTTTTCATGGCCGAAGAGTTCATTGAGCATGAGTTCCTCGGTCATGGCACCACAGTTGATGGGCAGGAATCGCCTGTTTGACCTGGGGCTGAGCTCGTAGATTGTTCGAGCCACAAGCTCCTTGCCGGTGCCTGTTTCCCCTGTTATGAGCACATTGCAGTCAAGCTGGGCAAATTGGGCAATGGAATCTTTCAGTCTCAGGATAGCGGGATTGTGCCCGACAAACTGCGTTACCCCTTTTTTGGCTTTTATTCGTTGCTGCAGGCGGGTAATCTCCCGTTTCAGCAGCGTTTTTTCCATGGCTTTCTGGACAAAGGTGTGCAGCTCTTTTAATTTTATCGGTTTAGGAAGATAATAAAAAGCGCCCTGTGCCATGGCATTCACAGCCGAATCAATGGTGGCATATCCTGTTATGATGATGACTTCTGCGTCGGGCTGCAGTTCTTTTGTGGCATGCATGACCTGTACGCCGTCCATGTCGCCCATTTTCAGATCAGTAATAACAAGGTCAAAGCTTTCATGGGAAAGCTTTCCAACAGCCTCTGTGCCGTTTGCGGCGGTTTCGACAATATAGCCTTTAGTGGCTAAAAAGTGGCTTATGTTTTCAAGATTGATAACCTCGTCATCAACCAGAAGTATGCGTATTGTCTGGTCTGGCATTTTTTTCTCGCTAATTTTTTATAACAGATTCGTTTCGAAGCCGTGCAGGCTCGTGGCAGACCGGCAATGTGATGATAAATCGTGTTCCCTCTCCTTTCACTGATTCTACCCTTGTTGAGCCGTTTTGTTTTTTTATAATTCCATAAACTACTGCCAGGCCAAGTCCCGTTCCTTCATCTACATTTTTAGTGGTAAAAAAAGGATCAAAAATTTTGTGAAGATCTGCTTCGTCAATACCCTTTCCTGTGTCTTCAATTATAATGGTCGCCTTATCCGTGGGCTCGTCGACAGTGGCTGTGATGGAGACAGTTCCAGGAGGGGGGGATATTGCCTGGATTGCATTTATCAGCAGGTTGAGGAGTGCCTCCACCATCTTCTGCTCGTCAAGATTTAAAACAAGGTCTTCAGGTATGTCCTTGGTTATGGTGACTCCGGGGGGAACTTCACTGGCAACAAGTCGCATGGCATTTTTCACGATTTCTTTCAAAAATACAGGATGCATGGCAAAAGTCTGGACCCTGGAAAATTCCAGTAATCCCCGGACAATTTCACCGGCTCTCTGGGTTTCCTGTTCAATGGTACTCAGCATTTTTCCAACAAATTGGCAGTTCCCATCGTCAAGTTCCGAAAGTGCCAGCTGGCAGGAGGTTGAAATGTTATTCAAAGGATTGTTTATCTGGTGAGCCGTTCCGGAAGCAAGAGTTCCGATTGAGGAGAGTTTCTTGGCCTGAAAAAGTTGCTCCTGTTTTTCTTCCAGTTCCATGACCATACTGTTAAAGGCATGGAGGACACTGCTCACCTCATCTTTTTTCTTGGAGGCGCCGGAAACCTCCAACAGGGTGAATGTTCCTTTTGCAACGCGTCTTGCCGCCTTTTCAATAGATTTCAGGGGGAGAATGATATTACTGTAAAGGACAATAAGAGTAAAAACAGTCAGAACTATAAGAAAAGCCACGGAACGAAGGAGTCTGGTCTTGAATGATTTGATGAAATTGACCATTTTACGTTGCTCAAACTGGACAAGAGCTTCACTTATCTGGACAAGTTCGTGGCCGAGTGAGCGCAGTTCCTCCTGTGGAATGCATTCTCCATTCCCCTGGTCTACGCTGCAGGTTTGTCTGTATGTGTCAAAGACTATTCTGTATTTATTTAGCTTTGCGGACAGATCATTAAGGTAATAGGGGTGAGGCATAATCTGAAGGTCCATAAGCATGCTGGGGACATAATTTGTCGCCTCGTCTATATAATTGAGAACTGTTTTAAAGTCCTCTTCGTCCTGTCTGATAATAAAGTTTTTCTCATATCGTCTGATTTCAAGACAGATATTGCTGAGATTTCCAGCTTTCATCAGAAGGGTGACATCTTCATTGAACATCTCGAAATCTCGTAAGAAAGTGACGCCCAGCACTCCATAAAAAATGAGCTGGAGGCTGAAACAGGCGACCATTTTCTGCCGTAGGTTTAACTGAAACATTTAAACTTCTCCTCATATAGACTGACCATGTAACAATAACTTCAAAGTCACAAAGCAATTTTTAGACCGATTGGTGGTATTCTTGTGATTTGGTGCTCATTTTTTTTTCTTTTCCTTATATAGAACTATTTGCCAGCCTCATATACTCATTTTCTGTCAAGCGTAGAAAAGAAACCTGTTAGTACAATAAGACACAGTGTTGCATCGCGCAACGCTGTGTCTTATTGCAACGTTGCATAATGTAGCACGTGTGGCGTTTCTGTCTCGGTTTTTAACCAAATTTTCAGAAGTTACGGTTTTTTTGAAGAGCATGCCTTCAAAGTTTAAAAAAGAGCTGCAAACCTTTCTCCTGTTTCACTCTGCAACAAAAAAAGATTCTTTTCATCCTGAAAAGAAATGCTCAATCAAAGCTGTTTTCACATATTAAAAATAAGAGAACGTAACTAAAAAATGAAAAAAAATAAGATGGCATGCAGGTTGCACAGATCATCGATCATTCGTCATCACTAATGAAAAAAAACAAAAAGGCGAAGATGGTTAGGAGTGAAGGCGAAGAAGTGGAGGCATAACCGTCTTTGGAGGAGAAATAATTAAGATGCAGACATTGGAAAAAATAAAAAATGAAGAGGAATCAGGAGCCACGGGGAGAACGGCTCACTACCCAACAGGGCCACCACATCCCCAGAAAGAGAGGTGGAGAAGAAATTAATAACATATACGGTTTTATTTAATATAAGAGGAAAATGAAATGTCTTTACCAGTAATTCTCGTCATGGGTGTGCTTGTTCTGGCCATCCTGATGTTTGTATTTGAATGGGTGCGTGTTGATGTTGTCGGCATCCTGATGATGATCTTATTGCCACTTCTTGGCCTGGTTACGCCCAAAGAGGCAATCAGCGGTCTTTCGAGTAATGCAGTCGTTTCAATCATTGCCGTTATAATTATTGGCGCCGGATTAGATAAAACCGGAGCCATGAACTCACTTGCCAGAGTACTGCTTAAATTTGCCGGTAAAAGTGAAAGCAGGATTATGGTACTCATTTCCGGAACTGTGGCTTTTATTTCGAGCTTCATGCAGAATATTGGTGCTGCAGCGCTATTCATGCCGGCTGCCAAGCGTATTTGTCGCCAAACAAATATTCCTGTATCCCGGATACTGATGCCCATGGGCTTTTGTGCCATTATCGGCGGTTGTATCACCCTGATCGGTTCAAGTCCCCTCATTCTACTGAATGACGTAATGAAAATATCAGACCCGAATATTGAACCATATGGGCTTTTTTCCGTCACCCCGGTAGGTCTTGCACTGATTGTTGCCGCCCTCGTGTATTTTGTCCTTTTCGGAAGGTTCATTCTTCCTTCCGGGCAGGGTGATGAAGGGGGTTCCGGCGCCATGTCCGGAAATCTACAACGTACCTATCAGGACATTGGTACACTTTTTGAAATTGCCATCCCCGAATCCTTCAAAGGGCCAAAAACTCTTGAAGAGCTGGAAATCAGGCCAATTTTCTTTGCAAGCGTTGTTGCCATCGCTTCAAAAGGGGGCATAACAAATTTCTCACCTGATTTTGCCGATAAAATTTCAGGGGGAGATACCATTGCCGTAGAAGGAACTCCGGAGCTGGTTGTCAAGATGGCCAAATCATTTGGCTGGGAAATCAAAGAAGATCTCAGCGTCTTTGCCGAAGGGCTTTCTCCCAATAACGCGGGAATTATGGAAGGTATCATTTCTCCTCGTTCTGAACTGGCCGGACGCACCCTTCGCGATTTTTCTTTCCGCAAACATTATGGCGTGAATCCCCTTGCCATATTCAGGGAGAACAAAACATTTGTCGGCGGCATCTCAACAATTAAACTGCAACCCGGCGATGCTCTGCTTATGCAGGGACGGTGGGAAAAGTTTCATTTTCTCAAAGAAAAACCAGATCTTGTTTTCACCGAGGAAGTTCAGGGTGAAATCCTTCGTACGGATAAGGTGAAATTTGCTGTTGGAAGTCTGGTTCTTTCTCTTATCATGATTCTCGGCTTTCATGTACAGCTTTCCATTGCACTCCTTACCGGTGCTCTGTCCATGGTGCTTACAAAAGTACTGTCCATAGACGAGGCCTATGATTCAGTGGACTGGATGACCGTCTTTCTGCTTGGCGGGTTAATTCCTCTTGGTATTGCCTTTGAAAAAACCGGGGCTGCAAAATTGATTGCTGAAACAATCATGGGAGCCATGGGATCTGTTTCGCCTTTGATTCTGTTGACAGTCATCGGTATTCTTACCTCATTCTTTACCCTGGTTGCCTCAAACGTTGGTGCAACCGTACTCATGGTGCCCCTGGCCATGAATATGGCCAACTCTGCCGGAGCTGACCCGCGGGTCGCAGCCATGGTTGTTGCTGTTGCCTGTTCAAATACCTTTGTGTTGCCAACTCACCAGGTGAATGCCCTCATTATGCGCCCCGGCGGGTATAGGACCATAGATTATTTCCGGGCAGGAAGCGGTATGACCATTCTTTACCTGGTGGTTATGATGGCTGCCATGGTTGTATTTTTCGGTATTTAAGAGTGATGAGGAGACACGACATGCTCTCCATTTATCCCATTCATACCATCGTTTTTTGACTATTAATAAAAGAGGTGCGGGGAAATTTATTTCGTACCTCTTTTTGAAAGGTGTCTCATATGAAAGCAATATTTTATTCGCTTATTGTAACGCTGTTTTCAGCCATACCTGCTCTGGCGTCATCCGGGGAAGGTGCTGCTGAAACGGTTAGGAATCTTACCGCATCCCCATATGGGTATGCGGCCCTGGTTCTCTTTGTTCTGGCTTACACGCTTGTCATTTTTGAAGAGAAAATCCATTTACGAAAAAGTAAACCTGTCATGCTGGCGGCAGGAGTAATCTGGGTACTGCTGGCAATCCTGTATAAGCAGTTGGGGCATCCGGAAGCTATCCATGATGCCATACTCCATAATATTATGGAATACTCCGAGCTGATGCTCTTTCTGTTGGTGGCCATGACGTACATCAATTCCATGGAAGAGCGTAATGTTTTTCAGGCGCTGCGTTCGTGGCTGGTGACACGGGGCTTTTCCCTGCGCGTTGTTTTCTGGATAACAGGCCTGCTGGCATTTGTTATTTCGCCGATCGCAGATAACCTGACCACGGCTCTTCTTATGGGAGCTGTTGTGCTTGCCGTGGCCGGGGACAATAAAAAATTTATTGCCATAGCCTGCATCAACATCGTGGTCGGCGCCAACGCCGGTGGAGCATTTTCACCCTTCGGCGATATTACAACTCTTATGGTCTGGCAGACAGGTAAGGTTCAATTCATCCAGTTTTTTGCCCTTTTTCTTCCGTCCCTGGTCAACTGGCTGATTCCTGCCTTTATCATGAGTTTTTTTATCAGCAAAGAAAGACCAGATGCTGCCGATGAAAAGGTTGTGATGAAATTCGGCGCAAAACGGATCATCTTACTCTTTTTGATGACAATCGTTACCGCGGTTTCTTTCCATAATTTTCTTGAGATGCCTCCAGCAGCAGGCATGATGCTTGGCCTTTCTTACCTTGGTTTTTTCAGTTACTACATTAAACGCCACGAACATCGCCAGTTGGAGTATGACAATCCCCTGGGTGTTCGGGCAAATGGAGATGTTCCAGCCCCATTTGATCTGTTCCGGCGCGTGGCAAGAGCTGAGTGGGATACGCTGCTTTTTTTCTATGGAGTTATCCTCTGCGTAGGCGGCCTGTCTCAATTCGGCTATCTGGCCATGGTGTCAAATTCCATGTACCATGATCTGGGTGCCACTCCGGCCAATACACTGGTTGGTATTTTGTCAGCCATTGTTGATAACATCCCGGTTATGTTTGCTGTCCTGACAATGGACCCCGCCATGTCCCTGGGGCAATGGCTGCTGGTTACCCTGACCGCCGGCGTCGGTGGAAGTCTTTTGTCCATTGGTTCAGCCGCAGGTGTCGCTTTAATGGGATCTGCGCGGGGACACTATACTTTTGGCGCCCATCTTAAATGGGCTCCGGTTGTGGCATTAGGTTATGCCGCTAGCATTTATTGCCATATGCTTGTAAACAGTAAATTGTTTTAAGGAAAAAGTTATGAATCAGAATGTCTTGTCCCACGAAATCAGAAAGTTTGTTGAAAAAAGGGGAACAAGGCCGAATGACGCATTGCTTGACGATACCATTTCCTATATTGCGAGGGCAAAAAGAGCTCCTGAAAGAAGAAGCTTTCCCGATCCAATAGATTTTTTAAAGAAAGTCATGGAAGAACGGCACCTTCGCAACAGGGATTTAAAGATTTATATCGGTAGCTCAGGCACAGTATCTTCGGTCCTGAATCGCCATAAGCCTTTATCTCTCAGAATGATTCGGAATCTGAACAAGTATCTTGATATACCGGCTGAAATATTAATTCAGCCCTATGATACGCGTTAAATTTTCTTGCCCATCCTGACCCTCTTCCTTGTCGGGATGGGCTTTTTTAGTAAGGTTCAATAATAATGTTTTTTAATAAAAAAAAGGGGGCTCCTCCGGCGTCTGTCAGTCCGAAGAGTTTTTCTCCGGTGGAGGAACTCAAACACAAGATAATCAAAACGGATTTGCCGGAATATGTCTCCACCCAGGCAATGAACGAGCTTGATAAGCTTGAAAAGACCGATCCCATTGCCGCGGAGTTTTCCATTGCTGTAAATTATATCGAACTGTTGCTTTCCCTTCCCTGGTTTTCTCATACCACAGATAATCTGGATCTTAATCGAGCCGAGACCGTTCTCAACGAGCACCATTACGGGCTGCCGCTTGTCAAAGAACGGGTGCTTGAATTTCTTGCCGCAAAAACCCTCAAGAAACAGGAAAAAGCCAGGATCCTTATTGTTGACGATGAGGAAGTGGCACGTAATAATCTGCAATATTTTTTTGAAGGTCAAGGGTATTTCGTCCAATCGGCCTCGAACGGCAGAGAGGCGATTACGCGTGTTGAGCAGAGTTTGTTTTTTGATATTCTCATAACCGATCTCAAGATGGATGAGATGGATGGCCTTACTCTGATTGAAAATGTTGCGCGTATCTCTCCTGAGACAAATATTATTATGGTCACGGGATATGCAACAGTTTCAACTGCTGTTGATGCCATGCGTAAAGGGGCGACCCATTACCTTTCCAAGCCGGTAAAACTGGACGATATGAAGCAGACGGTTGAAGACGTCCTGCAAAAGAAAAAAAAGCTTGAATTGAGCAGAGGCCCGGTGCTTTGTTTTACCGGTCCTCCCGGGACGGGGAAAACTTCTATAGGCCATGCCGTTGCCACAGCACTGGGGCGCAAATTTGTCCGCCTCTCCATGGCCGGACTCAGGGATGAAGCAGAGATCAGAGGGCATCGCCGGACCTATGTTGGGGCCATGCCGGGCAGAGTCATCAGCGAGATGAAGCGCGCCCAGACAATGAACCCATGTTTTCTTCTGGATGAAATTGATAAAGTCGGCCAGGATTTCAGGGGCGATCCTGCCTCTGTTCTCCTTGAGGTGCTTGATCCGGAACAGAATGCCTCTTTTACTGATCACTACCTGGAAATTCCGTTTGACCTGTCCGGTGTCATGTTTATCGCCACTTCCAATAATATGGAGAAGCTTCCAGGGCCGCTTCTTGACCGTCTGGAGATTATCTCGTTTCCAAGTTATTCCATGCAGGAGAAGCTTGTTATCTCCAAGCGCTATCTTTTGCCGAAGCAGATGGCGGAAAATGGACTGACCAGTAAACAACCTGATTTTTCCGAAAACGCCATGGCAAAGCTTATCAGTGATTATACCCGTGAATCCGGGGTAAGGGGGCTTAGCCGAGAAATTGGTACGATCTGCAGGAAGCTGGCTCATCTCTACCTTAGAAATAAAGGCGAGATAGCGCTTCCAGATATTGATGAAAAAATGATCACACAACTGCTTGGCCCCCGAAAATACAGAAAGGAAGTCTCTGAGGGGCAGGATACGGTGGGCGTTGTCACGAGTCTTGTCTGGACGCAATTCGGCGGTGAGATTATGTTCGTTGAGGCGTTAAAAATGCCGGGCAGCAAGAATCTGATTCTCACCGGTTCCCTGGGGGAAGTGCTGCGTGAGTCAGCCCAGACCGCTCTCAGTTATATACGAAGCAACGCCGTCTCGTTGGGAATTGCCGAAGATTTCTATGAGCAGAGTGATATTCACATACATCTGCCTGCCGGTGCTGTTTCAAAAGACGGGCCATCAGCCGGTGTTGCCATTGCCATTGCCGTTATTTCGCTTTTAACCGGGCGTCCTGTGCGCAGAAATGTTGCAATAACAGGAGAAATGACTCTGACCGGGCGAATTTTACCGGTAGGCGGCATTCGTGAAAAACTGCTGGCCGCCGGCACTGCAGGCGTTACCGATGTCCTTCTCCCTCATAAGAATGAAGAAGACATTGAAACCCTTTCAGAGGATGTGACAGGTCAACTGCATATTGAGCTTGTTGATGCAGTTGACGATCAGCTGATAAATAAGGTTCTTGTCTGACTTGATGATGTCGCCATGATGGCCGTTCTGCTGGATACCCGTTGCACAATGAAACTCTGCTTCATTGTGCAACGGGTATAGTTTTTTGTCTGACAGTAACCGTCATTTTCTTTTAAATGTCTGTTTTATCAGCGTGTTACCCTGTTTGAAAACCTGCCTGTTCATGTTTTGAGAATAAAAAATCCTTGCAGTTTTTCTTCTGAAAGTTGCATTGCGCAACAAAGCAATGCTGTCTGTTTTTGTGGTTCTCTTTCTCTTGATGTGCCTTCCGGTTTCAATATCTTGTTTTTATTGATAAAATAAATATTTTTTTGTTGTGGCACGGCCTCTGCATTATAGGTCTGTCAAAGAGCAACAATAAATGAGAAAATCTTTTTTTGTTAAATAATTATAGGAGGTTGGGCATGACATTTTTTGACTGGTTTAAAATGGGCAAGGATAAAAACGAACAAGTTAATGTTGTTAAGCTGAAAGAAGAATCTATTGATCCGGGTGCAATGGCTGCCGGCAATCCTTCCGCCGCTGCTGAAGCCATGGCGAAAATTGTTGGTCAGACGAATTCTCCCACCAAGGTTCTTATGGTGCAGGACGGTGATTATTCGGAAAAAGTAACCGAATATGCCCTGAAGATGGCCCAAAGACTTGATTGTGAAATTGTAGCCCTGGATGTGACGGATACTCCTCTTCAGTTTGAAGATGAAAGAAAAGAAAGGGAAACCAATCGTTTTCTCGAAATGGCCCAAAAGAATGCTGAAACCTTTTCATTACGCGCAGATGCCATGGGTATTGCCACAGAGCATTTCATGAAAGTTGGCAATCCTGAAGAAGTTATTGCGGAACTCAGCAAAGAAGACGCGGGAATCAGATACGTTCTGACAAAACCGAATCAGGAGTCTGCTGAAGCGGACAAAGATCGCGTTCAAGTCCCTGTCTTTGATCTGAATTGTTCACGTTTATAAAAAAAGATATGCGCCAATGAGAGGGGTAATGTCATGGAAGCTATAACTATTTTTGCAGGGTCTGTCGGTTTTATAGGTGTTTTCCATTTAATTGCAACAGCGGTCAATGCTGTAACCAGAAACAGAAAAGCTGGTGAAACGGAAACACGGAGTGATTGGTACTGTTTCTTTAAGACGTCGGATCTGACTGGCAAAGACGTTAATGGCGCATTGAATAATATTCATGATGCCAATATCGATCAGAGACGCAGGCAACAGGCCAAGCGTCCCAGAATACATGCCTAAATATCTTTTCCCGACTTTTTAAACCAGATTTGTATCTATTCAGCGAGGGTTCGAAATGGCCCTCAACTCCAGGCCGTACCTATTCAGATGAGGTGCAGCTGAATAGGTACCCAGATTTTTCATAACGGTTCCGCTCAGGAGGTGGGGCCGTTATGAAATTTTGATGGTCTCGCAAAAAGCTCTCAAGCTGACCATCCGCCAACGCAATATCAACAAGTTACATACTTGTCGGCGGCGGTTGAGGGGGGTTTTACGAAACCGTCAAATCTTGATCTCCCGCATTTTTTAGTCTTTAAGCACCTCGCTTGCCTTTACTTTTCAATTCTTTTCCCGATTATTTCCTCCCTTTTTTTCTGTTCATAGTCGTTGTTTGTATGTCTGAAGAACACTGTTGGATTCGAAATAAAAGTTCTTTGTGGCTTCGAGCTGAATCCTTTTTCCCCTTTCAGGAATGTTTTTCATGAAGCAAGGCTCTTTGTGTGAGGCAAGGTCACCTGCACGTGCAAAGCAGCGAGTCGGTAACCAAATATAGATGAGCTGAAAGTCAACAAGAGCAGGCAGTGTTGAATTTGTTTTTTTGTACATCTAACCAGTGTCATGATGGGCTCGTTGCACAATGAAACCCCGCTACATTGTGCAACGGGAGATGATGTTTGGTGTGGAATGAATTGGGTTATTCTTTTAAAACACTATAATTTCAAATAGTTATTGCTTTGCGCTCTCTTTGCATTCCTTTCCGGACCCCAAAAAAAACTCCAGATTGTCCATTTTAAGGTTGCAATGCGCAACAAGCCAATTTGGGGCTATTTACTTTTTTTTTACTGTGAAGTGATATTTTTTCTTGTAACTATTTGTTATTACAGGATAAATAAATAATTTTTTGTTATGGCACGGCCTCTGCATTATTAGAAAATCAAAGAGCAACAATAGAGACTAAAATGTACTTCAACAAATAATTACAGGAGATAAAAAATGGGTTTTTTAAACTGGTTTAAAAAAGGGAAAAAGGAAGAAGTTAATGTTGTTAAGCTGAAAGAAGAATCCATTGATGCCGGTGCAATAGCTGCCGGTAATCCTTCCGCTGCGGCAGAAGCCATGGCGAAAATGGTCGCCCAAAAGAATGCACCCACAAAGGTTCTCATGGTCCAGGACGGCGATTATTCGGAAAAGGTAACCGAATATGCCCTGAAAATGGCCCACAGACTTGATTGTGAAATCGTAGCCCTGGATGTAACAGACGCTCCTCTTCAGTTTTCCGGTGAAAGAAAAGAAAGGGAAACCAATCGATTTTACGAAATGGCCAAAAAGAATGCAGAATCATTTTCGCTGCGCGCCGATGCCATGGGAATTCCCACAGGGCATTTTATGAAAATTGGCGAGCAGGAAGAAGTTATCGCAGAACTCAGTAAGGAAGATGCGGGAATCAGATACGTTCTGACAAAACCGGATCAGGAATCTATTGAAGCAAGTCAGGGCCGTGTTGAAGTCCCTGTCTTTGATCTTAATTGCTCTCGCTTATAAAATTACACACCTTAAGGAAAGGAGAACTGTCATGGAGCCTAATACAATTTTTGCAGCATCTGTCGGCGTTATCGGTGCCTTTCATTTAATTGCAACAGCAGTCAGTGCAGTAACCAGAAACAGAAAAGCAGGCGAAACTGCATCGCGAAGCGACTGGTACTGTTTCTTCAAGATGTCAGATCTGACTGGTAAAGATGTCAATGCCACAACGGGAGAGGACGCGAGATGGAACAACACCCATGAAGCCAATATCGACCAGAGGCGCAGGCAGCAGGCTCAGCGCCCGAGACTGCATGTTTAAATCGCATTTTCTGACTCATTAACCCAGGCTTTCGCAACGGTTCCGCTTAAGAAGCGGGACTGTTGCGAAATTTTATATCTCTAACGTTTGACGGTTTCGTAAAAACCCTCTCAACCGCCGCCGGAACGTGTGTAACTTGTTGATATTGCGCCGGCGGATGGTCAGCTACAGGACTTTTTGCGAGATTGTCAACGTTTGGATATGCTGGAAACCAAAAAGGTGCAATCTTTGGGAGCCAGTCCTGAACATATCTATCTGCCGCCGGGTGCTTTGTCGTTTATTCGCAGACCCCGCCGGTTGCCTTAAACTCTTCAACTACTTTTCTGGCTCTGTCCACTGTCATTCCTTTGTCAATGGCTTGATTTATCAGTCTGTCAAAACTCTGTCTGTCGATGTTTTCCATTCCCTGCAACGCTGCTCCCAGAGCAGGGTCTATTTCCAGGATATCATTGTCCACCGCCTGTTTGACTATTTTCGAAGCCTGTTGGGGATTGGCTTTGACCCTTGTCGTTACGCTCTGCCTGTGTAAAGCATGCTGCTCATTTTTTGATAAGGAAACGGGGAAGGTAACTTTTCCATTCGAACCTTGAGGAGGGGATAGTGCGCTTGGATCAGCTGCGTTGTAGCTTGTAAGGGGCTGCAGGATCGTCATGAAAAGATCCATTCCCATCCTGGAAGGCGGGCTGATCACCGTGTTCCAGTTTGATGCAGAAGAGGCGTCTCCACTCCTTGTTATGGCAACCGTACCTGCACCGTTTGTGAGGTCGATCCCTTTGCCGCCTTCAAAAATAACGATAAGGCCTTCGGGCGATACTCTTCCGGAATACATTGAACCGCGGATGCCAAGGGTTGCTGCAGGAGTCTGTACTTTGAATTCTTCCGGGGATTTCTTGGAAATAAGCCCACCCATTACTCGAAAAACCCCTTCTTTTATTTCTGTATTCAGTTTTGCTTCCTCTTTGTCCGGATTCCATTGGTAGTCGTTAATTTTAGTGACCGTATCATTGCCAAGGCTGATTATGGAGTTATCTTTGAAAAGTATCTGCAGGCGACCTCTCTTTGCGGTGGTTATTGAATCATCTACATAGATGGGGGATTTTATGGAAAGAGTACGTGTCTGTCCTTGTCCGTTCGTAGCCGTTACGGTGCCACGTATTGCAATAACCGACCCTGCCTGGGGCTGAGGGAGATCTTCCGCAAGGCTTGTTGCTACAGCAACAAACTGTATGAAAAGCAGGATAGAGACAAAAACAGACCGTGCGTAAAATGTATCGGGTCGGGTCATGATTTTTTCCTTTTGAGAGAAGGCGGACAAATTCCGTAAATTGTTACTGTTCTGTTTTTTTTAACTTTTCTAAAAGTTCGGTAATCTCCAGGCGAAGCTCCGTGTTCAGTTCGCCCTGCAGAGATTCCTCAAAATAGTGTATGGCAGTTTCTGTTGCCCCCATGGCATAAAAGGATTTTGCAAGCTCAGCCTTTACTGCAACGACAAAGGGGTCAATGATTAAAACCCGTTCAAAGGCCATGACAGCAGCTTCATAGTCTCCTTTTGCCAATGCCGCTTTGCCAAGGTAAAAGTTGAATGAGGCATCCTGGGGGGTGTTTTGAACGAGAATCCAAAAATATTCGTACGCCCTGTCAGATTCTCCTGTTTCCAGAAATTGTTTCCCCTGGAGCAGAGGGTCAAGTTGTTCGCTGCCGAGGCAGGGAGAGGGAAGCCCTGAAAAAAGGAGTAAAAAGAAGATCAGTAGTTTTTTTTGCATTTTTCTTGTCCAGTGAAGATCATAAAAAAAGGAATACATTCAGGGTAGCATAATTCATAAGCCAATTCAAAATATGGAAGCAGTTGTCTGGACAAAGTGAAAAAAGAATACCCCTTGAGGTCGTTTTGTTGAATTTGAACTGATAATACGTTCTGAAATTCGAAATACGAATAACGAAATTCGAAACAATGACAAATAACAGCAAAGCATAATTTTCAAAACAGAGAAAAATACACAGGATACCCTAAAAAGGGCATCGTCATGTATGGAGCAGTTCTTTTATCTTTTATGGTTATAAACAATTCTCAGTTAAAAATTGCCACTTTCTTGTCGCCAAGTTTCCAATACTGGATTCCCGCCTCCGCGGGAATGACATAACCAAGCCCATCGTCACTCCCGCGGAGGCGGGAGTCTAGCAGGCTGTTGAGAAATGTAGCGAGCGTAGCGGAGACAAGGATTTATGCCCTTTAGGGTAAAAATGAGGCGAAAAAGCACAGTTTACATGGAGTAAATGAGCATTTTGAGCCGAATTTTGACGCAGTATCAGCAAGCGCAGTAGTTTTTCAACAGCCTGCTAGAGGTTGGCTACTAAGAATTGTATAGAGGCAATTTATCTTTTTTCAATTTTGAATTTGTTCCGAGTTTGACGGTTTCGCAAAAACCGCTCAACCGCCGCCGACACGCATGCAACTTGTTGATATTACTTTGGCGGATGGTCAGCTTCAGAGCTTTTTACCCTAAAGGGCATAAACGCGATATTGTCAAGTTTCGTATTTTTCTTTGTATATTACGTTTTATCGGTCCGTGGAGAAAAGAGATTAATCTTTTGCCCAGGAAAGAGGATAAAAAAAACCCCGGAAGAGAGTCTCTCTTCCGGGGTTGTCAGCTTGTAAGAAAAAGCTTTTATGGGTTTTAACGGAGAATATTAATCAACAGCACACCAGCTGACCCAGGATGCATCGTGAACCCTGACATCTTCAAAACCAAGATAGCTGAACATGAAGTAGGCAGCACCTGCAAGCTGTCCTGTGTTGCACGTCGTTACAATGGTTTTGTCCGGGGTTATGCCGTTTTTCTTCAGCATCCAGAGAAGTTCCTCGGGGGACTTCAGGATGCCATCATCCATATACAGAGAGCCAAGAGTCAGGTTGACGGAACCAGGTATCCTTCCTGCGCGTTCCGCCGCACCATGTTTGGACAGACCTTTTGCCTGCTGGATAACACGGGCGTCAATAATAATTGCATTGTTGGCGTCCAGGTTTTTGCGAACAAAGGCGTTACTGGCTGTGGCATTTTTATTCACTTTGCCGCCGAAGGTTGTGGCCTTCACTTTGGTTTCATGGTCCGTTGTATGGAGACCTTCCTCGTGGAGCGCCTCTATGCCGCCGTTAACATAGGAGATGTTCTTCGCACCGGCATAGTCAAGTACCCACAGAATGAAACCCGCATCCTTGCCGCTCTTGTCATAAACAACAATGTGATCGTCGGCTTTCAGGCCTTTTGAGCCAAGGATTTCGTGGAGTTTGTCATCAGACACAAGTTGCATAGGATTGTCGTCATCCCATGAATAGCGCAGCCCTGATTTGAGAGGATCAAGGTTGACAGCGCCTTCAATGTGACCTTTGGCATACAGGCCTGGATTCCTGGCATCAATAACTTTGACTTTGCCAAGATTTTTGTGCAGCCAGGCCGCATCAACAACCATGTTCGATTTAACCTTTGAGGTGTCAATGGCAATCGGCGTGACGTTTTTGCGTTTCTGCGGGATTTTGTCATCCGGTACAACTACTTTAGAGTTTGCTTCGATCTCGTAGCTGAGCAGATCATTTTTGCTCAGGAAGAGGTCTCTGTTGCCATGGCAGTTGTTACAGTTTGCCGTCTGCCAGGTTTTGCGCTGAATGTTATGGGGTGATGTCCTTTTCCAGGTAGGCGTATTGCCAAAATTGGTAAAAGCGTCTTTTACATAGAAATCAAAAACTTCAAGATCGCTCGGCTCATGGCGGACAAGGATAAATTCATTGGTGGTATTCGGTTCTTCCTTATCATAGTTGAAGCCGATTTTCATGCCTTCCACTTCCTTCTCGTTCTGGAAGTAGCGCAGTCCTTCACTGTCCATGCCTGTATGGCAGCTATAGCAGTTGACATAGGTCTGGGAATGGCAAACCTGACACTGGACTTTGCCGATATGGATATTGTGATCGCGAACGGAACCATATTGCAGGTCTTTATGGCAATCCTCGCAGTTAACCATTTCCGGAAGGTGATAACGCCCTTTCAATCCGGCAGGACCGGCGGCATGCATTTCTGTTGCATCATGACAGGAAACACAATCCATGTCATATTTTGAAACATGGACATCACCTTGGCCGCGTGTGCCGTAATATTCGTTGCCAACACGGCTGCCATGGCAGGCTGTACACTGGTTGAAGGGGTCGCTACGTTTTTTGAAAATGTGCCCGTTAACAAAACCTTTTTTGGCAAATTTGGGTCGACTTACGTGGCAGCCGCCGCAACTCGTATGACATGAGAAACAGTGTCCGGCACGTGCTTTGTCGATTTCGTGCCATTTGCTCATGTCAGAGCGGGTTTTCAGAATGGTTGGAAATGTTGATAGAGTGGCGTGAAGTGAATCTTTGGCAGTGGAAACAATATCCTCATGACATTCACCGCAAGCACCTTCGGGGTTGTTGATTGACGGGTGGGCATCAAAACCCTCATGTGCGCCTTTTTTGGTTTTATTTCCCGGATTACCCCCATGGCATTGCTCACAAGCGATTTGCCCATGATCGGTATCAAGAAAATCCTCTGCAACAAGAACTTTTTCCCATGGCTCCAACGGAGCCACAGCTCCGCCTCAGCCGGAGCCTGATGTCATGGAGGAACCTTTTGCCTTAACCTGACTCAGGTTTTCTTCCAGCATGTCTTCGTCGGTGTGACATTGAATACAGCTCGAATCGGCGGCTAAAGATTTCCCGACACCAATAAACGGAACCATCCCTGCAGCCATAAAGGTTACACAGGCTCCCTGCAGGCATTTTAATTGCCATTTCCTCATACTTTCCTCCTCCTTTCTTTTTCATTTTAGGGTTAAAGAGTTTCATTGCTTCAACAACATTATGGAGATTCGCCTGGGAGTTTTTTGGTGCGAATTTTTTCCCCGGCAACTTTTCAATTCTGGAGAATGAATGAGTGTTAATAGGTAAAATCGATATTATTGAGTTACAGAGAATATGTCCAGAAATTATTTGTTTTTGGTGCAATATTGGCACATTGTGGTATGGGGGGCGGGGGTAAATGAAGAAGGCGAATGGCGTTTTAGTACTTGTTGAAATTCTTAAATGATGTTAAGCCGTTAAGCGTTTCATTTAATGCTGTAATTATTTTATTGAAATAAAATTTGTATATGAACAGGGAGCCGCATAAGTGTATTTCAGATGTCAGGTATGGATTAAAAATGAAAATGTGAGGAAATTAACATGTTGATAGATTTTTCGTATGCATGATGCGTCAAGTGACCGAAAATGTTCTGAATAAAAAGAAATTATAAAACTCGTGCGGTTGCAAAAGAGGAGTCGAGTAAAATGGCTTGCCATAAAACTAAAAGCCTGCTATTTTTTCAGCATGTTCAAATCGTTATACCCAATTGAAAAAAAGTCATAACGATTTGATACTCAAGTCAATCAGGGCGGGTAGCTCAGCTGGATAGAGTGTCGGCCTCCGAAGCCGAAGGTCGCGGGTTCGAATCCCGCCTCGCCCACCAGATTTGTTTTAATAAAATAAATTTGGCGTCTTTTTTCGATCATTTTTGAATATCTTGGTCTTTCATCCTTAAAGTTCTTGTTTTCATATTTCAAATCTACATATTCAACTTGGCATGTAGTACAACAATCTGAGGACCACTTGGAGTCGAGCCGGTCCGACAAATTCGGACAGAGTGTTAGGTGAAAATGTTGTTCTGTTGTTCCAATTTGTTAAATTCATGCAAAACGAAAAGGGGCAAAAAATGGCCAGTTCACTATGGGAAGCGTTTTTTTGTCTCATTTTGTCCAAACAAACCAAGCCGCCCCTCCCTATATATGGGTAAGGGAGTGAAGAGGCAAAACGCGCATAAACTCGGTATTGAGTTTTCGTTAAGGAGATGTCCATGGATATAAAAGAAGATTTTTTATATAGCCAGGGGCCACCGGTAGCCCAGCATATTGAGGGGCTCAAAAAAGCTGTTATAAATTATGCCGGCCAGGCAGCCTGTGTTTATATCGGGATCACCGGCGACATTGATAAGCGGACCCGGGCACATTTTGCACGGTCAAAAAGGCGCCCTTTTGAGGCGGATCCAAGCCAGGGGTGGACGCGCATGGTTGCTATTTACAACACTACCAATGCCCGAGATGCCCAGGAGGCAGAGAAGTTGCTCATTAAATTCCTCAGAGCTTCCCCGGCCTTTGCCCATAAATGTCTTAACAAGACCCTGGGTGGAGAACTCATTGATCAGTATCAGCATTATTACATCTATGTACTGCTGGGACCGGCATCTGTGCGGCAAGCCTATTGGGGACAGATTTGAGAGAAAAAGCAGGACCTCATTTTTTTAGGTGGACACGATGAAAAAGAAAAATTTGTCTGAGGCTCCAACGCGTATCCGCAATGGCCTTGTTTCCCACATTTTGCTCCAGCAGGGCGATACACAGTCCAACAACCTGGCCATTACCTGGGTGGAAATTCAGTCGGGCCATAACCAGCAACCCCACTCCCACGCTCCTGAGCAAGCTTACGTCATCGTCAGTGGGGTCGGACGGATGCAGGTTGGCGATGAGGTTAGCGATGTTCATGCCGGAGATCTCGTCTTTATTCCTTCCAACGTGATTCACAGCATGGAAAATATTGGCACTGAAAAGCTCGTGTATATATCGGCATCAGTTCCTGCTTTTGATCTTGAGGCCTTATACGACAGCGGACAGCTCAATGCGGACAGCAATGCCAGGCACGGGAAGTGAAGTAGAGTAGACTAAAGACAGCAGGAAAAAGTCATTTTCATATTTTCCCTCCATTGTTTTGGCAACTTGCCAGATACATTTCTTGAATATTCGGGAACAAATCATCTATTATCTGGATACTATATTCTGTATTATTGATTTTCAGCAAACCAGAGGATGAAAGCTGGCCCTGCTTTGCCTGCTCACTGAATGGAAAAAATATGACCGCCGTTATTCTTACCATCATTATTTTATCTTTGACCTTCGGGTTTCTCATTTTTACCAGTTTGCCGCCTGCAGCGGTTTTTATCGGGGCGCTTACCCTGACCATTACCTTTAAACTGGCACCGCTTGCCGATTCCCTGAAAGGTTTTAATAATCCCGGAGTGCTGACCATAGGCGCCTTGTTTATGATTGCCGCCGGCATGTATTCAACCGGTGCGGTTTCCATTCTCAGCGAAAAAATGATCGGCAGGCCCAAATCCGTTTTCAAAGCACAATTGAAGATTCTGCCCCATATTTCCTTTGGCAGCGCCTTTCTTAACAATACACCCCTTGTGGCCATGATGATTCCGGTCATACGGGACTTGTCCCGAAGTTGCGGTCTTGATGTCAAAAAACTCTATATCCCGCTCAGTTATGCTTCAATCCTGGGTGGAACATGCACTCTCATCGGCACGGCCACCAACCTGGTCATCAACGGTTTGATTAATGATGCAATTGCCCGGGGCGATTCAGGTATGCCCCACATAGAGCCCATAGGCATGTTCAGTCTCTCATGGGTTGGATTACCTGTGACAATTGCCGGGCTGGCCTTTATCATGCTTTTCAGCAGATGGCTGCTTCCAAGATCTCCTGTTAAAGGAACCCTGCAAAAGGCTTCGGAGCGCAGGTTGTTCCGGGTGGAACTGGAAGTCGATCCTGATGGGCCTTTGGTCGGGAAAAGTCTGGAGGATGCCGGGCTTTATACTTCCGATGGCTTTTCAATCATATCCTTTCACCGCCGGCAAAACATCCAGGAGTGCGGGACGGGTACGATTCTGCGGCCTCATGATCTACTCGGATTTTCCGCTGACATCGACGGTGCGAAATTTCTCTGGGCAACCATTGGTCTGCAGCCTCTTTATGCGACTAAAGATGTCAAGGCTGTGCGTCATAGGCATCATCTTGTCGAGGTGGCCATCTCCCGCAGAAACTCATTTCTGGGAGAACGGGTGGGAGAATTGAAAAAAGAGGACCGTGAATTCGAGGTATGGCTTGTTGGCTTTGCCAGGGGTGAAGCTGCAATCGATTACCCACTCAGGGACGCCGTGGTCCAGGCCGGCGATGTGGCGCTTCTTGAAGTAAAAGATGCTTTTTTCTACCGAAACAGAAATGAAGTTGAATTCTCCATGACCAAAAACTTGCGTGGTGCTCTTATTCAAAGAACGGATAAGGCACTTGTTGCCACATTTATCACTGCCAGTATGGTTTTTTCCGTGGCCTTTGGTTTTATGACCATGCTGAATGCGGCTCTTCTGGCTGCAGGGGCAATGCTCTTAACAGGATGCATGGATTTGAGGGCTGCCGGCAAATCAGTTGATTTTGCCACACTTGTGGTCATTGCCTCGGCCATGGGCCTTGAGTCAGCAGTAACGGCAAGCGGATTGTCGGACCAGATGGGTGTTTTCCTGGCAGGGCTTGGCGGAGACAATGTCTACATTGCCCTGGCTGTTGTTTTTCTGGGTTGCATCATTATGGATGCCATCGTCACCAACGTGGCCTCGGCGGTTTTTATGTTTCCCATTGCCATGACAATGGCAAGCGGACTGGGAGTCAGTTTCATGCCATTTGTCATCACCGTTATGGTTGGCGCATCATGCAGTTTTATTTCTCCGGTCAGCTACCAGACTAACCTGATGGTCTATGGTCCGGGGGAGTACAGCTTTGGCGATTTTGTTAAAATAGGACTGCCCCTGTCACTCCTGGTCGGCTTCATAACCATAGCCCTCACTCCTGTTTTCTTCCCTTTTTGATGCGATTTTATCATGTCAGACTTTGAAAAGCATGCTCAGCAAGTTTAAAATAGCTTAGACCTCTCTGACTTCCGGATGGATTTCTTGCGAGGGTGTCAGGATAACGAAGAGAGAACTGTTTGGAGGTTGACGCCCTGATGGGTGAGTTCGAGCTTTTTTCTGATATTTTTCCTGTGAATATTAATTGTCCCGGGTGCCAGGCTGAGCAGTTCAGCAATATCCTTTGTTCTTTTCCCCTGTTTGACAAGGTTTGCCACCTGGATTTCCGACGGAGTAAGCTTCATGAATTTGGATGAGAGGGTGCTGGTGAATGGTGAGGTGACTTCCTCCAGATTTGACTGGAGAATATCGACTATTATTTTCTGCTCCTTGGTGAGCTTGCTTTTTTTCAGTTTCATGATGTAAGGCTCCACAAGACTTGTAACATTTTTTATAACCTGCTGCTCAAGAACCGATCTGTCTTCACTTCTTTTTTTCAGCAAAACCCGCAGAGCAACGTTTGTTTCTTCGAGTTCAACGGTGCGTTCCTTGATCCTTTTTTCTAGATCGGCATAGGCATTTTTCAGTTCTATTTCAAAATTTTTACGGTGTGTAATGTCTGTAAGGGAGCCGACTATGCGCAATGGACGATTCTCTTCATCCCATTCAACCGCCTTGCCGCGTGACAGGAGCCACTGCCATTCTCCGGCCTTGTTCTTCATTCTGAATTCAGCTTCATAGCGGCTCGTCAGCCCGTCTATATGTTTATTTATTTTTTTCAGTGTTTTTGGTTTGTCCTCAGGGTGAACCAGCTCTTCCCACGTCAGCGGTGTTTTTTTGAAATCTTCATCAGCATAGCCCAGAAGCCGGTGCCAATCGCGGCCCCAGGAAACCTTCTCGTTAACGAGATCCCAGTCCCAGAATCCATCGGAGCAGGCATGGAGAATCTGTCGTAAGCGATTTTCATTTTCCTCAAGCTGCATCTCCATTTTTTTTCGGTAGGTGAAGTTGCGATTACTTGCCCTTCTCCCCATAAATATGCCCTGTTCGTCAAAGACAGGCTGACAGGAATGGGCAACCCATCTTTCTTCCCCTTGCCTGGTAATGATTTTAAAAACAAGGTGCACCGGTTCACGGGCAGCCAATTCATCTTCCAGGTGTCTTGTTATTTTTTCCTTGTCGTCAGGATGGACGATTGACAGAAAGAGATTCGGGTCCTGCATAAATTCATCAACCCTGTAACCGCTTAAACCTTCACAGGATGGAGAACTGTATAAGCATTTTTTCTCCGGGCTCATCCAGTATTCCCAGTTATAGGTGTAGTCTGCAATTGTCCTGAATTTTGCTTCGTTTTCCTGGAGTTTTATGACTGCGAGTTTCTGTGCCGTGATATCCGTGTTAATGCCGATGTAGCCGGTGACGTTTCCTTTGGCATCCTTTAAAGAGTTTGCAAGTCCATAGACCCAGGTGGTCTGCCCCTCTTTGTTCAGAAAACGGAATTCAGCGCTCCATTTTTTTTGGGAAAGAGGAATTTTGTACCAGGCCGCTGCAATTTTTTCGCGATCATCAGGATGCAGGCCCTGGACCCAGCCCCTGCCTTTCGCCTTTTCAGGAGTGAGACCTGTCATTTGGCACCACCTTTCATTGACGTATTGATAATTCCCCTGTTCGTCAGTTAGAAAAATACCGGCAGGAGACAGAGTGACAAGCTGGTGAAAAAGGTTTTTGTTATTAACAAAGTGGTTCATTGGCTTCTTTTTTTTAGAATAGATCTTTTGGGGTGTTTAAGGTGCATTGAACTGTTTCGGCACAAAATTTTTTCGAGAGCGTTAATTTTGATTATAGCAGGGAATTGAAAGATGTGAATATATAATATATCTATTTTCTATCTAATTTTAAACCATTGCGTCAGGTTGAAAGCACATCATATCTTATAGATAGAGAGAAATTTCGACCTGTTAGAGATTGTCCGTTCGTTTGTTCTGCTCTGATAGAGCGGCATTTTTTGATGCAAGGAGGATTTGACAGGATTTTCGCCGTAACCGCAAAAGAAGGTGGAAATTATAAACAACATCAAAGGAGGTAGCACATGAATGAAATAAAAAATATTGTTGTCCCTGTTGATTTTGGTAAAAACACGGAAAAATTGGTCAAGTATGCCGTGGATATGGCGGCAAAATGTTCAGCAAAAATCCATTTTATCCACGTGGCAACTTCCCGTCAGGGGTATGACATGATGCTGGGCATAACCTCCTTTAAAGATATAGTAAAGCAGGTGCGGGAGGCGTCTGAAAAGAAGATGGAAAATCTTGTTGAGGACTGTTCCGATTATGGTGGAGGTTGCTCCGGAAAAGTTGTGGACGGTGATGTTGTGGATGGGATTGTCGCCTATGCAGAAGCTGAAGGAGCTGATCTTATTATTGTTGCTACCCATGGGGCAAGCGGGCTTGAAAAAATTCTGCTTGGCAGTGTTGCGGAAAGGGTTATTAAGAGAGCCCACTGTCCGGTTTTAAGCTTTAATCCATATAAATAAAATGATACCTGTTCACCAATATTCCACGGAGTCTGCGTTTGCCTCTCAGTGTGATTGGTCCTGGTGGGGTGTAAGTGAACAGGTACAATTCGGAGCAGGGCACGTTTCACACCTTGGCTGAATTGTTGATGAACCCGCACAGAGTCCTGGAGCCGGCCAACCGCCAGCGCGATAGCAACGAGTTTCATGCGTGTCGGTGGCGGTTGGCGGCTGGTCAGTTTTCTTTGATTTATTCCTGTTCTTTAAATTTCCGTTAAATGCAGGGGAATGCTTGCTTTCTTCTCTTGACTTCAGCCCGACAAGTCTTAAATTAGATGCAGTTAATCTGTACCGACCAATGTCGATAAAATGTGGTTTAAGAAGGTGCCGGTAATTTGCCGGATAGTTTAATTTTAACAGGATAAGATTTATTCAAACATGGATTACTATAAAATATTAGGTGTCTCCAAGGGAGATTCTGCCGATGCGATTAAAAAAGCGTATCGCAAGATGGCTTTGAAGTATCATCCTGATCGCAATAAGGATGATAAAGAGGCAGAAGAAAAATTTAAACAGGCTAACGAAGCCTATGCGGTTCTTTCCGACCCGGAAAAAAGGAAACAGTACGACACCTTCGGTTCCGCCGGTTTCTCCCAACGATATTCCCAGGAAGATATTTTTCGAAACTCGGATATCGGCTCGATCCTCAGAGAATTTGGTATCAATTTTGGAGGAATGGGCGGCGGAGGGGGCTTCAATTCCGGCAATTTCCGTACATTTACAAGCGGCGGCGGCAGAGGCCAAAGCCCTTTTGACAACATTTTCAACCAGGCAGGGGGAGGTCAATCCCATGGCTGTCGAGGCAGACAACCTGCTAAAGGGCAGGATATTACCCTTGAGCTGCCGATATCTTTGATGGATGTCATGAATGGGTCCGAAAAAACTATTTCGCTGGGCCGGGGAGGCGAAAAGGTCTCTGTTAAAATTCCCAAAGGCATTGAATCCGGGAAAAAGCTGCGCGTCTCTGGCAAGGGGTCCGCATCTCCAATGGGAGGGCAGTCAGGAGATCTTTATCTGCATATAAGGGTAGCAGACGATCCTACCTTTAAAAGGGAGGGGAGTGACCTGATTATCGAAAAGCAGGTTCCTTTTACTGCTGCCGCACTTGGCACAGAAGTGGACGTACCCACGTTAAACGGAAAACAGTTAAAGGTCAAAGTGCCGGCTGGTATTCAGCCCCAGTCCAAACTCCGTTTGAAAGGGCATGGACTGCCCAACGGCCCCCTCGGTCCAAAGGGAGATATCTTTGTGAAAATTGTTGTTGCTGTTCCCAAGAAGGCAACCAAAGAACAAAAAAAGTTGTTGCAGGAACTCGCGGAAGCAGGTTTGTAGGCAGGGTTGGAAGGTGCAGGACTTTGGCAATTGGCGATCTTGCTCAAAAAAAAGCCCTTAAACTTCGCGGTATATTTATAACATATTGACATTATCCGACCGGATAATCATGATTAATCTCTTTTGAAATTTTGATTACCACTCATCTTCAGCCTTTTTATACGTCATTCCCGCGAAAGCGGGAATCTAGGCGGACTAGCCAGCTACTCTGGATTCCCGCTTTTGCGGGAATGACTTTTGTGTAGACAGTATTTTTTTTTGAATTATTAATGCATTACAGTACCTGCTGCAAGACTGCCTGAGTTTCAGTGGTAATCTCTTTTGAAATTGTATTCATAATTGAGGAGAGTGTATGGCTGTTTACCTCGTCCAGCATGGAAAATCTCTGGCAAAAGAAATTGATCCTGAACAGGGATTGTCTGATGAGGGCATCCGTGACGCAAAAAGGATTGCCGAGGTGGCTGGCCATTATAAAATACCTGTTGATATTATTGCCCACAGCGGCAAAAAAAGAGCGTTGCAGACTGCAGAAATCTATAATGACATGCTTCAACCTTCACAGGGTATCATCGCGTTGTCGGGGATAAAGCCCCTGGACGATGTACCAGCTTTTGCTGAAACTCTGGATAATGACAAAAATATGATGCTGGTCAGTCACCTGCCTTTTCTTGAAAAGCTGACATCCTGTCTGGTCGCCGGCAATGAGAACATCTGTGTTTTCAAATTCCAGAATGGTGGCATTGTCTGCCTGGACAAGCTCCCTGAAACATCCTGGGTCATTAAATGGGCCCTTATGCCGCAAGTTTCTTAAGAACCTGTCCACAATTTTGAGCTTTCCTCCTTGTTCCTTCCTCTTCCTGAGCGCGCCTGACGGGAAGCCAAGAGCCATCTCTCCGCATATGCTTCTTTATCCCTTCAAATTTTTCTTGAGCAAGTGTATGTTTTTCTGCAATGTCAAAATATCTTCCTGGAGATTAGAGGTTTGTTTCCTTGAAAACACACAAAATATTGACTGGATTCGTTTGTGTTTTTTTCCAAAACAGGATGATGGTAAAAAATGAATCATTGGTTTGAATCGCATTTTGCCATAGTCATCGGTGTTCTTCTTGCCGTAGCGGCCATTGGCCATATGCTCCAGCAGCGCCGTGCTCCGTCAAGTACAGTTGCCTGGCTTCTTATTATGGTTTTACTCCCCTATATCGGTATCCCACTTTACATTCTGCTTGGCGGCAGAAAAATGGCCCGGATTGCGCAGAGTAAACGTCCCGTATATCTCAATGAGAGTGATATCCTGCCTTTGTCCGAGGCTTCGTCCATTGATCGGGGTCTCCGGAGTCTGCATGTCCCGGCCGCCATGCTTGGCAACAGCATGCAACTCTGTAATTCAGGAGCAGAAGCTTATGATTGTCTGGTCAAATTGATTGAGAAAGCGGAAAAAAGTCTGTTCATCTCCACCTATGTTTTTGCTGATGACGAGGTCGGTCGGGATATTTTATCCCGTCTTGTTCGCAAGGCTTCCAGAGGAGTTACGGTTCGGCTTCTTCTGGATGGAGTGGGGTCATTGAAAACAGGGAGCACTTTTTTCAAGCCCCTTGCCGAAGCTGGGGGGAGATTCGCCTATTTTATGCCCGTACTGCACCATCCCCTGCGCGGCAGAACCAATCTGCGAAACCATAGAAAGATTGCCCTGTCTGATGGAAGATTTCTAATGGCCGGTGGGACAAATATTGCCAATGAATATTTGCTGGATTCACAAAGCCACACGGATCTGCCCTGCTATCCAAATAACCCTAAAGGGGTGAATGCATTTCGGCAGCGGGCGCATAATTTGTTGCTAAAGCGTCACTTTTTGAGCTGCAAGCCATATAATGTTGGCTGGAAAGATCTTTCCTGCGCTGTGGAGGGGCCTGCCGTGCGGCCATTTGTCGAGCTTTTTCTTTCCGACTGGCTGTTTGCCAGTGGAGAAAAGCTTGAAATGGATGACAGTGATGGTGGAGGTACTATTGATGCCTGCGGACAGGCTGTCTTGCAGGTTGTCCCGTCCGGGCCGGATTTGCACCATGACGGTCTGTACGAGGCTATTTTGTCGGCAATCTTTCAGGCAAGAAAAAAGCTGTGGATTGTGACTCCCTACTTTGTTCCGGATGATGCTCTTGCCCAGGGATTAATCATTGCCTGCAGGCGGGGTGTGGATGTTCGTGTTGTTGTGCCGGAAAAATCAAACCATCCGCTGGCGGATATTGTCCGTGGAAATTATCTTCGTGAAATCAGAGAGGCAGGGGCACGGATTATGCTGTACAGACCGGGCATGCTTCACGCCAAACTTATGGTTGTGGATGATGACATGGCGATGATCGGCTCGGCCAATATGGATTTGCGCAGTCTGTTTATAAATTATGAGGTGGCAGTATTCGTATACAGCCATCGGGAAGTCGAGACCATGGTGCGCTGGGCCGACAGCTTGTTCTCTGATACTCTTGTTGATTCCCATCGTGCCGGGACGGGCAGGAAGCTTATTGAGGGGATCGTCAGGATTGTGGCGCCACTTGTTTGAATAATGAAATTTTTCTCGACATTACCCCTCTTGTCGGTGCATCATAAATAAAAGGAATTTGACAAGAAAATTAAAAAATTTTTTCATGCTCAGTATTAAAAGGACAAAAAAATGTATGATGTTTCACAGGAACAGCTCGAAGATATTGATGCTATCTTGAAGGGTGATCTACTCAGCATCGGGGTGCATTGTACTATAATTATTGATGTTGCCGGGAATACCATAGCTCAGATTGATGATGGTCATTGCACGTTCGATGTTGCTGCATTTGCAGCCTTGGCTGCTGGAAATTTTGCCGCAGTGGATGCCATGGCAAAACTGGTAGGCGAGGAACAGTTTTCCTTACATTTTCATAGAGGGGAAAGTGAAAGCATTCATTTCAGCAAGGTTAATGAGGATATTTTGCTCATTTGTATTTTCGGGCAGGATGTCTCCCTTGGCTTTCTGCGACTGAAAACAGCTGAAGTCATAGATAAAATCAAAAGTATCTGGGATAAGTAAATCGCGGATCCGGTATTTAGCTATCCTTAGGATAGTTTTCTGCACATTCTTGAAGGTTCAGGGCTAAAGGCAGTTCGCAAGACCTTTTGGCGACATTATAGATAAGAGGGATGGATTGTGGGATTTATTAATGTAAAGAAAAAAGAAGTTCAGATTAAGATCGTTTATTACGGTCCCGGGCGTGGCGGAAAGACTACCAATCTTGACTACATTAATAAGAAATATAAGCAAAGAATTAAAACTGAGATGGTCAGCATCAAAACCCATGGTGACAGGACCCTGTTTTTTGATTTTTTGCCTGTTGATATCGGGAAGATTCATGGTTTTGATATCAAAATTCAGCTTTATACGGTGCCTGGACAGGTCAAATACAATGCCACCAGGAAGCTCGTCTTGAAAGGTGTGGATGGACTGGTATTTGTTGCTGATCTGCAGAAGGAGAGGCAGGAGAGTAACATCAAGTCTCTTGAGCAGATGAAAGAAAATCTGCTGACCCACAACAAGGATATTTCCAAGATTCCTCTCGTGTTGCAATATAACAAAATAGATCTGAAAAAAGAGGGCATTCCTCTGCTTAGTGTGGAAGAAATGGAGCAGGATTTGAATCAGGAGCTTAAAGTCCCTTCTTTCGTTGGTAGTGCCATTACCGGCGAAAATGTGGTGGAGACCCTGAAAAAAATTATCTCCATGACTCTCATTTCTTTCCGCAAAGAATTGCAATAGGAGGAGAATAATCGTGTCAAGTGGAGACGAAGCAATAAAGGATCTGAAAGCTGCCATACTTGCCATTGAATGGGAAATTAATGATGATGCCATATTGAGCCTGATGAACGCCATTGAGCCTTTAAAAAAGGAATTGGCGGGGAAGAAACCACTTCTTGTCTGTCTGCAGGTTATGGGAACACTGGGGCAGTACATCAAGAAAGCAAAACAGCGAGCTCATCCTGATGCTATCCAGCTGTTGCCGTCAGTTTTCGCAGCCCTTGAGAAAGCTGTTACCGGTGATGCTCTCGATGAAAAAGAAATAGTTGCACTGGTTCGTGTTGAGGTGGATAAATACAACCATCTGAAAAATGAACTGGCTAAACCCCGGAAAAGTGCTGCAAAACCGAGCGCTCCTCCGCAGGATGTTACGGCAGGTGCCGGAGGGGGTGGAAGTACTATTCGCAACCTGATGGATCAGAAAGAGGATCGGGCGGTTGATGGGGCTTTTAATGCACTTTTCGATGAAATGGTGTCCGGTGATAACAGTCAACCTCCTTCCAAGGCTGCCCCTTCAGCCATGCCTTCCAGCACACCCGTAAAGGGCGAAGGTGATAAAGAGGTCGTGCCTGATCGCCATGACGAGGAGGTTTTTCAGGAAGCGGATGATCTGCTTGATGATTTCTTTTCAGACGACGGACTGGACCTGTCCCTCGGCGATGAAGAGCCCGGTCAACAGGAAGAGGCCGGCGGGACTGTGGAGGTTGATGTCGGCCAGATAAAAGATGAAAAAGTTGAGGAGACGGTTGTCGATGTTGCATCTGTTGAGGAGGCTGGCGAAGAGGTTGATGTCTCAAAAATTGAGCGTATCGTCAAGGCCATCAATGAAGATGTAAGCGATTCTCTTCTGGCAGAGCTGGCGGAAGAAATTAAGGCTTTGCAAGGCAAGTATCCTGATCATTCCTCCATGCTCCTGTTTCTTCAAAGTATTGCTTCGGTTGGTCGCCATCTGCAATCGAACAAAGAATGTGAGTTGGAATTATCCTGTGAGATTCTGCAAAAAATGTATGACAGGCTTTCCCACGCACTTTTTACCATGAAGCCGCAACAGCATTTGCTTGCCGCCCATCTTGATATGATGCAGGATTATATAAACTGGCATGAGAAGATTGTTTCCGCAATGCAGAAAACAGTCGTTGAGGCCCCGTCTGTTTATGACGAGATGGCGTTGAAAAAAACAGAGAAATTGCCTGAAGAAATACGGAGCGAGGTTGTCGAAATTGTTCGGCAGGAAGTTGATTCGCTCAGAACAGAGCTCCTTGAACTCATTACTCAGAATTAAAATCAGATATGCTTGTTTTTTGCGAAGAATGCGGGAAGCGCTACTCCTTTCCTCCTGAAGAAGTCGAACCTGACAGCAATCAATTTCGGTGCCGGGAGTGTCAGTTTCTTATGACTGTCAGTTGCCTGAAAAAGGCTGGTGAGAAAGTTCAAGCAAATTCCAAAGTGGTGCAGCCCGCTATTGATAAAAAAAGAGACAAGTAGGGCTGTTGCCAGCCTTCTTGTCTTTCCAGGCAAAGATTTTTATAAAACAGGCCGGGCGGATTTTCCGCCCGGCCTGTTTTAGGTTAAAGATTTTTTCAAGCTGTCTGAAAAAGTTTAATTAATGGTTACCTCGAGATCACCGTCTTCAACGAAAGTGTAGTCGGTTCTGTTATGGAGAGCATCTAAGACGACAATCCTGATACGATAATCACCACTGCGACTATAGGCGTGAGTGATTCCTGCGGCGAGATCAGCTACAGGGGTATTTGAGATTGTACGAGACCTGTCGCCCCAGTAAATGTAGGCGCGATATGCAGATGAATCAATTGTTGCTGAAATTGTCGCCTCGTTGCCTGAAACCGAGGCACTGAAATCAGCAGCAACTGCAGTTTCAACAACGACAGGGTTTGCATCAACACTTGCAGTGTCACATACTGCCGACTCATCAGCATCTGTTGACGGATCATCGTTCAGGCAGACAGTAACGCTTTCGGTGTAGGTTCCTTCGTCGGAATACTGCAGGACCCGGGTTGAGTCTGCCGGGAAATCAGGATTTTCGCCAAGTAAGGATACTCCAAGTGTTCCGGCAGTTGTATCCCAACCGTAGCTGCAGCCTTCACCCCATGGAGTAGAGACGCCATCAATAAGTACCGAACAGCTTGAACGGCTTGCATTCAGCTCAACTACCAGATCGTATTCAGCAGAAGAAAGAGCGCTGAGTTGCGCTGTTGCCATGTATGTCTTCTGAGCTTGAGCGACGCCGGGAGACATCAACAACTCCAGGGTCTGGGGTGTATAGCCGAGGTACTGGTTGGCATTAACCACAGTGGCAATCAGTTCGCCGTCAGCACAGGGCTTAACGTCAGGTTTAAAAGGATTGCCTCCTGAGTAGTCATAACAATAATTAGATTGTTGCCATGGTATCATGTGATTTGGATTGGACGGATTCTTCTCTCCCTTAATGGTCCAGTCAACACGTTTTTTATCGTTCACAATTGATTGCTGGAGGTTAATCTTAAAATTCGTGCGGACTTCATCTCTGGTGTAGAGCATAGTCACCCCACCCATCGGATCATCTGCCGGCAGAGTGGCCGTCATGGTTCCCTGGCAGTCAACGTCAGCAGCGCAGCCTTTACCGTCCCGGAAGCCTCCCGCGCAGGTTGTCGGCCACATGGAATCAGCGGGACCGCTACAGGTACCGTCCATCACGCCTGGGGCAACACAGCTGTTGACACTCACTCCAAATGCCTGGGCAACCGGAGAATTAACCGGACCGGCAAACGGGTTGCAGCCCTGGGTAAGGCCTTCCACTGTTTCGCGGACAGTAAAGCCCTGAAGTCCGGCAACACCATCCCACATGCCCATCATCATGGCTGTGCCATTCGGGAAGCCCATGGTGGCATCAAAAGTTGAGGTCATCATGTCTACACATTCATCAATGGTGCCGAACATGGAGCCGGGTGCACAGGAAGTTCCCCAAAGAGGATCATTGGTCATGCCATTGAAAAGAGCCGCGTCATTTAAATTGCCCCTGCCGCAAAGGGCAGTACAGTCGAAATCTGCAAACAAGGCAAACCAGTTTTTGATATGATCCGTACCGCCTATTCCCATGCCGTTACCGATATTATCAAGCGGTTGGACACGGCCTTCGAAGAAACCAATGGAATACGGTGAATAATTCGGATTGGTGGGCTGTCCGTAGGTCGAGCTGGCCGGATCCGTATCAATCTGCGGGTCGGCACTTGAATGACAGCTCACACAACCACCACGTTTGGAGCCGCCGAGGGCCCATTCCGCCGGAACAATACCGTGATTGATATCAAAGTCCTTTTGCATGAATTTCAACTCAACAACATCAGCTGACTCACCGGACAGACCGGGGAAAATGTTGTCGATCATTTCGTCTATTTCTGCCTTGGTGTCGATTTCAAGGGAATCGGACAGGGAGAAGCCGTCGAAAAGGGGAACCGTGTTGCCGTCATTACGACGAACTTTCATCCAGCCCACTGTCTCGGCTACTTCACCTGCTCTGGAGGCCATTCTGTTTTTAACGGGACCAAGGACCTGATGATGGACTGCTTCAGGATCATAGGTTGTGCAGATGCCGTCACCTGCGCCAACGGAAGTATCGCAGTCTGCGTCAACCGCACAGGGATCACCGATACTGCCACCAGCACTGCATGTTGCTGATACATCTCCGCCAAGGATACTGCCTGTATCTATGAGAGTTTCCATCCAGATCGGTTCAAAAGACGGCAGGAATGGATAAATTTTTGTCTCGCCGTTTCTTTTCATCCATTTGTGAACAACTGGCATAGTGGTATGAGACCCGGTAATGAGATCGTAGTTCCAGTCCAGCATGTTTCTGAAGTAATTGTTTTTGTAGAAACCAACAGACCAGTCGCGATATTTTTTCCGGCCAGGTGCGCCATAAACTTCCGGGGCATGGCAGGTTGTACAACCGATCCTGTCAATATGGAGCTGCGGCAGACCGTTATGCAGCGGGGTCGGTGCTGTCAGAGAACCGCCATTATCCGTCAGTTTGGGGTGGGTTCGGGTGATATGGCAGGATTCGCAGGTAACCGTACCGTCGAGATTATCCTTTGAATTGTTGTCCGGTGCACAGTCCCCTTGGGCAAACATATGATCCATGCCGTAAATTGTTTCAGCAGCATAGTCGACATTGCGGAAAGTACCGGCCGGCATATCTTTCTGGCCGCTGTCTGTTGCTGTGGAGCCCAGGGCATAATGACAGTCAGCACACTGTAGTTTGTTGCCGTCCATGGCGCCGTTGTTGTACCCTATATCATGGACATCAAAGTCCGGCATTCTTTCCTTGACCTGCAAATTACCCATACCCATGGCAGAAAGATCGAATGTTTCGTCAACAACAGGGTCTCCCGGGTTCTTGCCAAGACCGAACATGATGTTGAACATGGACATGCCCCATCTGTCGTTGGGACCTAAGCCGATACGGTGGCCGCGCTTACCCATGCCTGTTTTACAGCCGAGATCAAACCAGTAAATATCATTTGCCTTGTCGCCGCTATCGGAACTGTCATAGCCGGTACCGACCGGGTTGATTTCACCGTAGTTGCCATAGCCTGTTTTCATCTGGGTCATGCCGGGGAGGCCGATAGTGTTATCATCGCGGGCATGACAGACAGAACAGTTGGCGCTGTTCGGGGTGCCTTTGATGGAGCTGATTGTGATAGGAGAAGAATCTCCGCCCCAGTCAATGGCGTCGAAATTTCCATCCATGTCGGAATCTATACCTCTGGCGCCTATACCCATGGAGGCGGCAAAATCCAGATTTTGAACCCTTAAGGCCGCGTTGCGGTTGTAGGCGTCATAACCGCTGCCAACTGCCGGCGGGTTTACAGGAGACATGCCGGCGTACATGGGACTGTCATTAATGCCGTCACAGTTTTTATCGTTTCCCGGTCCTACCGGCATGGTGTCGCTGCAACCAAGGGTCATGTACCAGTAATGACCATTAGCGGCATTCTCAGAGTGGCAGAAGAGACAATCCACCTCGGCCATGTTGGTGTCACTCATAAAGCCCGGAGTGACAGCTGCGGGATTGGGATTTGACGGGGTCGGGTAGTCGAACATGTAGTAGTCACCCGACGACGAGGCGGCACTGTAAGGGTTGAGGTCCCTGTCGTATTCAAGCTGCCCGCCGCCTACGTGGCAGACACCGCATTTGAGAACCCAGTCCTGGGCGCCGGCTTCAATGGATTCAGGGTCAATGCTGTCGCCAAGTGGATCTATATCCTTGGCCGCAAGCTGTCTGTTGGATGGAGGACAGTATTTGCCGAACATCCCGGGGGAGTTTGTGAAAAAGCCGTCATGACGAGCTTCTCTCATGTTGGGCCCGTAATCCTCGTTGCGTCCATGGTTTGTATGCCGACTTGCCGAAACACCATGGGCAAAGGAGGTTACTTCATGGGCCTGCCAGTAGACATTGCCGTCAGATTCGATAACACCCTGAGTGTGGACTGACATTGCCCTGCCGGTTCCATAATCAGGGCAATCGCTCGCACTGCAGTCCCATTGGCTTGCATCGTCCTGGCAGAACTGCGATTGGTCTGTGGCGGGATTCCCGGTAGCACAGTCAAAATGACAGCCTCCACAGGTCATTTTAGGGCTGTAAGGCGTGCCGCTGTCGCCTGTGACGGCATTGCCGGCAGCATCCTTCAGGGTCACTCCGCCTTGGGGGATGGCAAAGGCTTGTGAGCTTACGAAAAGAGCAGCTGCAGTTACAACTGACACCAGTAAGCTTGAACTATACTTTTTTTTCATTTCTTACTCCTTCAACGAATTGAGAGTTTGTGGTGAAACGCATTGCTCGCAATTTTGGGGAAATTGTTGAGTTTGTCATCAGCAAACCCTATGCCTTGGATTAATTTTTTCTATGTCAAAAATGGGTTTTACGATCAAAGCTATAGGATTTATTGATTAAAAAAAATACGTGGAAAGGATGGAGGATATAAAATGAATGGTGCTGTTAGACATTTTTAACTGTATTGACTGGTGAAATAACTCATTTGTTAATAAGATTGGGGCAAGTGTGGGTTGGATTACCCAATGTGGTGATGGCGTATTGAGGTCGACTCATCTTGGAACATGATTCAAAGAAGTGAAGATGAGGAATTATTTTAAGAATCTGTCAGTGCGGTATATTTGTATCGTGTTTTTCTATTTGACTCATAGGTAAAATTTTTGTAGATTCGTGGGTTCTGAAACAAATATTAAAATCAACAGAATTAAAAAATGAATCATCATACACATTCATCATACTGAAAGTTGAGCCTGTTGCGCCACCCGGTCCGGGTTGGGCGAAATGCCGGTGTACTGCTTTCTCATCCCCTTCTTTACTGAACTCCACCTTTATCTAGAGAGAGTTTCGCTTCTTCAGGGTTGCAGGGAGCATGAAACCTGCTTTTGCGGGCTATAAATGCATGCGATCAATGAAGGAGGAAGCTCTCATGAATGCTCCAGCTCCAAATAGCCAATCTCTGTCAACCATTGGCTCAGTCATGGTTATCGGCGGCGGTGTCGCCGGTGTCCAGACTGCCCTTGATCTTTCAGATCTCGGGTTTAAGGTTTATCTTGTTGAAAAAAGCGGGGCCATAGGTGGCGTCATGGCCCGTCTCGATAAAACATTTCCCACAAATGACTGTTCTCTCTGCATCCTCGCCCCTAAGTTGGTCGAGGCGGGCAGGGACGCAAATATAGCGATTCTTACCAAATCTGAATTGCTTTCCCTCGAAGGCGAGCCCGGCAGATTTACGGCCAGGATAAAGAAACAGCCTCGTTATATAGATGAAGAAGTCTGTACCGGCTGCGGGCAGTGTACTCTTTATTGTCTGAAGCAGATCGGGGACGATTATAACGAGAATCTCTGCCGGACGGCAGCCGCCCACATCGATTATTCCCAGGCCGTGCCCACCAGTTACCATATAGATCCTAAAAGCTGTCTGCGGCTTAATTATGAAACCTGCGGACTGTGCGCAGTTGCATGTCGGGCAGGGGCCATCCGTTTTGATGATACGGAGGAGATCGTCGATGTGCCGGTAGGGGCGGTCGTGTTGGCTCCGGGATTCGGTCGGGTGAGTGAAGAGGTTCTCCGCACCTATGGCTGGGGAAAATTTGATGATGTCCTGACCGCTTTTGAGCATGAGAGGCTTATGTGTGCCAGCGGTCCCACCGGCGGCGAGATTGTTCGCCCCTCCGACGAAAAACATCCGAAGAAAATCGCCTTTCTGCAGTGCATTGGTTCCAGGGACGAGACCTGCGGGAATAACTACTGTTCTTCTGTCTGCTGCATGTATGCCATCAAGCAGGCATCCCTTGCCCGCGAGCATGATCCGGACGCTGAAATTACGCTGTTTTATATGGATGTGCGTACCCATGGAAAAGGATTTGATGCTGCCCGGGAACGGGCCATTGCCGAAAATAACTTCCGGGTTGTCTATGCCAGGCCGCCACGGGTGGAAGATGTTTTTGACGGCGGTTTACTGCTGACCTGGGTGGACGAGGCAGGCAAACATCAGTATGAAAAATTTGACCTGGTTGTTCTCTCCCAGGGGCTTGAAGCCCCGGAGGATGCGGATAAACTTGCTCAAGCCGCATCTGTTGATTTGAATCACTATCAATTTGCCGCAACCGATTCCTACGCACCTCTGGAAACCAGCAGGCCCGGTGTCTATGTCATCGGAGCCTTTCAGGGTCCCAAAGACATTCCAGATAGTGTTACCCAGGCCGGAGGCGTTGCAGGCATCTGTTCAGGAGTTCTGGCCCAGGCCAGAAACAGCGAAACCGTAGCTGCAACTTTCCCGGTAGAAAGAGACATAGAAGGCGAAGAGCCTCGGGTCGGCGTTTTTGTCTGCCATTGCGGCATCAATATCGGTGGGGTCGTGAATGTGCCTGATGTGCGTGATTACGCCAAGACTTTGCCGAACGTCGTTTACACCACCGACAATCTCTATTCCTGCTCCCAGGATACCCAGAAACATCTGGTTGAAATCATCAAGGAACACAAGTTGAACCGATTGGTTGTTTCCGCCTGTACACCGCGCACCCATGAGCCGCTTTTTCAGGCCACCATGCGTGAAGCTGGTTTGAATCGGTCCCTTTTTGAAATGGCCAATATCAGAGATCAATGCTCATGGGTGCACATGCACGAAAAAGAGGCAGCCACGGAAAAGGCCAAGGATCTGGTACGCATGGCAGTAGCCAAGGCCTGTCTGCTCACCCCTCTTGAGGAGCAGGAATTGCCGGTCACTCCCTCTGCTTTGGTGTTGGGAGGCGGGCTTGCCGGTATGACGGCAGCGTTGACCATAGCCGATCAGGGATATGAGTGCACCCTGGTGGAACGGGAAAAAAAACTTGGAGGCAGAACGCTGCTTCTCAGTAAAGACAGATTTGGCAATGTTCCTGGCGAAGCCGTCAAGAAGTTGAGCGACAGGGTGAAAGTCCATGAGAAAATTACCGTCCTGACAGAGGCGGAGCTGGACACGATTTCCGGCTATGTTGGTAATTTTACCTCAACAGTTGCCGGTCCCAAAGGCAACACGGTGATTAACCATGGTGTCGTTATTCTGGCCACCGGCGGCAAGCCCTATGTGCCTCGGAAATATGGGTATGGCGACTCAAGTCTTGTTTTGACACAAATTGACCTGGAGAAGCGACTGGAAAGAAAAAAACCACTACCCAACAACTGCCGCCAGATTGTCATGATCCAGTGCGTGGGATCGCGGGGCGATGATCTATCCTATTGCAGCCGAGTCTGTTGTGGGCAGGCGGTAAAAAATGCTCTGCGTATTAAGGAATTGAGCCCGGAAACCCAGGTCACTATCCTCTACCGGGATATGCGAACCTATGGATTCATGGAAGATGATTATCGCAAGGCCCGTGAAAAGGGAGTTCTCTTTACACGCTACACTCCGGAACGTCCTCCAGAGGTGACAGTAGGCAAAGACAGCCGCAATAAACCGATAGTTACAAGTTATGATGCGATCCTTGGCGAAGAGGTGGAAAGAAAAGCTGATCTTCTTATTCTGTCCACCGGGATTGAGGCTGATGATCCAACCGCCCTGGCTAAACTGCTCAAGGTGCCGATCACCGCTGACAAGTTTTATCTGGAGGCCCATGTCAAACTTCGCCCCGTCGATCTTGCGGTGGATGGCGTGTTTGTCTGCGGACTGGCCCATTCACCAAAATCCATTGAGGAAACAATAGCCCAGGCCCAGGCTGCCGGAGGCCGAGCCTGTCAGCCTTTATCCCATGGACGTATTACACCTGAACCCATTGTTTCGAGTGTTGATCCGGAGAAGTGCATCGGCTGCGGGGCCTGTGAGAAATTCTGTCCGTACAAGGCGATCCAGATTTATAAGGAAGGTAAAATCCGCAAAGCCGGAACCATAAGCGCCTCATGCAAGGGCTGCGGCGTCTGCGCTGCCCGTTGTCCGACCCTGGCCATAGATATGGGACGCTTTACCTATGATTCGATTATGGCCCAGGTCCGCGCCTTTAACCCGCAAGGAGAAGAAAATGTCAGCTGAATATAATCCCCATATTTTAGGTTTTCTATGCAACTGGTGCTGCTACACCGCCGCAGATTCGGCAGGAGTCGGACGCTATCAGTATCCGCCCAATCTCAGGGTAATCCGCATCATGTGCACCGGTCGGCTGGATCCCTCCTTTCCCTTGGAAGGTCTGGCCAATGGCGCGGATGGAATCTTTGTCGGAGGATGTCATCCAGGTGAATGCCACTACCAGGACGGCAACTATCATGCTCTGGTTTCTGCCTCCCTGGTTCATGAAATGCTGGAAAAGATCGGCATTAGCAAGGAACGTTTTCTGATTGACTGGGCCTCGGCAGCAGAAGGACCGAATTTTGTGAAAATTATTACCGCTTTTACTCAAAGAGTGGCTGAACTCGGACCTCTGGGAAAGGCGGAAGGGAAGAGCCCTGAAGAAATACGCAGTCAGCTGGCCCAGGCTGCAGAAGCCGCCAGAAGTCGTAAGATTCGTATCGGGCTCATAAACGCATCCCGTGAAATGATGAAAAAGCGCGATTTTTCAAGAACAACAATCTCCTCTATGGTGCAGGAAAAATGTGCTAAGGCGCTGGGGGAACTGGTTTGAAAAAGAGGAACCGCTCCATCATGAATTCATGATGGAATTTATCAATAAATGAAGAAGGGAGGTTGGCAGATGAGAACAGAAACATCCAAATTGAGTAAAGTTGATGTAAGTCGCAGAAATCTCATTACCGGAACCGGAAAAGCTGTTGTCGGGGCAGCAATTATTTCAGCCGGCGGTGGATTAATCTCCAAGGCCGATGCAACGGTTACGCCGGAGCAGACACCTTGGGGCTACACAAAACTTGATCCTAAAAAAACTGCCGATCTCGCCTATGAAAATTGGTATAAAAATTATTGCTGTTATGCCGTTAGCGCAGCCATACTTGATCAACTAAGGGAAAAGATTGGAGGGCCTTACGATCATTTGCCGGCTGAGGCATTTATATGGGGTCACGGCGGGGCTGTCGGTTGGGGCACTCTGTGCGGCACTCTCACGGGTGCCGGTATTGTTACAAGTTTTGCCGCTGGTAAAAAAGGAGAGGAAATCCTTAATGATGTCATAGCCTGGTACGGAGAAACTGAATTGCCTATTTACAAACCAGCCAAGCCTAAAGCAGTATTTAAACATACCAATGTCAGTGATTCCCCGCTTTGTCATATTTCCGTCGGAAAATGGATGAAAAAGGAAGGTGTTGCTCTAAAGAGTCCTGAAAGAAAAGATCGGTGCGCTCGGGTAGCTGCGGATGTCGCTTTCCATACCGTAACTTTGCTTAATAAATTTGCCGATGGTGAATTTGAGATGGAAAGCGATTCTCAATCAGCTGAATACGGCATAACAGCCCAGAATAACTGCATGGAGTGCCACGGCAATGATGTGCCGGAGCCAAAAGGCATTTGAGCAGGGAATTTTTGATGCAAAAATCCAGGCGAATGAAGCCCTCATAAAGTGAATGTTTAAAACATGCCACAAAAGGGCAGGGCGGGAAGAAGACTATCTCCCGCCCTGCATTCAATTTGATATAGGATAAATTTTAACCAAAATAACTTAATAGGAGAAGAAAATGATTGAAATGACTGATGCTGCAGAAAAAAAACTGAAACAATACCTGGAAGAAAATAAAATTGATTCACCGGTGCGGGTTTTCATTATAAACGGATGCTCCGGACCCTCGCTGGGCTTTAGTCTGGATCAGCAAAAAGAAGAGGACAACCTGATCGAACAAGGTGCTGTACAAATACTTGTCAGCCGCGAATTAGCTGAGCTATGCGGTACAATAAAAATTGATTTTATTGAACCCAGCACCTCCAGTTGCGGCTGCGGCGGAAACAGCGGTGGCTTTTCCCTTTCCTCGGAACGTCCTCTTCCTGGTTCAGGCTGCGGTTGCGGCAGCTCATGTTCAAGCGGTTCATGTGGATAATGCATTGAGTGCAGGAAAGGGCCTGACCCCTCTAAGGTGTCTAGTTAAATTTTCTTCCACTTTACACGCAAAAAAAGAAAATTGATTTACCAGGGGCTGGGCCTGTATATCAATCATTGTTTCAGTTGTCCTTGCTTAATAGGCAAAGAGTACTGGTTCAATGAAATGGTGTTGCCTTTTACCCCCAAGCAGCCGTAAGTTGAGGAGCTTGGAGATAAACTGGTCGGGGAAAAAGATTATTGGCAACTCCCCTGGGGAAGCTGCTTAATGGATATGGCAATATTTTTTCCCTCAGCTTCTTTATAGACAGCTTCAACGGGTTGATCTTTTTGGATTGATTCCACAGAAGAATAATCCTTTAACTCCGTGTTTTCGTTTATAAACAATTTTACCCGATCTCCTTTGGGAGGTTTGATGGTAATTTTGCCTTTTTCAAGAGAAACCTTTTTTATTTTGCCCTTAACAAAATACATGCCGGGTTCGAGCATTTCAGGGGTACCCCCTTTCTTATCCGCACAGCCGGCAAACATAAGCAGTGTTGTGGCAATGATGGTTATAATGATTGCGGTTGTCGTTTTTTTTCTAAAAGGCATTTCTGTCCCTCTTCAATATTTTATGTTTGAATAGTTACGGCCTTGAGTTGAGGCCCATTTCGAGCCCGCGCTGAATAGATACGAATAACTTATAGTTTCGATTATTTTCAACTCCAGGGAAAGAGGTTGCCTGTTCAGGCCCCGTTCCCGGCCAGTCCGGCAAAAATCGTACGAAGTATTTTTTCATCAATTTCAGCCATTAGATTTTCCTCGTATTCATCAAAATCGTCTTCTCTTCGTGACGTATTTTGTCTCGATGTGTCTCCAGTCAAAGTCAGTAAAGGGATGGGGGTAGACTCCAGTTCATCCTGATTGTCCCGGTTATTTTCAATCCAGCGATGACACTCGTCATGGCTGCCGATATAGGTGAAAATCAGTCGGTCATCACGTTTAAGGCAAATCAGCCGGAATCCGCAGGCAAGATCATATTTCCGGCAGTCTTTCAAACGTAATTCTCCATGTTTGGTGCGTTTGCACTCGGCCTCTTCATGAAGTGGGTCAGCCTGAAGCATGGCGATTATCTTTTCTGATTTTTGAGCTGCAGCACGTTCATTTTTTCCAGCCTTGTGCAACGTCTGCATTTTTTTCATAAAAGTCCGGGTTTGATGAATTTCAAGGTTACTTTTATCACTGCAAAGCTGTACAGATTCCAAAACTTCTGTCCTCCTGCTAAGGATTTCATACATTTCAATCAAGAGAATTTTTACATCGGATGCTGTGATTTGTAAAATAGGTAAAGTCTATGGGAGTGGGTGGGGTGGATAGAAGAATCCGATGTTGAAGATGTGCTGGAAACAAATGAGAAGAAGAGGTGTACGGAGTCCTTTATCACTCAATACGGACTTTTGCTGTTCGGTTCAGTATGGCTACGCCTATAAAAAATGGCGTGGAATGAAAAAAATACCTTTCATTCCACGCCACCATCTGGAAAATGTGAGAGTCTAACAACCTTCGATGGCTTTTCTTTTTGCACTTTTAATTTTTACCTGAGAGCCTGCCTCAAACTTGTCAGCTTTGCTGCCGCAATCTAAAATCACCTTGTTTTCCTCAATGGAGGTGACCGTACATTTGGCGCTTGCGGCAAGGCCGGAGGCGGCGGAAGTCATTACAAATGCGATTGCCAGAAGTGTGCTCATCAACTTTTTCATGGTGTTCTCCTTTTCTGTTTTGTTGATAAAACGTTTTTGTTCTAGAATTCAGTCCTCAGTCCTTCTTAACGGTTATGGCATTCCTTGCATGATGTCGGGCCGGTTGCCTCTTTGGCTTTCTTCATACCCTTATGGCAATCCAGACACATTGAATGCATCTGCTTTTTATAATTTCTGGCATCAATCGTTGCTGACAAGCGGTCACAGGGAGCTGAACCGAGAATTTCTTCCTGGGATTTAGCGGTCAGATGACAGGCTGCACAGGTAAAATCATCGGTGTAGGGTGTGGAATGATAGGCGCTTTCCCCTAACAAATATTTTTCTACATGGAGTTTGTGAGAGAAGTTTTTTACCTCTTTTTTATCTGCGCTCAGACCTGCCAAATCAGGACAGGTTGCCTGGATGTTGATATCCACATTTTCTGGAATCGCCTGTTTGCTTTCATCTGCCAGGAGTCCGCCTGGTTGAATAAGCATAAGTGAGGCAACAGTGCCTGCCGAACAGATGAAAGAAAGCAGATTACGGATTTTGGTGTTTGTTTTTTTTGCCATGATGTCCTCCATTCATTTTTTTAGGTGCAATAAATTTTTGGTGTTGATAAGAAATTACGGTTTTCCTGGGAAAAAAAATAGAGGACATCGGGGCAAATCAGGCTGTATTTAACCCGATGTCGGGTCGACATGGCTGTAATATCAGTTGATTACGCATTGAAGGCTTGTTGGTGAAGGAAGGGAAAATCACGAATTGAAACCCATAATGTAGGCCCATGAAGACTTCAGTCTGGAGTGACGGGAGTGGAATTTTTTGTCCTTTTCATTTCTTTAATGTGAAATTTTCCCCCCTGTTCACCAAACTCGTCTGCAACACTTTTATTTGGGATTGTTGAGGGATCTCGTAAAAAAATCAATAATCCTATGGCACTTGATGTAGAATTGTTTATGATAAAAACGAGTTACGCCAGAACGAAAACATAGCGGATTCGCATCCATACCTTTCAGGATATAACTGCGAATCCGTTAAAATATGGGAAAGGTGATGGATGAAATCAAGTTGACCGGTGGGGTGCCCATGGTCAAAATAGATGGCGCAAAAGTCAGAAGTCTGCGGGAGTCTAAAGGACTTACTCAGCTTTTCTTGGCAACGTCGGTAAATGTGACGACTGATACTATTTCCCGCTGGGAAAATAAGCGCTATCCAACAATTAAACGAGAGAACGGCATTAAGCTTGCCGAAGCTCTTGAAGTGGATCTTGACGAAATTCTTGAAAAGCTCCCGGAAGAAGCCCTCCCCGAAGTAGACGTTGCGCTCCCCATTGAGCAGGACGAGGTTGTCGCTGATGAACCTGAGGCGCAACGGCCAAACCTTTCTCGAAAAGGACTTGCAGCATTTTTTTTCTTTGTTGCCGCTCTTTTTCTAGGCTGGTGGCTTTATCCCTCTTCCATGGAGCATCCCACCATAACCTCAAGTCGTCTTTTGCCCCATGCCGCCGTTGCGGGTCAGCCCTTTCCTGTGGCCATAACTGTGTCTACTGACAGTGCATCTCCGCTTTCTCTTATATTAAAGGAAATTCTGCCAAAGGGCGCGGAATTACTGTCCGCTGTTCCTCCTTACTCAGCTTTCAACCCTGAAACAGGTGAAATAAAATGGTTACGAAAAATTGATGGAGAACAGGTTTTTGCCTATCGAATAAAGATAAACAATTCCGGAGGGCCTGCTGTTTTTTCCGGGACAGTCGCTGTGCGCAAAGCGAGCGGGTCGCAAATTACCGTCAAAGGCGATAGTCGGGTGAAAAATGCCAAGGTGCATTGGGCCGATGCAGATGGTGACGGCTGTATCTGTGATGAGGAAATACTCGTGGTGTATGATGTATTCAGCGAAATAGAAGGACTGGGCATTGATGTGGATCAGGTGGAGGAGATATGGCTCGGATCCGGTTACGAGTGGAATGAGGAAGAAAAGAAATTTGAGGTGGTGCCGTAAGCTAATCTGTTTTTGTTAAAGGCGTTCTCCCGGTAGTAGAAGCCTCAGGACGATTACGTTTACATTATAAGCACTCAACTTGGGAATTTTTGGAGTGAAAGGGGAAAAATAATGCTGTATCCAAGGAAAGGCAAAATTCTGTTTTTGGTATTGTGTATCTGGTTGCTTCTGGGGGCAACATCGCAGGCCCGAGATATGGTAAGCGGCAAGTATAGTTCCTCTGCCGGTAAAAGCATTGTCCTTGATCTGAAAGTAGCAGATCCTTCTCCGGGCAACCTCATCATCCATCAATTTTTGCCTCCTGGGATAGATATAATAAAATCGCATCCCCGGGTTATGAAGTTCGATAAAAAAAGCGGTAAAGCCAAGTGGCTGATAAAAAAGGTGCAGCCTGGAAAAATGAGTATCTCCATGGAATTGTCGAAGTCGATTCCCGCAGGCGCAATACGTGCGGAAGTACGTTGCCGTGACCAGAAGACCGGCGAAATGACGCAAATTACTATTACGCCGTAGGCAAGGATTGCCCGGGGCATTCTTTTGGTCGCCTTTTTTTGAGTCTTGAGAGATATGGAGATGCTGAAAATTTATTTCGCAGGGGCAATAAGGGGCGGTCGCGACGATGCGACGCTGTATACACAGATGATCAGCCACCTGCAGAAATATGGAGAGGTTTTGACAACCCATGTGGGTGATCCGGATCTTCTGCGGCAGGAAAAATCCATGACCGAGCAGGAGATTTATGGGCGTGACATGCAGTGGATGGAAGACGCCGATCTTCTTATTGCCGAAGTGACAACCCCTTCTCTTGGGGTGGGCTATGAAATTGCCATGGCCCGCACCATGGGAAAAGATATATTCTGCCTCTACCGCAAGGCTGAAGGAAAAGAACTGTCAGCCATGATCGCCGGGAACCCGCACCTCAAAGTTTTCAATTATGGTGATGAAGAACAAGCCAGGCAATGTTTTGAGCAGATTTTTTCTGAATTTATTTAATTTCTGTTACATTTTATCAGTAGTGTCCGGTTAGAAACTTGCAGTAACTAACTGAAATTATATGTAAAAAAAATATAGCGAGGTGTGTTTTTTTCTTGACAAACAGCTAAAAATAGGCGGGCAAATTTTCATAACGCTAATAATTTCAAGGAGTTATGAAGATGCCTCGCCAGCTATCACCGAAGAAAAATTACTTTGCCCCCTCGTTCAAACAGTTAACCAAATTATTATCTGGCATTTTGCCCAATATTCCCCATTTGAATTCGCGTGGAAATAGGCCGTTGCAAATGACTTTTGAAGACCAACTCAATGCTCTAATTTTCTTCCACTTGGAAGAACACACTTCTGCTCGTCATCTTGTTCAGATTTTGCAGGAAGATGACTTTGCTCGCAATAATATTGCCCCTGAGGGCGGTATTAGCAGAAGCTCGTTTTCTGAAGCCATTAATGAGCGTGGTCTTGAGCAGTTTCTGGCTGTATTCCAGCAACTTCAGAAACAAGCATGCTCACTTTTGCCTAAAAAATATTCCCAACTTGGTGAACTTGTTTCCATAGACGGATCATTAATTGACTCTGTTCTGTCAATGGCTTGGGCCGATTATCGCAAAAATTCTAAAAAGGCCAGACTCCATCTTGGTTTCAATATAAATCAGGGCATCCCTCAAAAGCTATTCCTGACAGATGGTAAAGCTGACGAACGCCCCTTTGTGCACAACATTCTTGAACCCGGTCAAACAGGTATCATGGATCGGGGGTACCAGCATCATCAAAACTTTGATCAACTCCAGGAAGAAATTAAACACTTTGTCTGCCGCATCAAGGGAAATACCCACAAAACCTGCCTGAAAAAATATGACATAGATCCTGATAGTATTGTTTTTTATGATGCAAAAGTACTCCTCGGGAAAGAAGGCCAAAAGCAGACAAAAAACCCTCTTCGACTTGTCGGTTACACTGTTGAGGGCACAAAATACTGGGTTGCCACTGACAGATTTGATCTCTCAGCCGATGATATTGCCCTCATTTACAAACTTCGCTGGGAAATTGAAAAGTTTTTTGGCTGGTGGAAACGTCACCTCCGTGTTTATCATCTTATTGCACGCAGCAAACATGGTTTAATGGTGCAAATTTTGTCTGGGCTGATTACTTATCTTCTACTCGCCATTTACTGCCATGAGCAACATGGTGAACCTGTTTCGATAAAACGGGTCAGGGAGTTACGAATAAAAATTCAAAATGAAACGAGAGAATTAGATAATGTGCCACCTGACCCTGGCGACCTGAATTCTCAAAATTTTAAAAATCTACATGCAAGTCCTTAACCGGACATTACTGACATTTTATCCAGTCTGCACTTTTAAACTTTCCTGTAAGAAAAGCAGACTTAAAAAAAAACTTCAGCCGAGGATCGGAAAAAGCTGTTTAAGTCCGTTGGCAATAAATTCAACGCCGACAGCTGCCATTATAAGGCCCATGATTCTGGTAACAACATTGATTCCTGTTTTTCCAAGATAGGAAGCGATGACCGGGGCTGCCCTGAATGAAACAAGAACGGATATGCCGAGAATCATAATGGTGACGGCCAGAATGCCGTAATGCACCGGTGAATTGTATCGCTGGCCATAGAGAATAACCGTGCTGATTGCTCCCGGCCCGGCAAGCAGCGGGGTACCTAAAGGGACCACAGCAACCGTTTCCCGGTCAGCAGAATCCTCTGCCTCTTCAACTGTATGTTTGGCCGGACTCATCTTCGCGTGCAGCATGGAAATAGCCATGAGCAGGATCAGAATGCCGCCGCCTACCCGGAATGAGGCAATAGAAATGCCGAAGAAGCCCAGCAGCGCCTCGCCGGTAAAAAGGGCAGTCAACAGGATGCCAACTGTTGCATAGGATGCCCGGATGGCATTTGTCCGACGCTGCTTTTCCGTGTTGTCTGCCGTCAGGTTGATAAAGATCGGTATTGCCCCGATGGGGTTGACAATGGCGCTCAGGGCAGCGAAAAATTTCAGGTACTCAGACATTGATCCAATATCCATGACGGAACTCGCTTAATCGTGTTTGTTTTTGCCGCAAATTGGTAACCGGCACATCAATCCTGTAAAATTCCATAATGTTTGTCAACATATAACCACTGAAAAGCACCCTGTGGGTACGTAAAACGTCAGTATATTGATTTTTCAAAAAAATACTCTTTATACGTTCCAGAAAAGATACTTTCTGCTTTTTCGCGTATGCGAAGAGAAAAAATGGAGCATTGCGCTGTAATTTTTGTGGTGGCTTTGGGCAGGGCATCCTATAATTGGGCCATGCCTTTTCATTGCCAGTGAAGAATGAGAGAAGCCACGGGAAGTGCTTGTTTCTGATTCTGTCAAATTTTCCAAGGTACGACTAGAAAAATGACCATCATCCGCCCTGCTGACGCTGCCGACCGGCACCCGCTTTTCACTCTGATAGAAACCATTGAAAATTTTACTCCGGATGAAAAAGAGATGGCACGTGAAGTTATTTATGACGGGCTGGCTTCGGAGGAAAACGGTTACCATATCCTGGTGGCTGAAGACAGCGAGCATTCCTGTTCCCTTTGTGGCTTTATTTGCTACGGTGCGATTCCAATGACCATAAGGCGCTGGGATCTTTACTGGATTGCCGTTGCACCCGAGCTGTCACGCCGGGGGGTGGGCAGCATGCTTGTTGGGGCAATGGAAGAGATTCTTGGTAAAGGCACCCGCGTCTATATAGATACCTCCGCTACCACGAGCTACGCAACAGCCCGTTCTTTTTATGAAAAACAGGGCTATGAAGTGGCTTGCATCCTGCCTGATTTTTACCGGAAAGGAGATGGCAAAGTGGTTTACTATAAGGACATCTGATATATTCAAAAAACAGACGGGGAGCGATTATTTACCCCGGCTGAATCAGGAAAAGGCCTTGCCGATATCCTCCTGCGAGCCAATGACAACCAGCGTGTCGTCTTCAAGTAATCTCAGTTCCGGGCTTGTAATGATCTTGGGCTTCTGACTGTTTCTTTTCAGGATAAGGGCGGTGATGTTGAATTTTTTGCGGAGATCAAGTTCGAGAAGCGTCTTGCCTGCAAATTTTTCGCCTATGTGTATTTCAGCAACATTGAGATCTTCGGCCACCTCCAGATACTCCAGCAGATTTGGTGTCGATAATCGTTCAGCGAGATGCCGGGCACTCTGTTTTTCAGGAAGGATGACCTCGTCCGCTCCGATGCGCAGAAGTATTTCCTGCTGTATTTCAGTGGTAGCCCTGGCAATAATACGTTTGACGTCAAGTTTTTTAAGGTATGTTATTCCCAGCACCAGCTGCTCAAAGTTGTCACCAAGTCCGAGAATAACAACATCAAATTTGCCTATATCAAGTTCTTTGAGTGAATCAAGTTCCGTCACGTTGGCCATCATCGCTGCAGTAACGTGATCCTGGATTTTCTTTATCTCAGTTTTATCAATATCAACAGCCAGCACATGGTTTCCTTTTTTTTCGAGCATGACTGCCACTTCATGGCCGAATATGCCAAGCCCGATAACCGCAATATCCTGTTTCATATTTCACCCCAGTATGATTTTTTCTTCCGGATAATCCACATGACTTCTTGTCGCGTCCCTGAGCAGGATAACCATAAGGACAGCCGGGCCGATACGGCCGATAAACATGCAGAAAATGAGAATAATTTTACCTGCCGTGCCGAGCATGCCGGTCACTCCAAGGGATAAGCCAACCGTGCCCAAAGCCGAGGTAGTTTCAAAAAGAGTAGCGACAAATGGTTTGTTTTCAACAAAAAGCAGCACGGAGAAGGCCACGGCAAGAAATCCGAGATAAAGTGAAAGCAGGGCAAAAGCCCGAAAAATATTATTCAAGGGGATTTTTCGTCTAAAAAGAACAACCTTGTCATGGCCACGGAGCGTGGCAAATACTGTCAAAATAACGGCAAAAAATGCGGTGATTTTCACGCCGCCGCCGGTTGAGCCTGGAGCTGCGCCGATTATCATCAAAGACATGAGTATGACGTGGCTGACCGGATGCAGGCCGGTGAGGTCCACGCTGTTAAATCCTGCAGTCCGGGCGGTGATCGATTGGAAAAAGGCATCCACCACCGGTATGGAGAAGTTCTCAGCAAGAAGAAACAAGAAGGCGCCGCCGAAAATGAGCAGAGGGGTGAGCAGCATCACCATTTTGGTGTGGGTGGTAACCCGGTCTCGTTTTTTTATAAATTCCAGAATGTCGAAGATGACGTAATAGCCAAGTCCTCCTGTGATGATAAGAAGCATGACCGTGCTCTTGACCAGGAGATTGGTGTCGATGAGGCTTGAGTCAATGGGGGAAAAGCCCGCATTGCAGAAGGCGGATATCGAATGGAAAAGGCCAAGATACATGCTTTGTGAGAAAGAGTGGCCGTCCAGCATAAAGCCGATGCTGAGCAGGACAAGGCCTGTCAGTTCGGCAGCAAAGGTATATTTGATGATGGTAGCCAGGATACCTTCCACCTCCTTGAAGGAGTAGGAGTCCGTCAGGTGAGAGGCATTAAGGCGCATCTGCAGATTCAGATCGCCTCTGAAAAAAAGAATCAGGCTCGAGGTAAGGGTCATAATGCCGATTGCCCCGAGCTGGATCAGGATCAGGATGACAATTTGCCCCGAAAGGTTGAAACCGGATGTCGGAACGCTAACCAGGCCGGTGACGCAGACAGCCGAGGTGGCGGTGAAAAGAGCATCTACCGTTGAAAGACCTTGGCTGTGACTGATAAAGGGCAGTTGCAGTACAACAAAGCCGACTGAAATCAACAGGAAAAAGGTAAGAAAAAGGGATAATTCCGAGGATATGTTTTTCAGGTTCTTTCCCATAGGCCAAAGGATGTCCAGGATCAAGGAAACGGAACAACAGCTTTACATTGATAGCTGCTCCGCTATTTATGACTTTTAGATTGTGTTTAATTTACAGGGAAATCTTTCAGCGTCTTATTCGCGCCAAAGGTTGCCAGTTCTTCGGCAGAGAGCCACTTCATTCCGTGTTTCATGAAAGCCGGGGCATCCAGGATGTTTTCTGAAAGGGAAGTCTGGGTTTTGTCAAAAGAAGATTTCCAGATAAGCCTGCCGTTTTCTACATTGACTAAGAAAACGGAAAAGGCAACGGATGCTGGAGATTCGGCGGTAAGAGGGCTTCCTGCCCTCTCCTTATAACGCCAGAGCAGGCCAACCATGACATGGCTTGCCCGAAGTTCTTTGCCCAGAGCGATTGCAAGGTCACGGGGGGTATTTTTTTCATTTTTAGGCATTTTGGAAAATACGGACATTACCTGGCCGCTGGGAACGACTTTATGCGGGAGAATTTTCTTGAGTTCCCTCTGAAAGACGGAGGTCATTGTCTCTTCAGCACCGGTCTGAAGTTCCTCTTCCAGGTAACAGAGTCCGAGAAGCTGACAATCCAGGGTCTTTTCAAGTTTTTTCGCCTGCTGCGCATCTTTGCCTCCGGGCAGGAAGGGCATAACGGCAATACTGTCTATTGTATTTTGGGCGTTGGATGTCAATTCAACGGCACGGGCTTCATGCTGGAAGAACAAAGAAAGGGTCACTATGAAAAGAATGCAACAGTATTTGCAGGATGAGCGAATTGATATCATGAAATGTTCCTCCATTACTCTGTTTAACAGTATGCTGGTTGATTTTGGTTTTTTTGGGGGTTAAAGACTGCTTCCGCAATATTTGCAATGACTGGCATCATGGTCGTGCCCTTCAGCACTGCATTCAGGGCAGGCTTGGGTTGACACCGGTTCCTTTTTCCAGGATTTGGACATTTCCGCTGTAACAATTCCGGTAGGGACGGCAATGATCCCGTAGCCAATAATCATGATAAGTGATGCAAGGCCCTGCCCAAGGCTCGTTGCCGGGGAAATGTCTCCATAGCCCACGGTGGTCATGGTGACAATGGCCCAATAAATGCTGCGCGGAATGCTGGTAAAGCCATTGGATTCCCCTTCAATAACGTACATGAGGGACCCGAAAATTACTACCATTGTCAGGACAGTGAACAGGAAAACTGTAATTTTGCGCTGACTGGACCGCAGGGCCTGGATAAGGAGGTTCGCTTCCTTCAGGTACTGAACAAGTTTCAGGACACGGAACACCCTGAGAATACGCAAAACCCGAATAACAAGCAGATACTTGCTTGACGGGAAAATCAGGCTGAAATAGGTAGGAATTATGGAAAGCAGATCGACCAAGCCATAGAAACTGGTGGCATATTTGAGAGGGCGTCCAACGCTTGCAAACCGGAGGATATATTCCAGGGTGAAAAGGAGAGTGAAAAACCATTCAACAGTTATCAGAATACTGCCGTATTCCTTGCGTATATCGGCTACACTGTCAAGCATGACGGCCAGTATGCTCAAAAGAATGGAAAGAATGAGAACAATGTCAAAAAGTTTTCCTGCCGGAGTGTCTGCTTCAAAAATAATTTCGTGCAGTTTGAGCCGCCATTGTTGGAATGAATTTTGCTCAGTCATTTTTTGCATATGTCTTATGTCGTAGTTGTTAATGCTTTTGAGAGAGGCTCTTAAATCTTACTTCAGAAATGCGGGCAAAGAAATGAGACAAAATGCAGAAGCGTTGTTTTTTATGTTCCATAACGCTCAATTTTTCTCCCTGCTCTTATCTCTACTATTAACCTTTCCTATTGTACACTAATTCCTGACGATATCAGCTGATAGCGGCAACAGGGGAAAAAAGTTTTGTCCTGAAGCATTGGCACTGAAGAACGGGATGACCTTGCAGATGTTCACCATCCCGGCATTTCTTTCTATGTACCTCGCGCAGAATCTGCTACGATTTAACCATTAACTTCATATCCAGTGTATTTGACCAAACAGGGCAGAAATTGACAAAACAGACGATGTGAAAAAAAATGACATATGAACAGGTGATGCCATGGCAAACAATCTTCAGAATCATTTTAATCTCCCCGAACGACTGGCCGGGCTGGAAGGTCTGGCTGAAAACCTGTGGTGGAGCTGGCATCCGGCAGCCCGGAATCTCTTTAAACGAATAAACAGGAGGGTATGGAAAGAGAGTATCCATAACCCGGACAGAATGCTACGGGAACTGCCCGCACATTTTCTTGAATCTGCCTGTGGTGAACAGGGTTTTTTAAGGCATTATGATCTTGTCTTATCGCAGTTCAGCAAATACATGGCAGAGAAAGGGTGTTCCGAGCTGCAGGAATGCAATCTCAACGACTCACCAAGAATTGCCTATTTTTCAGCGGAATATGGCCTGCATCACTCTCTCCCCTTTTATGCAGGTGGCCTTGGCTTTCTGGCCGGGGATCATCTCAAGGAATGCAGTGATCTCAATGTGCCCCTGGTGGCCATGGGATTCATGTATCCGGGAGGATATCTCAGTCAAAGGATCAGTGGAGACGGCTGGCAGGAGAGTGTACAGTTCCAGCTCGATCGTGAGGCAGCTTCCATCTCTAGGGTGCCGGATCCAGATGGCCGGCACCTGATGGTACAGGTGCCGCTCATTGAGCCGACAATCCATGTTTCGGTTTGGCGGGTTATGGTCGGCAGAATACCTCTCTATCTCCTGGATACCGATATTCAAGAAAACGACCCCTGGAACCGAGGCATCAGTTCCCGGCTCTATGCCGGCGATCTGGAACAAAGACTCCGGCAGGAAATCGTTCTCGGTATCGGTGGAGCAGAGGTATTGCAAAGACTGGGTATTGACCAGGCCGTTGTTCATCTCAACGAAGGACATGCCTCTTTTTCACTTCTTGAAAGAATCAGGGATCGTCTGGAGGATGGACTTTCCCTGGATGAGTCCTTGGAAAAGGTCAGGAAGACGACGGTTTTTACCACTCATACTCCTGTGCCGGCAGGGCATGATATCTTCCCGTATACACTTATGGAAAAATATTTTCACCCGTTCTGGAATTCGCTGGGGATTGATCGGGAGACATTTTTTCAGCTGGGCATGCACCCTGATGAGCCGGACAAAGGATTTAATATGACTGCTTTCGCCTTAAGGCTGTCCGGCTATAAAAATGGGGTAAGCAGGAAACATGGCGAGGTGGCAAATCGGATGTGGCAGAGTTTGTGGCCCGACCGGTCTGCGGAAGAAGGGCCAATAGAATTTGTTACCAACGGTGTTCATGTTCCCACCTGGATTGAACCGAAACTGGAACTTCTTTTTAACAAGTACCTTGGTTCCGATTGGCTTGAAAATCACGATGACCCCTATCTCTGGGAAATGATAGATGAGATTCCGGATAAGGAATTGTGGCAGACTCATATGTGGCTTAAAATAAAACTTCTGGATGCCATCCGGGAGAAGGCGAGACAGCGTTGGGCGGAGGATAGAATAAGTCCCTCTCAAGCCGTCACAGGAGGAACCCTGCTTGATCCGTCTGTGCTGACCATCGGTTTTGCACGTCGTTTTGCAACCTACAAGCGAGCTGATCTTATTTTTTATGATGAAAAAAGACTGATGAAACTCCTGTCTGATCGCTGGCAGCCGATTCAGATCATTTTTGCCGGCAAGGCACATCCCAACGATGATCCCGGCAAAATGATTCTGCAGCGGATTTTTAATGCTGCCAGAAATCCCGAGTTCTGTGGCCGAATCGCTTTTGTAGAGGATTACGGCGAGCAGTTTGCCCAATATCTGGTACATGGGGTTGATATCTGGCTCAATAACCCTCTTCCGCCTCTGGAGGCCTGTGGGACAAGCGGCATGAAGGCGGCCTTAAACGGCGTTCCTGGCTTAAGTATTGCGGACGGCTGGTGGCTGGAGGGTTTTGGCGGCAATAACGGTTGGATTTTTGGAGGAGAATCGATCCACGGTGACAGAACTGCTGCTGATGCCGAGGCGATTTACCGCATTCTTGAAGACCAAATTCTGCCATTATATTATGAAACCGAGGAAAATGGCGTGCCGCACAGCTGGACAGCAATAATGAAACAAGCAATCAAACAGGCCGGGGCCGGATTTTCGACTCGACGCATGGTCAAGGAGTACATCAGTAAGTTTTATGGGCCGGCTCTCCAGGCAGAATAAAAAGAAGATCGTTACGATTAAATTTCGAAAAATGGGCTGTCTCTTGTCCCTTCATCAAGGCATTTCGTCGTGTTCAGCAGGCAGTTCAGAAGAAAAGAGTGTAACATATTTTTCCCCGAACGTTTAGAGTGATACATGGCCCTGTCGGCTTGTCTGAGCTGTTCCACGAATTAAAGAAAGCACGGTTTTCCTGAAATGATACTCCTGAAAAAGAACTTGGAAGAGGGCTTTTAAGGGAGTTATTTTGTATCAGCACGATCACACTCAGTATCTTTCCGATCAAAGAGAGCAAGGATTTCAGGTGGCTGTATCAGATAGGCTTTTTTGATTAAGCGTTTGAGAGATGATTTTATTTCAGCCAGCGGTTTGAGGGCGGGCATGATGGTCAATATCTGTTCAATGGGCAGGGGAGGGGTAATGGTAAGCTTCTTGTCCAGTCCCTCGGCAAGCCCTATCTCCAGACCACCCTGCATTGATCCGCTTACCTGCGGATCACCAATGGATTGCAGAAAATGCAGAATGACGCTGAGATCATTGTCGCGGTAGAACTGTTTAATTTCCTCGGTAATCATGATCTGCTCATTTTGAAGTTCGCTCACCTTGCGGTGGTAGAGTTCCGTGTGGAAGATCAGGTTCTCGTAGCAAGCAAGAATAAAATTTTTGAAACGGCTGGATCGGAACAGCCCGTGGAACCGTTGACAGGAAAGAACACGCTTCATGATAGTGGAAGACTGAGTGAGATAAGGATCATAGAAGAGTGTCTCGTGGAGACCGATAAGATCGAGAAACTCCCGTATTATACTTTCTTTCCTCAAAAGGATATAGATGCGAATGAGGTCGAAACTGATGCGTTTTTCCAGAATGTAAGAGTAGAGCCTGGTTTTTTCTGAAAGGGCGAGCTCATCTTCTTCTATCAGCTTGCGAAAACCGAAATAACGTTCAGCAATATCTCGTTTTATTTCCGAGGACATCATCTCGTCCAGCGTGGGGCTTTTGGGCATTTTAATTCCGTTCGTTTATTTATTTCATAGTGAATAGCGCCATCCAGTATACCTTGCTTGCATTTATTCTTTTTTTAGTGGAAAGACTGGAGCGCATATATTGTTTACAGATAGTTTCAATCGGTTCTCCTCGTTCTGTGATCCCTCTAAAAATCTAGCATATCAAAGAGCTCTCCGTAAAGAATTCCGTCAAATCAGAACCACTTTCGCGTTTTGAAAAAAATGAACATACCCAGGCCGACAACGACCATCAGAGTTAAGGCAAAAGGGTAGCCAAAATACCAGTTGAGTTCCGGCATATTAAAAGGACTTTTTTCCGTATTGAAGTTCATGCCGTAAACACCGGCAATAAAAGTGAGGGGAATAAAAATGGCGGCAAAGATGGTTAACACCTTCATGATTTCATTCATTCTGTTGCTGACGGATGAAAGATAGATGTCAAGCATGCCCGAGATCATATCGCGATATGTTTCAATTGTGTCAATGACCTGAATAATATGATCATAAAGGTCGTTGAGAAATATTGATATGTCCTGGCTTATCAGGGGGATTTCATCCCGGCGCAGGCTGCTGATTACTTCGCGCAGAGGCCAGATGCTTTTGCGAAGAAGAAGCATCTCCCGCTTCATGAAATGGATATTCTGCATTGTTGCGTTGGACGGTCTTTCAACCAGTTCATCCTCCAGCATTTCAATGTCTTCACCTACTTTTTCAAGAACGGTAAAGTAATTATCCACAATAGAGTCAATAAGGGCATAGAGAAGATAGTCAGTGCCCATTTTGCGGATACGTCCCTTATTCTCTTTGATTCTGATTCTTGCTGAATCAAATGTATCCCCTACCGTTTCCTGAAATGTCAGCAGAAAAGTTTTGCCCAGAACAAAACTGACCTGTTCACTGAGAATTTTCCCTGTCTTTTCATTATGATGATGCATTCTCACCGCAAGATAAACATAGTCATCGAATACATCAATTTTAGGTCGCTGACTGGTATTAAGAATATCTTCCACTGTCAAGGGATGCAGATTAAAGCATTGGCAGAGTTTTTCCACCTTATCTGCCTGGTGAAGTCCGTCAATGTTGGTCCAGCTTACAGTGGGCTTGTCTTTATGCACAGCGCACTCCTCAACCTGGTCAGTGGTCAGGAAGAGTGAATGCTCGGGGTCATAATCAATAAGGTTTATTTTTACTTCGGTACCGGTTTGTTGCCCTGTGTAAATTGGAGTGCCGGGAGGGAGACCTGCTTTTAAAGCGGAAGGTTTAACAAGACTGATCATAATAAGAAGTTCCTGTTCTGAAAAATTAATTTGTATGGATGATTGGGTAACAGGCGTGTACCTCGCTTTCAGCGTGATTTTTTGATAACAATTTTTGCTTTATTGTTGTTACAAAATTTCGTTATGGATGAGGTGAATGGTACTCTTTTTTCAGCTCAACGACAGGTCCAGAGTGCAACCTTATCCAGCCTTTTTAGCAGTTCCATGGTTATGGTCCCTGCCAGCCATTGTTGTATTTTGCCTTTGTGACGGCCTGTCAGACCAGTCGCCACAGCTGCGTAGCCGTTACTGAGGGCTTCAGCCTCAACAGTATGGACGATTCGCAGAGATGAAACTGTTTTACGGCAGATTTGCCCAGGTTCAACACCGTTTTTTTCAAGTATGTGCTGGGTGTCGTTAAACATTTTTTCTCTATCCAGATCCTGTCCTCGGTTTACGTGAAAAATAGTGACTCCATGTTCCGGTTCACCAGCTAGAATAAAACCTACGTGATCCGCTATGCGTAAGGAACTGTCTGATCCGTCTACGCAAAGAAGGACGTTTTTTCTTCCCCATTCAGGTTCCCTGCAGATCCAGACCGGGAAATCTATTGATTCAGAGAGGATGGAATCGGTCACTTTTTCGGAAAGAATCCTTTCGAATGCAGAGGTGCCGACTCTGCCGAGAACTACTGCATCATAGTGGCCTGCATGCCCTTCACGAACAATGTCCTTAACAATGCTCTGTTTTTTTGAGGTGATTTTTATCTCCATGTTTTGGTCTGAGAATCCATGCTTGCAAAACATTTTTTCGGCGGCATCAAGCGCTCGCTTCTGTTTTGAAGAGAGAGTCGATTTTTTTAATTCATCCGGGGAATACCAGGCCTTTTCAATATCACTCCTCGTGTTTAATTGAGATTCGGATGTCACACATAATAAGGTTATTTTTGTTTCATCGAGGTTTTTGAAAAAAGAGCAGACAAATCCTATCCCGTAAAGCGTTGTGTCGTTGCTCACTGTAACTAATATCTGCTTTTCCATGTCTTTTCCTCCCTTTTAAATGTTTCAAAGGGTTGTTCTGGTCGGTCAGCTTTGTTGCTGTCAGGAGTTCACCCTGTTTTGGAATGAGTTTATTCTTTTTCTATAATTCCTGCGGTCATCACAAAGCGCATGGCCTTTTCCATGGGGATATCCAAGGGAATAAGCTGGTCCGCCGGTAGCATTATCGTGTAACCCCCTATCTGATAACTCAGGGGAAAGTAGACGGCAATTTTTCCGTTTACAGCGTCACTTCTGAGGAAAGTGAGGTCCCGCTTGGTGACAAAGCCGATCAGGGTTATGTCGCCTGCAAAATTGACGGCCACAACCTGGCGCGGCCCTTTGCTGTCGCCCTGCAGCAGAAAGCTGAGTAACTCCCGCATTGCTCCGTAAATGCTTTTTACCAGAGGTACGCGGTAAATAATTTTTTCAAATTTTAAGGCAAGAGACTTGATCAGGAAAAATTCCATCAGAAGTCCGACCAGAAAGATGAGAACCAGGCAGGCCACTACTCCCATGCCGGGAAGGTACCATTTGTCGGGTAAAACAAGTTGCAGTATGCTTGCCAGAAAGGTTTCTGCCGCGCCCATGACCCAGAAAAGAAAGTAGAGGGTCGCCGTAATCGGCAAAAGGGCGGCCAGGCCGGTAAAAAAAGTTTTGTTAAGGCTTCGAAGAGTAAGCATGACGTATTGTGTCCTTTTTTGTCGTCTCGCGGGCTTGGGGTCTCTTGGTTTCAGGGAGTGATCACATAAAAAAGAGTTCTACGTCAGATTATATAATCAAAACAACTCAGAAACAGAAATATTCCTTGGCTAGTGTCCGTCCATAAATGGCCCTTTTGCCCGATATCTGCGTCATGCTTAAAAAATTATCCTCGGAATATCGCATATATGCCTCCGGTAATTTTTTGCGCAATCCTTGATCTCGAACAAAATGCCCTATTTATGGACAGACACTGGCTAGAGACGATTCTCTTCCGGTGGGTTATGGCAGGAGGCAGAAGTCAACGGGAGTGCAGCGTCATGACATTCAGATCTGCAGTCCTGCGTATTTTCCAGAAGAGTGCGCATTGCCATCTATTCCAGTCCTCGTTCAAAGTTGAAAAGGGATGTGCCCGGTAAAGCACAGTCCTCTTCAACTGCCGCCATGATTTCTTGTCTTTTGTCCTTTGAAAATTGTAACCAGTCGAGATCGATGAAAAATTTGCCGCAGCCCATAGAGAGAAGCTCCTGAAGATGGCCGGTCAGAGAAAACGTGTTGCCTGCGGTGCCAACAGTGAGACCTGAAGAGAAATCCATCCAAAGATGTTTTCCTCTATCTGTTGCGAAAACCGTACCGCTTTGCCTGTCCTGCATTGGAATACGTGAGGTGACAAGATTGATGGGGCTGAGAATGGTTGCCGAAGCCGCAATGGTGATATCTTTTTTCAGGATGGCTGCCATGTTTTCCCTGTCGTCCTCGAGGCTGAGTGAGAACTCCTTTGCCCCCAATTCTTCGAGGGCGAGTGCTGCCTGACTGTTTAAGGCATAGAGCCAGGGGCCGCCGATGAGCGATATTTTTTTCCTGTCGTTAAACAGGCTGAAATGGGCAAGGTTGTTCAACCGAAAGCAGGAAAAACCCAAGTCAATCAGTTCGTCTATCAGTAAAAAGATGGCTGGCCATTGTGATTCAAAAACAAGAGCCGGAATGTCCCAGATAATCTGTTTTCCATGGAGTTCATCCCGCCGCTTCTCTGCCTTCGCTTTTTGGACAATCTCCTCACTGAGGGGAAGAAGCAATCTTTTTATTGTCTCGTATTGGGTTAACCAGTTCTGTTTGGGAGCAATGCTGGTCGAGGCGGTTAATTCCGCTTTGTGGACAGCTCGAGGGGGTGAGGCGTGCAGGAGGCTTTTGCCTGCTTTTTTGATTCGTCTGGTCAAATTTTCCTTCTGCAGGGCAGATACTGATTCCGCCAGTATATTGTAGAAGTCCCGGCGTATCTCTTTAAGCTTACTGGGCTTTATGGCAACCGGTGGCAGAGGTCCTGCTGTCAAGGAGGAGAGAGTCAGGCTCTTGTGGGCAGTCTGCTGAAATATTTTCTGAAGCGTTTCTTTTGTTAAAGGAGTATGCAATGCGGTCTGCATTTCCACGGCATATTTTTCTGTAAAGATGCTGCCTGCGACCCGGGCCTCAAGCTGCAGAAAAGAGTCACGGCATACTACCATGAGATCAATTTCCTCTGCCGGACTCGAGACGGCAGCAAGGCGTCGCCGGCAGGCTTCCTCGCTCAGAGTAAAACTCTTCCCTGTTGAAAGTTTGTAAATAAGGTCTCCTTTGCCTAGATTTTTGTTGAATGGGGTGGGGATACGTACAAAACTTCCTGCAGGGGCGCGTTTGACCTGGCTTTTGCCAATCCCAAGTTCTTTCACGGTAAACGAGATCCCTGGCAGATCTTTTCTGGGCTGGACGCGCAGTCTGTCTCCGACATGCACCACCGTGTCGTTTTGGAAAAAAAGGGCATTTTTTTCAATTTTTTCAACCCTGCCCAGTTGTTGCCCTATCCCACCTTTCTGGAAAGGAAGGACAATATCGTCAGGAGGGGGGCCTTGCAGGAAACCTCTGGTTGTTTTTCGGCCATAGGAGTGCTTGAGAATGTTTGCCGCCTCTCTGACTGCAAGATGCCTTTCTGAAGGTCGTGCATCCAGCACCATGCGGTACGCTTTGACAACAGTTGAAACGTATTCGGCGTTTTTCATCCGTCCTTCAATTTTAAAGCTCATTATTCCAGCTTGTATCAACTCTGGGAACAGTTCAATACTGCTGAAATCACTTGTGGAAAAATAAAAGCCTTTTTTGCCTTTCTCCCGGTATTGTCGGCGGCACGGCTGTACGCAGCGCCCGCGGTTGCCGCTTTTTCCTGCCAGATAAGACGAAAAAAAACACTTGCCTGAAATCGAGTAACAGAGGGCGCCGTGAATAAAGTGTTCCAGTTCGATTTTGGTTTGGCGTCTTATGGCCTGTATCTCTTCCAGTGAAAGTTCCCTGGCCAGTACGGCCCGGGAAAAACCCATTTCTTCCAGTTTTTTTACGCCAGCGGCATTATGAATGGTCATCTGGGTGGAGGCATGGAGCGGAAGCTCTGGAAAATGTTTCCTGGCAAGTCTCCAGACGCCAAGGTCCTGAATGATAATTCCGTCAACGCGGCAGGAAGCCAAGGCCGCAAGCACTTCAACTACTCTCTGGAGTTCGTTTTCTTTTATCAGGGTATTCAGGGTGACATACAGGCTGCGCCCTTCCTTGTGGGCATAAGCACTGAGCCGCTCCATCTCTTCCAGAGTGAAGTTAATTGCCTTGGCTCTGGCGGAAAATTCCTTTAAGCCGCAAAAAATGGCATCGGCCCCTGATTCAAGGGCAGCGAAAAATGATTCGAGCGATCCTGCCGGGGCAAGGAGTTCCTGTTTTTTTTCTGTAAGTGTGGGCATGGTGGTGTCTGGGGAGGCTGTTTGAGTGCATCTGGTGTACAAAATATAGCTCGCAAGGAGTATTATGCAATTTGCAATATGCTGCCATCCGGCTTAACGAGATGAGAGTTTGTCACTTCCCCTCTTTTGTAACTGATTATTGCGGTTTTAGCAAAAAGAGAGTGAAGTTGCTGGTGATCTCGATGGCTCTTAATTAATTGGCCGAAGTGAAAAGAAATGGTTGATTATGCAACTGCGTACCCGGTGTCGGTACCGATAATACTGAGGTTTTATCTGGGGAATTATTTTGATAAGGGGGAGATGCTTGTTCAACGCAACTCCCCGGTTGTTGTCTCCAAGAGGCCCAAAGAAAAAGGCAGAGCACTGAGACCCTGCCTGATTCAGTTATGAATGCTGTGCTGACTCTTCTTTTTTTTCTCCAGGTATTATTGTCGTTGCCCCAAATTACAAGTTTGAACTTTTTCTATTTTTCTTCATCAGGGTAAGCAAGCTAATTCCAAGCAGCACAAATGATGAAGGTATGGGGGTGGGCGTCGCGTTGGTCGTCTGATCTTGTTCTGGTTCTGTTATGAGTAGTAAATAAGGCTGTTGCTCACTGACAAAAAAAATACTGCTTGCAAAAATGAGATCAGAACCTGTTGTTTGGGTCATCAGGGAAATATATCCATCATCCTTATCAATGTCTGGATTCCACATTTCTTCGGCAAATAAGTCCCAGAGTATCCAGTTATAAGGTAAATCGAGATACTGTCTGTCCAACTCAAATGTTTGAGTGTTATTTTCTGGTCGATTGTTCCATGTAACCTCGCTTTCTATCCAGGAATCGTCGGATATATGGCTCAGGGTTACCCATGAACGATATCCGTATTGAGAATAAAGACCTAAAACGGCACCTGTAATCTGTTCGTCAGATGGAATGTCACTTAGTGAAAATTTCAAATAAGTATAGGCTGCAGCAATTGAGTTTCTGCTGATCAAATAATTTAAATCAGAATAGTTGTTCCCTGGAGACAGTTGATCCGCATAAGAGTCATCGGTTGGTTTCAATTTATATGTGGCGGCAATTGCTTTTTCTGCTTTTGACGCGGCAAACATTGAGAAAAGCAGAAGTAGCAAAAAAGATTTACACATGAAAGTGGACATATATTACCTCACCAACAATTTTACTGTTAAAAGAAGACATACACGAAAAATTACGCTTCAAATCTGTAAATTGCTACAACAGCCCAATAATATTTTAGTCCACTGATTTTCCTGCAATACGCTCATTATATATTTTGATATCTGCATTTTTTTCTAGCTTTACCACGATATCAATAAAAAGAGCGCCTTGTTTTTCTCGCAAAAGCGCTTGCCTGATCTGACTGTTGACTTGGTCAAGGGACCTTGTTGTTTCAGGAGTTATCTTGTCAACGGTAATAATATGATATCCGAATTTTGTTTTTACAATTTCGCTGATTTCATTTTCTTTCAGACTAAAGAGAACTTTTTCAAGCTCCGGTAATGATTTTCCTTTCTCAATAATTCCCATCTGCCCCCCTTCGAGCGCCATGGGGAGATCAATGGAAAATTGCCGGGCCATTTGGCCAAAATCTTCTCCTGCTTTGAGTTTTACCATTACTTTTTCCGCATCTTCATGCGTCTTGAGTAAAATATGTCGCGCTACGACTCTGGCGGGTATTATGAAGTTTTCTAAATTTTCTTTATAGTATGCTTTTATTTCGCCTTCGGTGACATGTATTTGCTTTCCTATCTGGTTTTGAAGAAAATGGCGAATAATAAGATTATTTTCATATTCTTTGGTCTTTTTGACTACTTCCTCATTGTTTCGCAGAGCCTCAACGTCATCCTGCTGCAAAAAAACCTGACGTTGTATCAAGCTTTGCATCAACGCTTTCTTTTCTTTTTCGGAAACATCAGCTTTTTTTGCTTTCTCCTTATAGGCAGCAACAACATTGTCCAACTGGCTACTTGTAATGTTGACGTTATTTACGCTGGCAATTATCAGGTCATTTGAATCGGCAAAGCAAGAGGGGACAACGGAGGTTTGCATAAGGGTCAGAATCGAAGCAAAAAATAAAATAAAAAGTGGGTAAGTTTCTTGTTTCATTTGGTAATCCTCATTTGCGTTGTGGGCGTTCAAGAATGGTTTTTGGATGTATGGGCATGCAACAAAAAACATTTTTCAGAAAGAAAATCCTTGAGGCACCGGGATACTTTGTCTCTGTATTCAGTCGTTTTCGCTGTATATTGTCACACAGGTTACTGTGGTCCGTTTGTTAATTCGCTATTTTGGCAAGAATTTTTTTTGCATCTTCCCGGATAACAGGGTCCGCATTTTCAGTTGCTTGCCTAATTTTCTCAAGGTCAGCAGGATCGGAAAAATCAGCATATCGCTTATAAACCAGCCAGGCCGATCTCCGTTCATATGGATCGGGATCATTAAACACGCTGGCAAGATTTTTATAGGTATAATTTTTCTGACTTTCGTTCTCCTCCGGATTGTCGCTGTCCATCTGCTCTTTTGTGTCTGATTCAATTTCTTGTGGCGTTTCAGTATTTGATGTAGGCAGGGGGGGCACAAAACGTTCCGTAGCCTCGCTGATCTGCTCTTGTAAGTTTCTGGGGGTCCCTGCCAGGTTTTGGGCAAATATTTTCTGCCAGCCGACTTTGCGTTCCCGGTGGATATCTTCCCGTTGGAAAAGCGTACCAAAAACCTTTGGGGCAGCAAGGCTTGTTGCTATGCTTCCAAGAGCATCCTTGTAAAGTTCATCTTGTTCAATAGCATCAATTAAAATTGGTATATATTCATCATTATTAAGCCGGGAGATGGCCCAGGTGCTGTTCAACTGTGTGTCTGCATCTATGGAGAAAACAGCATCCCGTATAATTGTTTTTGCTTCCGGAGTATTAATTTTTCCTAAAATTATAAAAGCATTGCGTTCAATATTGTTGTCATCATTTACTTCAAGAACCTTTTGTAGGAGAGGAATGCAGTTGGGCGTTTCGATAAAAGACATTGCCTTAACAGCATAGCCTATTTGTTCTTCTTGGCTTTCAGAAATATAATTTTCAATCACCGGTAAAATAAGACTATCCCTTTCGAGCATTGAAGCAGTTATCAATGCCTGGCCCCGGGACGCAAAATTTGTATCAGTTGCTTTTGCTTTCAAAATTCTAAAAACAGAATTTGTCTGGTTGCTGTTAAGGGCGATATTTCCCAATGCGTCAATAGCTTCTGTCTGTACCACCGTACTGCTATCTTCAACAAACTCTGCAAGACGCTGAATTCCCTCTTGAGATGCCTGTTTTCTCAGGGCGAGAATAGTTTGTATTTTTGATGAGATATCAGAAGGTTCAAGCAGTTGCTGCTCTGTGTTGCTCCTGCTCGCTTTCATTATCGAACTCTCCTTCGTGCCGGATGGTTTGGAGTGTTCAGTGCTATTATTGGGAGATTTGGCAGATATCTTGTTTTCGACAGCAGGGAGCTTTACTTTGCGGTTAGCTTGAATATTGGTCAAGGAGATGTAACTTAAGCTCCAAAGCAGGAAAATGGCGACGATGATGAATAAAATGAAATTTGAGTCAGATTTTTTTATCATGACACTTCCTTATCCAGAAAATGCATCCTTTCCATGGAAAAAATGAATGTGGGTGCCAGGAGAGGATATGTATGATACATACCCTTCCCTGGTTTTGGACAGTTGCAACCTGTGATTAATCCACAGGTGCAACTTTCATAATGTGCCGGCTCTTGCTATTTAGATTGCGTCAGCAGCAACCATTTCATCAAAGCCAGAATCAGCGATGGTACTATCAAATGCATACCACCAAGTACCGACTATGCCGATGTACTTCAGAATGACATTGTCTTGTCCGTAGCGGATGTCGGCGGTGTTGTTACCGGGAACGGTAATTGTACATTTAATTTGATCACCCTGTTTCAGGTTATAGACTGATTGGCCCATTGCATTGACCAGGCCTGTCTCAGGAAGCACCATAACTATGCCTTCTTCCCAAAGTGCCTTGGATGTATATGGGGTATCAACCATTGCAACCGTAAACAGACCAGGGAGAGTGCGGGCATCCAAATAAAATGGATTTACAAAGCCAGGAGTTGCATTGGGGCCAGGAGAAGCCATGACCGTAACGGTTGGGTTGGCTGAAGGGGTAAAAAACAGCTGGCCCCATGGTGCCCTGTAACGTCCAGTCTGTTCTGCTCCTCCCCAGACATTAAATTCATTGTGCTTCAATACACAGTCATAAATGTTGAGATTAATGTCACTTTCAGGTTTCATTTGCAAAACAATGTTCCATTCATAGACAGCCTCGTTCCAGACGTCTATCAATGCTGAAGTATATCCAGGAAAACAGGGGTCAGGGAACAGCATGCCCGCTGTGTTGGAGAAGTATTCTTCGGTAAAGTCGCTGAAGAGTTCCAGTGGTCCTAATGGCCCGATATTATTGTTAATTACCTGGCCGTATTGAACCGGGTTTCCCACTGCAAAGTAATTGATAGAATCGTCGCCAACTGCATCAAATTCCGGGATGTTGCCTGCCATGGCAGTTGAGGACAGTAATAAGACACCTGCACACGTTAAACCGAGCATTTTAATTTTTTTCATTTTTTCCCTCATTAAGTTTTTGTTTGTTCATCAATAAATGGCTTTCTTACTCAAACACCTTAATTCCCGTTATCACCCCCTCTTCATTGTATGCATTATTGTTTGATTGGTTACAGTCACCAGTAGTTCAAGTTTGGTATGTATACGAAAAAAAATGAGCTGGTGATGTCTCTAATCCTTTTTAAAAAAGCGGCGAAATACACTGAGTCCGCTTATGCCGGAAAGCAATAAAAGCAGTGAGCCAGGTAAAGGCGTTGCTGTAACGGCAGGAGCCAAAGCAGCATCCAGTTGCATGGGATTTGATTCGTCTCCGAGAAAAAATGGGCCTTTAAAATTCGGATTACCAGTAGGATCTATTAAACCATATTGCATGCTGAAGTTTTGCAAGGAGGTTTTCAGGGTTAAGGCAAGGACCACTTGATAGAAAATGTCATCTCCTTCAGAGGTCTGGGATTCAAGGGACACTGCGGTGCTACCAGTTTTATTCGTATCACTTAATGTGAATTCAACAGTGGCATCACCGTCACCTAGAGCCTTTATGTTGCCGCTGCTGTCTATTGAGTACTTGTTGATTCTTGCCTGCCCTTCAACAGAATATGAAGACTTGAAAAAATCATTGCCCCAAAACGTATTAAAGTCGGCATCACCGCTCAGGTTGGTACTAAATTGATAATTGCCGGCAGAGGATACAGAAAGGTTTCTTGTAACATTTGAAAAGACCCATTGAGATACGTCAACACCCTGCGAAGCCGGGTTGAAGTTGTTCAGATTCATTTGGGCATATGCTCTAACCTGCAAGCCATTTTCCGGGCTTGTCATTGTCCCGTTGCCTTGTGCTCCAGCCTTCATTTCCAATATCCCTGCCAACGGATAAGAACTGTGCTGACAATTGAGCTGAGCCGAATAGGAACCGGTGCTATCCGTGATGGAGCCAGTATGGCTTGCTGCCGGGTTAAAAGAAGTAGGTGCTTCGTACAATACTCCACCATTTTGATTCACACTGTAATTGAACTGCTGAAAATCGTTATGCCAGACAATGCTTGCATGAGCTTGCGAGTATGTCATGAGAACAAAGGTAACGGCCATTATTGAGGTGCTTTTTTTCATTTTTATTTTCTCCTTTCAAAAATTGTAGAGAGAGGTTGGGTGGAAATTACATACGGCTGCTGCAAAGTATTTTTATTATTTTTTGGTGATCATTTATCCATTCAACGGCAAAACTCATCTATCAGACCAGTCACCCAGGCCGACATTGGCCACCCCGACAATTTGCGGTTCCGAAGCTAATGAAGTTTGATCTAAAACCAGCCAAGGTTCTTCTGCCTCAATGAGTTCGTTGCGACCATTGGACAGCCATACGGTAACCGCCCAGTTGTTTGTTGCTTCATTCGTGCCGTTTATAATTAAATCCTTCAGGCCATCGCCGTTAACATCTTCGATGGAATTCAGAGTTTTTGTTGGATTCCACGGTATTGTTGCCCAATGTTCTTTCTCTGAGAATCGCGATGAACTGTTTGATGGACATACATAAATTTCTTTTTTGTCAGTTTGCCAATAGGAGCTGTAGCCCGATAAAATGAGATCAGCCGATCCGTCACCTGTCACATCGGAGATAGAAAGAAATTCCGGCCTGCCGTTAATGTAATTGGAATAAATGGTAATCCATGGACAAGCCATCTTGAATATGCTGCCGTTTGATAGGCTGACGAAATAATCAACCGGATAAGTGGCAAATGCATCATTGAAAAACTTGGCAAAAACAAGGTCGGTTTTGTTGTCTCCATTGGCATCTCCCAGATGCATTGTGACAGAGTGGTAGTGATCGGAAAATATTGTCTGCCATTCCGAGCTTGCGCTTTCAAATGCGCTTATGCCATTTGAAAGCAGCGGGGTGATATGTATTTTTTGCCCTGAATGTGTTTGCTCCAAGGACGAAAGAACGATGTCAGCATTATGGTCACCGTTGACGTCACCGAACCCGACAAAATCATATTGATCTGCTGTCGTAGAAGTGTATGAATACCAGGTGGTTGAAGAAGTTGAGAGCCCCCGCGCGTCGGAGGAGAGGTGAACAATAAAACTCACCTGATACTCTTTTGAGTTCAAAGATATGTTTTGCTTGATTATTAAATCTGAGTAGCCGTCACCGTTGACGTCAGCGAATCCTAATGTCTTTCTCCTGGAGTCATCAGAGTCTGAGTAAATGTATAAATTGCTGATTTCGTCTTTAGTAAAATTACTTTGTCCATCAGAAAAGTAGGTCTTGTAAAGCGAGAACGGGAGATCGTGATTTTCGTTTGACTGCTTCACCACAAGGTCAGCGCTTTCAAACCGGTCGGAATAGCGTTCAAGGAATTTTACTGCTGAGGCAACATTCAAGACTCCCCGTCCATACTCTATATCCTGTCCGGTTTCGCCCAGATCCAAAGAGGTGTTGAAAAGAAATTCTGCAAGCAGGAAAGGGGAAAGTTGTGTGTTCCTCTGCAGCAGAATAGCCGCAGCGCCCGTTACATGCGGAGCAGCGAAAGATGTTCCTGAGAGCGCCTGGTATTCTCCCTGGCCTCCGATCCCAACAATATCCACTCCGGGAGCAGTGATGTCCGGTTTCATGTTGACGGAATTGTCCCACCAAATTATTCCCCCGCCGCTGAAAAAGGGAACATCATTGTTTTCATTTACCGCTCCTACCCCGACTGCATTAGGAAAATTACCTGGCGAATAGGTAATATAGCTGCCTTCATTGCCAATAGCGCACACTGGAAGAACTCCGGCATTTGTCATGTTCTGAATAGCTTCTTTGAGAACGGATGAATTAGCTGACATTCCCCACGACATATTGACGATCTGTGCGCCGTCATCTGTGTCTGGATTATCGTCTGGGTCGAGTATCCATTCCATCCCGGCCATAACCTGCTCGATAGTTCCGGAACCTCCGGGTAAAACCAGGGCTGAAAGGAGAGATGCGCCGGGAGCAATTCCAGTTTTATTTCCAATCATGATGCTGGCTGTATGCGTTCCATGCCCGAGATAATGGCTGTCATGGGGCTCGCTTTCAATTTTATTTCCTTGATTGTCAAACTCGGCCCAGTCAATCAATTTGTTTGTGAAATCAGGATGAAGAACATCAATTCCTGTGTCCAAATGACCTATACGCAAACCCTTTCCGTTAAGGTCAAGGTCTAGGTCATTCATCCCGACAGCAGATAAATTCCAAATATTTTCATCTCCTGGGTCAATGATGTCTAGACTGCTTGCTGTGATAGGGGGTACATTAAGCACCTTGTTTTCGACAATTTCCATGACGTCTTGGTTAGCCGCCAGCTCTTCAATTTCTGCGGAAGACAGCGTTGCCGCTATGCTGTTGGTAATCCAGAATTTGTGTATATTTCCTGTTTCGTTGGTTTTAACGGAAAAATTGCTATATTTTTTCTGTGACTCTTCTGCCCTTTGGTTTTTGAGCTTCCAGATGAATTCACTGATAGCATCCTGCTTAGGGGAAGCATCTTTTCTTAGTTTATTTATCACTTGTCCGAGTGACTTCATGAAATTAGCAGATTGCAGAGATTCTGAATGTTTTCGATGGATTCTGACTATAACCCTGAAAAAACTATTTTGATTCTCTCCTTGTTCAAGTTGTTGATAGAGTGATGGTGATATTTTGCTTTTCTTGAGAAATTCCATGTCTTCCGCTTCTCCAGGTGAAGCATTTGTTTTACATGGAAAAATAATAATTTGAATAGTTGTAATTATTATTAGTAAGGTTTTTTTGCTCATTTATAGGGCCATAAAGTTGTTATGTGTAAAAAATATTCCTGATTTCCTTCTATTAAAAATCTAAAAATGCCTGCACCTCAAATAGAGCACTTGTTGTGCCAGTCGGAATTTTCTTTTGTATTAGATGGGAATGACTGTGAATACAGATAGTTAAAGTGGGCACACGATGGAGAGAGTAAGCTGGGGAGAGTAATTTTTTGTGGGACTTCTACGCCATTTTGGATAAGTTTCAAGAAATAAATTTAATAAACACGGTTGGTTAGTGATGTGACCAATCCAATTTGGAACCTGTCTCTTTTTTGATACAGTAAGGTTTTCTCGTTATTTTCCTAATGCCCCAAAAAAGAATTACAATTCCCACAAAGAATATTTTGAAATGAAATTCTCTAACTGGGTTACTTGGAGAGGGGGCATGTCATAAAATTCGACCCCGCTCCGTTTCATGACTAACGAACTGAAGGTGAAACTATTTTGCAGAAAGTTGTCTGAAACAAATTTTATTGGAATTTCTTCCAATAAATAAGACTCATCGGTAACTAATATTTTCAGGTCGCAATTGGGGGATTTGATAGATTGATCTCCCCAGAAGATATAGCGGAATGCAAGCCCATTTATGCTTATGTCTATAATTTCGCCAATTCTTTTATCGGTAATTGCTAATAACCCGCTTTTGACTGCGTATCGTGAAAATTTTCTTCGCTCTCTCAAGCAACACCTCTCGGACATAGTACATCTCCTCTAATCATTTATTCCTTTTCAGGACATCTGCATCCCTGTCGCAGGTGAGACGGTAAAAAAGCATTTACAACGCGAAGTGGTTGTACATATTAGGATATGTTTTGTTACGGCGTTTGAGTTTTGGGTAAGCGTCGCTAACAAGTGTTTGAGGTCGCATTTATCATACCAGCAATACTCAAAAAAAGGATTTGATTATTTTATTTCTAAAAATCAATAAGTTGGGAGTTTGGGAAGATGTTGTTCGGAAAAGAAAAAAGCTTTTTTTTGCTTCTGGAGTGCCAATTTGGCATATACACGAGTATATCCTTTTGGAATGATGAGTTTTTTCAGGTGCCATATTGGCAGGGTGCATTCACTCTTATTCCGGAGATACTGAAATTTTGATGAAATCATAAAAAGACGTTTCACCGGTTTCAGTCCACTTAACTTGCTGATTCTGTGTGTTGCTCCAGCTCGTTTTGAGACTTTTGGCGAGACCGTCAAATTTTCGCCTTGTTATTCGACACCGTATGCCATCAATTTCCTTCGGAGGGTGTTGAGGCCAATTCTCAACAGTCTGGCAGTTTGAGTTTTGTTTCTGCCCGTCGCGTTGTAGGTTGCAATGATGTGGTTTTTTTCAACTCCTGAGAGCGAGGAAACATTGACTTTCGTTTGTTTTTTGTTGTGCTTATTTTTCTGCGGTTTGAATTTTTGCAGACTGTGCGGCAGGCATGGAACTGTTATAACCTGTCCCTGGGCTAAATTTATCGATGATTGGACAATAGACTTTAGCTCCCTTATGTTGCCTGGATAGTCATATTCAAGGAGAATAGAGAGAACCTGTTCGTCAATTTCTAGCAGGGTGCCGGTGCCTGAAAATTGTACAAGAAAGTTTTTGATAAGCAAGGGAATATCCTTTTTCCTTTTTCTTAAGGGCGGAAGGTGCAGCTTGGCCCCATTAAGCCTATAGTAGAAATCCTTACGAAACAGTCCCTTGTCGAGCAGTTGATCGAGATTTTCATTTGTTGCTGTTATAAAACGAATATCTACTTGTCGCGGTTGACTTGTCCCTAATTTGATATATTCCCCGTCTTGCAGAACCCGCAGCAATTTTGCCTGGAAAGCAAGAGGCGCATGTCCGATTTCATCCATGAAAATTGTACCGTGGTTTGTTTGCTCCAAATAACCCTTACGCTCACGAATAGCTCCTGTAAATGCTCCCTTTGTGTGCCCGAAAAATTCCGCATCAAAGATATTTTCAGTAAGTGACGTCATGTTAACAGGGGTATATGGAAATTTTACCCGAGGACTTGTTTTATGGATTGCCTGGGCGAGAAGATCCTTTCCTGTTCCGCTTTCACCTGTGATTATGATGGGAATGTCACTGGCTGCATGAAGTTCGGCTTTCTGCAAAATATCAAACATGCGAGAAGAAGATGTGATTATATCTCGAAATGCCTCAGGTCTTTTTAAATTTCCAGTTGAAGACCTGCGATTTTCTTTCATGCTGTCGAGAAGTTTTTTCTTTTTTAAAGTTTTTTTAACCGCTCCCACCAAATCCTTGGCTGTAATTGGTTTTAAGATATAATCGCTGGCTCCTTTTTTAATGCATGTGACGGCCAGTTCGGCATCATTGATCCCAGTTATCATTAGGCATTTCGTGTCAGGACTTATCTTTTTTATCTGTTCAAGTAATTCAACTCCATTCATCCCGGGCATGGAGATATCGATTAAAGCTACGTCTATGGGAGATTCTTTTCGATTGATAAGAGAGAGCGCCTTGTAAGAATCTTCCTCTGTCAATACATTGCGAAAACCGGATATGGACAATCCCCGCTTGATGGATTTTAAAAAATTGAGTTCATCATCAATTGCGATAATATTGTAATTTTTCATTTTTTTTCTCCTAAATAAGAAACTATCATTTCAATTTAGGTTGATGTTTTGGGTAACAGTTACTGGAGATTTTGTAAAAGTCTGGGAACAACCACACGGAATGTGCTTCCCTCATACAATTTACTCTTTACTTCGAGACGTCCGCCTATACTTTCGATCAAGTTTTTGCTGATATACAACCCCAATCCGGTGCCCAACTCTTTTTCTTTTGTCGTATAAAATGGTTTGAAAATTTCTCTTCTGACCTTGCTGCTGAAACCAGAACCGTTATCTTTAATTTCCAGAATAAAATAATCCCTGTCTGTCTTTCCCAGTTCGACGTTAATTTTGATCCATGAATTTTCTTTGTCTGCCGCTTGAGCTGCATTGTTGATAAGATTGATGATTATTTCTTCAAGAATTTGCGGACTGGTGACAATCATTGGCAGGTTTGACGGTATATTTACTTCCAATGATTTCACTTTTTCCATGACTTGACGACGACAAATTTCCGTAGCCTGTTCAATGACAGGTCGTATGTTCACAGGGAGTATATCTTCGTTACTTTTAGGCCTCGCAAATTCTTTTAACCTTGATACTATTGAATTGATCCTGCTTGAGCCATGATCAATATTGTTAATTATTTCAGAAAGGTCTTTAAGGAATTCAGGAAAAGACATGCCGAATAAATCATAATCGTGGAATTTTACCGATTCGTTGGTGAGAATCGTTGTTATCTTTTGGACATAATCTCGTAAAATCGGGACATTAAAGCTTATAAAGTTGTTTGGGTTATTGATTTCATGGGCAATGCTGGCCACAAGCAGACCAAGCAAAGCCATTTTTTCGCTCCGCACCAATTGATCACATGTTTGGGCTAGTTTTTCTGTGCAATCTTCCAGTTTTTGATTAATTATTTTCCGTTTTTTTTCCAGTTCAAGTTCTTTAATTTTCTGTTGGTTAATATCCCGGCCGGTGGACTGATACTCAAGTATGGTTCCGCTGTGTGAAAAAATTCCATTGTCAATCCATTGAAACCAATGTTTTTCTTCGTTCGGAAGCTCAAGGTTGTGTTCCTTAGTCAAAGCAGGACATTCTTGATTAATCAATGAGGTACATTCTTTTATTCTCTCTTGGAATGTAACAGGAACAAAATTCCGTATATCCTGACCAAGTATGTCTTGGCGTTTGAGACCCAAACATGTGCAGAATGCATTATTGGCGAAAGTGAGTGTCCAATCAGCGTTGTAACGGCAAACTACGTCGACCTGTTTGTCGATCACATTGCGATAACGTGATCTGCTTTGGCGTAATATTTTTTCAATATTTTTGCTGCGGATTGCGCCTGCAAGGATATTAGTCGCTATTTTGAGGTCTTCAATTATTTTTTCTGAACAATTGGATTTATTCCAGATACCTTCAAATCCGATTACTCCCCAGGGAGTATTTCCTATTTTGATGGGAAATAAGACGATTGATTCGATTTCCTCTAGAGAAGGGACTTGTCTGGGAGAAATGGATAAAATGCTTGAAAGGATGTAAACGGGACGGCCATCTTCGAGTGCTTTTTTCCAATAGACATATCTCTTTCCTTTATATGGAAAACCATTACGTTTGGAAATATTACTCAATGGTGCAATTTTGGAGGCTGTCCATTCGCTCAGCACATGCCCTGGGAGATTAGCATGATGCATGATGACATATACACGGGAGAGATCTGCTGACTCCCCCAATATTCCAAGAGCCCTATGGATGGATTTGTTACTTTTCTCAAAGTGATGAGCTTTTTCTGCTACAAGAGGAAGGGCTTTTTGAAGGGCGATGTGTCTTTTCAAAGTAAAGAATACCTCTTTTGTTTGTATGAAAATTAGTAGGGATTCTAAAGCGTTGATGCGTAATACATGAAAAAAATATTCCTTTTTTACTATTCTTCAATTTTGCCGAAGAGATACTATTTTGTGGCACAATATTATAAACTTTTAATTGATAGGCTTTAGGATGTCAACATTAACATCCGGGTTTTATGGAAAAAAAATTTTGAGGAGGAGTGCGTCTGGCAGCAACAAAGTCGACCTTTCTTTTCATATAACGGCGGCATTATGGTGTTTGACAAAAGAGAGGGGGAAGGGGCAAATAACCCTTATTGTCGACTGTTAAAATGTTTCCAGTTTTCTTTTTTGGTGGGTAACCTGCTGATATGAAAAGTGTTCTCTGTCTGGAGGTTGTGTGTGGTCTGAAATTTGCAAAATTACCACATAAAGATGATTTGAACTCGCTGGGAGGGGTTCCGGCATAAGTGTAAGTCAGGAGTTGCGGGCGTAATCGTTTAAAAGAGGAGTATTTACCAGTAACCATATGGGCCAGCGAGCTCATTTTTTCTCCGTCAAAATTCTTTTTGTAAGTTGGACTGACGAAAAAGGAGGAACTGAAATGGCATTATGGAGATTTACGATTCAGGAAAATATGGTGCATCATGGTAATAGAAAAAGACAGAAGCTCTCCAAAAAGGGGTGTAACGAACCCTTTAAAAGGCGCTTCTGGTGCCCAAAACTCCAATGGTTCCAAAAAGAAGTGTGTCCCTTTGAAAATCGAAATGAGTGTGAGAATTTCGAGCAGATGTGCGGCTGCCTTTAAAGAAGAACGGTTAAGATTAACAGACTACTCTGAAAGAACTGATTTTATTGTTTTGCCAAGTTCTGTCAGGTTAAAAGGCTTTGCCACCGCGGCCTTGAAGCCGTATTCTGCAAAAGAAGCCATGACCGGATCATTGGAGTAGCCGCTTGATACAATAACTTTGGCATCCGGATCAACGTCAAGTATCTCTCGGACGGCATCTTGGCCGCCCATTCCGCCTGGAATTGTCAGATCCATGATGGAGACATCTATGGCATTTTCGCTGCCCAGTCGTTCCTTGTAAAGTTTAATGGCCTCCTCGCCATTCGAGGCAAGGACAACATCATAACCGAGATGCGTGAGCATTCGTTGGGCCACGGTGCGAATGGTTGCCTCATCATCCATGAGCAGGACCGTTCCGCTTCCTTTGGTTAAATTCTCTTTTTTATGAGCTGTACCTGATTTTCCGGCATCGGAAGCAGGAAGATAGATACTGAACGTTGTTCCTTGACCTTCTGCAGATTGAACTGAGATGAGTCCCCCGTGTTTGCTGATAATAGAGTGGCAGACGGCAAGCCCGAGACCGCTTCCGTCCTGCTTGGTGGTGAAATATGGGTCAAAAATATTATCAAGGATACTGGCGGCAATACCTGTTCCGGTGTCCTTGATATTAATGAGAACATATTTACCTTTGTTCAGTGTGTGCGGGAAGTTCTTTTCTTCATCGCTTATGTTCGAGCATGTTATTTCAATGGTGCCGCCGCCTGGCATGGCCTGCTTGGCATTGATAATCAGGTTTTGTATAACCTGGCTGATCTGTCCCGGATCGACGTCAACCATCCGGATGGTGTCGGGTATGACGTAGTTGCAGGCCACGTTGCTGCCGCTTAACACGAAATCACTGGGCTCTTTGATGAGATTTTCAAGGGAGGCTGTCTGTTTTATAGGATCCCCGCCCTTGGAAAAGGTGAGGAGCTGCTGGGTCAGATTTTTGGCACGCAGAGAGGCTTTTTCCGCTTCCTGGATAAGGGAGCAGAGGTCCGCGTTGTCCGGGCTGATGTATTGTTCGGCAAGACTCAGATTGCCGAGGATTGCTACCAGAATGTTATTAAAATCATGGGCAATTCCTCCTGCCAGCACACCCACTGATTCTAATTTTCTCGCCTTCATCAGTTCCTCTTCTTTTTTCAGCTCATCCGTTACATCCCGGAAAACAAGTACAGCACCAATAATCTTGCTATCCTGATCACGAATTGGCGAACCGCTGTCAGCTATGGTCCTTCTGGTTCCATCCCTGGAAATAAGAGTGGTGTCGCTGGACAGATCGACTATCTCGCCGCTTTCAAAAATTTTATCAAGAGGATTTGGGCAGGTCTGGCCGTTTTTTTCATTGATGATATGAAAAACATCCTGCAACGGTCTGCCGAAAGCCTCCCTTTGCGTTCGCCCGATCAAAGACTCCGCGACTCTGTTAACAAGAACAATCCTGCCCTCAGTATCAGTGGTAATGACGCCATCGCCAATGGAGCGCAGGGTGACGGAAAGTCTTTCCTTCTCGGCAAGAAGCCCTGCTTCCGCCTGTTTACGTCTGGATATGTTGGTGGCGATTTCCATGCGCACAATACGACCGTCAATCCATGGTATTGCCTGGTCTCTGCACTCGTACCATTCTCCGTCCACGGTATTTTGAAATTCCCAGACATGAATTCCCGTGGGCTGTCCTTCTTTATCAAGCAGCAATTTGTTTGTACAGAAGGGGCATGGCTCATTCTGATTGTGCTGCAGGGAGAGATAGCATTTTTGGCCGCTGATATCTCCCCATATATCGCGTCCATAACGGTTGACAAAGAGGAGTTCAAAGGTGTCCATGTCAGCCACGTATACCATGGCGTCAAGGCTGTCGAGCACAGTTTTCAGCCTCTCCGTTGACTGGGTAACGGCTTCGTCACGGCTGGTAATTGCCTCAAAGATCTTCTCAAACTCAATGATGTCTGCTGAAATGCCGGGATGGAAAATCAAACTGTCTTCATCCTTTGAGTGTTTAAGAGTTGCGACAAAATCACTTACAGGTTGGGAGAAAAAACGGGCCAGAAAATAGTTGAGAATAAAAAAGAGTGCGCAGAACAGGAGGAATAAAAAGGTGAGTTGGCCTAAAATGGTTTTTTTTATTTTGTCGATCATCAGGTTGCGCGGGATACAATAATAGATGATCCAGTCAAGTGGATTGCGGAAATTTTCCCGAAAGGCAACAAATGGTTTACCATGGTATTGAAATGAAAAGAGACCTGTCTCATCAGCAGTTGTCATATTTTTGAGATCAAAATAAAGATTATGCCTGCTTTTTACCAGTGACCTGTCGGGGTGATAGATGGTTTTACCTGTAGTAGCGAGAACGAAAAAAAGTTCTTCTCCGTAGAGTTCCCCCTGCTCAAAATGACTCATGCTGGGAATAATGTTGGCAAGACTTCTTTCAACCACCAGCTTGCAGTTATTTTTCAATGGGTAGACTATTGAAACAACGGAAAGTTTATTGAGCAAAGACTGGTGATGAAACACTAATTTTTGGTCGGTGTTGCTGCCATGCGGAATGATACCGCTGAAATCAAGACCACGATAGTCGGAGAAGTGATCTTCGCAGAGAACAACCCTGTTCCGGGAATCAAGGATATAGTACGTATCTCCAGGGGGATCAAAGTGGAGCGAATCTTTTATTGCCTGTAATTGCTGTTCAGGAGTCAATGACGCTGATTTCTGGAGAATGGACTGTATGGCTTCATCATGAAGCAAAAGACTGGCTGTAAGCAGTGAGCGGGCAACATTGATGCGGGCCTGCATGGTTGTCGCATATTCCTCGGTTATTTCCCGATATCTGCCAATGCCGGTATACAGGGCGGACACGCTAAAACTGACAATGGCGACAATGGCCAGAACCAGCGTTATTTTGCCCCGCAGACTCTGTTGCTTCATTCAGATCACTCCGTTATTGACCAAATGGGCTTTTCTCATCACTCTCCCCATGGAGGAGAAGTCCGACTTCATCTCCGTATTTTTCGTAGTTCAGTCGGACCATAGGGATATAGTCTTTAGAGGCTGGCCTTTGCTTTGTTCGTTTTGCATGCTTTGTACTCTTATAAAGCCTGTCTGTTTAACCTGTCTTGGAGAGGTTAAAGGCGAAAGCTTTAACGTAAAGTCCGAGAATGATATCGATTTGAAACTGCACTGAGTTAATAAAATTATGCGTTATTGGAGAAAAAATCACAAGGGATGTCATCTTTTTGTCTGTTTTTCAACAGACTGATAGAGGTTCCAGGAGTTTAGGGAGAGGTGTTGCCCTTAAAGAAGAACTTCGAATGGGAAACAAGTGGCGTATTTTCGTTTTTGAGATCAAAGGAAGTCAATCCTGACCTAAGATTGTTTGCTGTCAAGAGCATTTCTGATTTCACTGGCAAGCTTATTTCTGTCCAGAGGTTTAGCCAGGAATTTTTTGATGCCGATTTCTAAAGCCTCCTGTTCAGAAATGACTGAGCTGTAGCCGCTGCAAAGGATAATAGGCATGTCCGGGTTAATTTTGAGTATTTCCTGCGCCAGCTCCGAGCCTGGCAAATGAGGCATGGTCTGGTCCGTAATGACCAGATTAAATACAGCCGGATCAAGGCGAATTTTTTCCAGTGCCTCCCGGCTGTCGGTTACTCCAGTAACACTGTAACCCAATTGAATAAGCATTGAGGTCACCATAGAAACAATGATATTCTCATCGTCAACAACAAGGATGTGTTCATTTCCCCCCTTAATAAGAGCTTCATCTTCTGCCTTCGATTCAGTGATCAAAAGCTTCCTGTCGGTAGTAGGGAAGTATAAGGAGAAAGCAGTTCCTTCTCCCGGAGTGCTCTGTACCTCAATAAATCCCTTGTAGTCTTTGATAATTCCATGGGTGACCGCCAGGCCAAGGCCGGTTCCCTTACCCACGTCCTTGGTTGTGAAGTAGGGGTCAAAAATTCGTTCCATGGTTGCTTTGTCCATACCCTGCCCGGTATCGCTAATGGACAGGATAACAAACTGGCCGGGGTCCACATCTTTTTCCGGAATCTCTTCGGCCTCAATATTTTTCATGGACAGGGCGACACGTAATGTGCCTTTTTCATTTTCCATGGAATGCACGGCATTCGTGCACAGATTCATCATGATTTGATGAATCTGGGTGGGGTCAGCCAGAATATATTCGCACTCAGTATCAATTTCATCTTCAATGCTGATGGTGGACGGCAAAGAGGAACGCAGCAGCTTCAAGGCCTCTTTAATAATAAACTGAGGTTGCAGAGGGTAAAGTTTGTGGGCTTTCTTCCGGCTGAAGGTCAGTATCTGCTTAACGAGTTCAGAGGCCCTTTTGGCTGCGGAAATAATCTCGTCAACGTCAGACAGGGGATGTCCCCCTTGTTTGATATCAATCTTTGCCAGCTCTGAAAATCCCAGGATGGCGGAAAGAAGATTGTTGAAATCGTGGGCAATGCCACCGGCAAGAGTGCCTATTGCTTCCATCTTTTGGGCCTGCAGGAGTTCTTGCTCAAGCCTTTTTTTATCGGAAATATCTTTGGCTACATGGACAAGATGTTCTATTTCATTTTTTTTGTTCAGGATCGGGGCGGTTGAGACCTCAAAGGTTTTGCCAAGTCTTTCGTGTTCAATGATTTCCGAATGCCGGACAGCATCTGTCATGGAATCTTTGGCCGGACATCCAGGGCAGGGTAAGGAGGAATCGCGGAATATTGAGTAGCATTTTTTTCCGTCCAGTTCCTCCGGGTTTGCCTCGAAAAAGGTATAAGCAGCGGTGTTGGCCCTGACAATATTCATGTTTTTGTCCTGAATGGTAATGATATCACTCATGGCATTGAATGTTTTTTCCCATTCTTCCTGGGCAAGGAGTGCGTTTTTTTCAGCTGCCTCACGTTCACCAACCTCGCCTATGAGAGTTTGCACCGTCTTCTGGAGATTTATTTTTGATTTTTCAAGATTTTTGACAAGCCTGTTGAAACTTATGATGAGAGTGGCAAGACAGATAAAGGTGAGAACGCTGAAAAGAAGAACCGATTGAATAATAAATTTATTTTTTTGAGTAACCAGCGAGGTTATGTCCTGCAACACGGTAATGCCGCCAATGATGCGGTTCTTGCTATCCTTAAAAATCGGTTGGCTGTGCAGGATATATTGGTTGTTGTTAATCTTGACCACCTGGAGAGATTGTTCAAAGTTTGTTTGCCCGGGTAATTGCTGATAAAGGGGATGGTTGTGGGTGTTTAACAGAAAGCGTCCATAAGGCTTCATTGTGTATTCGTGGACGGAAAATTCAATTTTCTGCCATTCAGATGCCAGAAAATATGATGCTGCGTTAGAGACCAGATGGGTTTGTGCGGCAAGGAGAATCTGATGAACTCTGATGCCGTATTCCACGATGCCAATATATTTTCCTTGAAAAAAAACAGGCTGAGCCACTCTGTAGAACGGACCATGTCGACCGATTTCAAAACCGTAAAGTTGTTTTTTTGTCTCATTGACGTCATGAATCAGCGGTCTGACTTGACTCAAATCGTCACCATAAAAATTGGGGTTATGCATGCGGAGCAGGGTTATGCCGTCCGGCAGGTGGAAATGCAGAATTTCGAAGGAGGGATTTTCTTTTTTCAGCCCTTCATATTTGGGGGAGGTGAGTCGGAAAAGTTTTTCCCGGTCCCGCTCGGCAAAAGCGGCAACAATCTCCGGGTTGTTTTGCAGCATGTTTGAAATACGCCGGTTGTAGGGGGTGAAGGAGTATTTCTCAAGAATATTCAAATGATCACGCAGGCTCTTTTCCTGGATGGTAATCGACTGCTCAAGAAGTTCATTATAATGACTTATTCCCTGATAGAGAAAAATTGCAGCAAGGATAACGATTGAGATGCCAACGGTTATGATGGATTTATTTTTGTCGCTCATCGGGTTAGATTAAAGGTAGTTGCTGCACCTGTTTGCGGAAGATTAAAAGGCTCTCAACGCGGGAGAAGTAAAAAAATATAATCCATCCGTTTTTGCTATGTTAGGATTTTGAAAAAAAGATATCCAAATCATGTCATAAATTTGCTTAAAAAGCCAACATGAAAGGAGATAGCCGGGAAAAGTTACTTTATTTCAAAGACCTGACATTCCAGGCCTGAGCTTTCGTAGACTGTGATGGAGGGCAGTTTTTTGGACTTAAATCCCATGACCCGACAGCCATAAGGGTGGGAGGGTTCATAGGTGATGAAAAAGTGGCGACACTTAAAACAGTTCGGCCTTGACTGGGTTTTCTTCGGTTCTGTCATGGGGCAAGGGACAAATGGTTTCCGGCGGTTGCTTCCAGGCCTTTTATGAGTACGTATCTGCCAAGGGCAACAACTTTGCAGGGAAAGCTGCCGACAAAAAGAGGGTTGTCGCATAGTCCGCCGGAAAGATAAAGGGTTTCCGGCGATCCACAGAAGCGGTAGGCATTAATGGCAATACCTTTGACGAACCGGGCAACGGCCTCGGCTTCTGATATGCCCGATGTCACCGCGTCAAAGATATGGCTCATGCCGAGCACGCCGCAGGTCACGGAAAATGTTGTTTTGGGAACGGCAAGATGGGCATAATCGAGATCATAATAGCGTTCCAGCAGTTCGATAGTAAAACCCATGGAGGCCCCGCACTCGCTGTTCCAGCCCATGTCCGCCAGTTCGCCGTTTTTATAGGTGACATATTTTATGTCCCGGCTGCCGCAGTCAAGCAGAACATAATCCCTGGAGCGAATAAGCTCTTCCCCCCCCCTGGCCAGGGCAGTCAGCTCGTTGACATAATGCTCGCTGAACCGTTTGCCGTTATGCCCGGTGGCGAGATCCACATGTAAGCCTTTAGGCAGCTTCTTGGTGGGCAGCATATACGGTTCCCGATCCTGTCCTGCCAGGTCGAGAAATTTGCAATATGAGGTGCCGAAATCAGCGAGCAACATGGGGAACACCTGACAGTTCAAGAAAGGCCTGGATTTTTGCCCGGGTGCTGCTGCTGCAGGTAACATCCACATCCAGATAGAGCGCTTTTGGGTGGCGTGTAGCCAGAAATTTTGCCAGGGCTGTTTTTGCGCAGAACGACTGGGCAAAGAAGATTGTAGGGATATCGGCGTTAAACTGCTCCTCAAGGGTGGTGTCTGCCGGGGTTTTATTTTCCATGCAGCGCGTCCAGCCATATATATGGGTTGTATCGGGAAAGAGTGTCAGTAGAGAGAAATCCCTGGGCGGCACTCCCCAGAATCCTGCAGTCGGTTTGCACGGTGGGTATTCGTTCACTTCAAAGGCCACGGAGCTCTGGACTCCTTTGGTGATTTTTTTCAGTTTTTCCAGCAGGTTCATTTGTGTCTGGCAGATGGGATTGCCAAAAGAGACGCTATCCTCATTGCGGGTGCGGATTATCGGAATATCAAGTATGTCCAGCAGCACTGTGGAGACATGGAAAGCGCAGTCACATTTTCCAGGGCCGACGTCAATAAAAATCATGTCAAGTTTGAGGTGCAGTGCATTCAGGACAACCGTACGCAGAATAGCGCAGTAGACCCGGGGCAGATGGGCTGCGGTCAGTTCCATATCCGCTTTGACCTGGGGTTCGTCCAGGTCAAAGATAATGGCTCTGGCTTCATGAAGTTTCTCAATAACAGCCAGGGGCGGCACACCCACTATGCCCACATGGGCGCCGTGGGGGATGCTGGCTGATGAGAGAAAATCCGGTGATCTATTCTGGCTTTGCTGCGTTTTTTTCATTACGATCGGTTCACCCCCCAGAGCATGCCCCCCCCCACCAGTGTCAGCAGGAGGTGGATTGTCCAGGATGCAGCTATGGGATTCATATATGCCGCCTGGCTGAGCGACTGGGTCGCACTCCATAATGCCCAGGCTATAAAGGCCAGGCTGCAGCTCATGGGGATAGCCATCGCCAGGTCGCGGTTCCATTTTTTATGCATAAAAAGGATGATCGGAATTGACAGAATAAGGAGCGGAATACCCAGAAAAATGAAAGAAAACCTTTTGTTGACATCAACCAGTCCCTGTCTGTCTCCATTACGATAATCCGTCAGGGCGTTCTGCAGGAGTTGGAAAAGAGATAATTCGTCAACCCTGTAAGCAGGGATGAAAAAGTTCTCCGGTGAGTCGGGAAGCTGTAATTGCAAAGTGGAATAGAGTTTTAGATCGTATTGCCCGTCACCATTCAGGGTTTTCTGCTGGCCGTTTTCAAATATCCAGCCTTTTTTTGACCATGTTGCCGAGTTTGCCGTGAGATAGAGAATGACGTCATAGTTTTCGTTAAAGGCCGTGTAGGCAAACTCAGTAAAAGAGTGGCGGGTCGGATCCGGCCGGTGAAAGGAATAAATGCCGTTTTCCCCTTTATAAAAAACCTGCCCGTCACGTACAATGCCGTTGGCAATACGGTTGTGGACTTCTTCATGCCATATTGTATTTGTTTTACTGACCGTTGGCGGCAGGATCCACTGGGCGCTGGCAATGGTAAAGAGGGTGAAAAGAAATGATGCTGCCAGCAGTGGAAGAATGATCCTGTTGACACTGAGGCCGCCGGCATTAAACGACATGAGCTCGTGGTTTCGATTCAGCAGGCCCAGTGTTATGATTCCTGCCAGGAGAATGCATACCGGAGACATCTGATCATAAATAAAAGGAATTTTCAGGATAAAGTATTTGACTGCCAGGCTGAGAGGTTTGCCTTTTTCTGTAAAGTCGTCAATTCGTTCAAAAAAATCAACCAACAGGTAAATTGCCACAAGTGAGCCGAGCACCAGGAGCAGGTTCTGGAAAAATTGTCTGAAAATATACCGGTCAAGCAGGGTCACGATTTGTTCCCTCCTCTTTTGAGCGGCAGGTATTTTTTTAACTTGAAAATGGAGTCCATGATGAATTCCAGGAATTTGTTGCCGCTCTCCCTGTTGGCAATGCGCAGGAGATAGAGGGTTAATAAGGCAAAAACGAAGTTTGGTACCCACTGGACAAGGCCTATGGGAAGTGTTCCTCCTTCGCTCATGTTTCTGGCGATGGTCATCAGTACATAATAACAGATAAAGAGGAGCAGACCGATGGGGACGCCGATGGCCGGTTGGCCCGGGCGGTTGCGGAGCGCCAGGGGCAGGGCCAGTATGGTAAGAATGAAGCAGCCGCCCGGTAAAGCAATACGGGAATGGTATTCAATGAGTCTGGCAATACTTCCGGATGAAGAAGGAGGATGGCTGTCCAGGTAGTCTCGTATTTCCTGCTGGGTCATGCCCCGCTTTCCGATATATGTTGCTCTTTCTCCGTCTATGTATTCCGGGGGACGAACCGGGACATTGAGAATATAAGAATCAAAGAAGATCGTCTGGGTCATGGTTCTTTTAGCCAGGTGTATGGACCCGTTATCAAGTTGAACAGTGAGCTGCATTTTGTCTATGTCCGCATCCAGTTTGCCGGAGCTGGCCATGATGGTAAGAGGATTTTCCGGGTCCCTGGCATCTGAAACATAGACGCCTTTCCATTTCCGGCTTTCCTGTTCTTTCTGGTCAATATAGAGCACCACGCCTTTGCTCAGCTCTTCACTGAACTGTTTGGCCTGAAGCCCTTTATCTATTTTTTCTTTGGCAAGTTGGAAAAAAAGTTTTTTCATGGCAACCGTACTTTTCGGAATAAGTGTTGTTGCCGTGTAGCCGGTCAGCAATGCAGTGCAGAGGGCAATAAAAATAATTGGCGGCAGCAGGCGATAGAGGCCTGTACCGCCTGCTTTCAGGGCAATAAGCTCATTAGCGCTGCTCATCCTGGTAAAGCAGAGAATTACACCCAGCATGCTTGCCATGGGAATGGCAAAGAGAAAGAGGTTGGGGGCTATATAGGCACAGAGCCTGATGAAATCGGGAAAACTGATGCCAAAATTGACGATGAGGTCAAAGATCTGTACAAGTCTGCCCAGAAAAAGAATTCCTGTAAAAATGAGCAGGCTGGCAAAAAAGGGGGCCAGTGTCTCGGTGATAAGATATGTGTAGAGGAGCAGGGGCAAAGAGATCACCGTTTGGCAAGCATAAAGCCTGAAAACACGAGAAGAATACCGATCACATTGCTGACAAGCATATAGGTCAGGGCTGTTTTATATTCCCCCACCTTCATGAGCTGGGTTGCCTCTCTGGCAAAGGTTGAAAAGGTTGTAAATCCCCCGAGAAAACCAGTAAAAATAAAAAGCTTCCATTCCCCGGTGAGTCTTGTCCCTTCAAAGAAGGCCCAGAGATAACCAATGAGAAATGATCCAGCCAGATTGACGGCCAGGGTTCCGTAGGGGAAGGCCTGGGAGGTAGTGCGTTGGACGAAGATAAAGAGGAGATAGCGGCATACCGCACCCAGTCCTCCTCCTGTCATTATGGCCAGAATTTTCATGATTAGTATTGTGATAGTAATGGTTGTGATGTTAAAACTAACCAATTTAGCATATTTGCCAAGAATCTCATACTCAAAATAAATACGTTCCGGCATTCAGAACCCAGAACCCGGAACAAAAAAGCGAATTTTGTTTATTATGCCTTCATTTGTTTACACCATTGATGTTGAAGCCAATCCGCCAAGCCTGCAGGATAACACCGGTGATCTTGACCGGTTGAAAAAAGCAATTTTTGCGAAAAGCAGAATCATGCCCGCTATTCCTCTGGAGCGGATGGCCGAGGTGGCGCAAAATTTCCGAAAAGCACAGTTTAAGGGAACCGCCTTTGTCAATGACATGCCGAACGGCCCTCTGCTTGTTGATTTCCAGGAGGAGCCGTGCTCGGTCCTACCCGCCATGGCTCTTGATCTGGGGACAACGCATCTTGAAGCAAGCCTTGTCAACTTGCTGGATGGAAAGATTCTCACCAGGGCAAATCGTGAAAACAGCCAGATTGAGTATGGCGCAGATATTCTCAGCCGCATTCATTTTGCAGTAAAAGATGATGGTTTGTCACGGCTGCACAACTCCATTGTCGCAACTATTAATGATCTGGCTGAAGATCTTGCCTTGCAGGCCGGTGTTGCGCGACAGAAAATTCGAGCTCTGTCTGTGAGCGGCAACACCACCATGGTGCATCTTTTCTTAAATTTGAATCCCTATTATCTCTGCCGAGAGCCATATATCCCTTTGGTTAACAGTCCCGACCCTTGCCAGGCAGGTGCTGTCGGTCTTCTCATTCATCCTGCGGCCCCGGTCTGGATCATGCCCAGTATCGGCAGTTATTTCGGGGGCGATCTGATATCCGGCATACTGGCAAGCCGTCTGGATGAGCAGCAGGAAACATGCATGCTCATCGATGTGGGGACAAATGCAGAGGTCGTTCTGGGCAACAGTGAGTGGCTCATCGCCTGTGCCGGAGCGGCAGGCCCCGCCCTTGAGGGAGGGGTGGCCCGCATGGGTATGCGCGCCGGACCTGGCGCCATTGAGCATGTCACCATTGACCCCCGTACCCTGGAACTCAAGTACAGGACCATTGACGGCGGCAAGCCCAGAGGGATTTGCGGTTCCGGTATTATTGATCTGGTGGCGGCTTTTTACCTCTCCCGCATCATTGATATACGGGGGAAATTTAAAAAGGAGACATGTCCTGACCGTTTTATTGACACCGGTGACGGCCTTGGCTTTGTGGTGGCGGATGCCGATGAGGCAGACCAGGGGGAGCCGGTTGTTTTGGCGCAGGTGGATCTTGATGCCATGATGCGTTCAAAGGCTGCCATGTATTCGATACTGACAACGCTTATCAATCAGGTAGGTCTGGAGTTTGCCGATCTGCATCGTATTTTTGTAGCCGGAGCCTTTGGCAGGCATATTGATCCGCGTCAGGCCATCACTCTCGGCATGCTTCCCGATCTTGACATAGGAGTCTTTCAGCCCATTGGCAACAGTTCACTGGCTGGAGCGGAGCTGGTTTTGCTCGATCGGCACAACAGGGAGCGCTGCCAGGAGCTGATTGCCAAAATTACCTATCTGGAGCTCAATGTGAACCAGGAATTCATGATTCGGTTTTCCGGCTCCCGTTTTATTCCCCATACCGACACATCGCTCTTTCCTTCCGTGCCTGTTTTTGATTAAGATAGGTGAGGGAGGAGTGAAGGTACGTCCCTTTGCTCATCACCTCTTTATTCCATTACGGATAAATCTTGCTTGAATAACGAGAGAATGTGGTATGAACAAAGGAATTCTTCTAAGGTGAGATATGCGCAAAACGCTTTTTGTGTCACTCATTGTTGTGGTCATAGTTATTGGCCTGTTGCATTTTTTCACCCCAGGGGAATACATTTTTTTTCATAATACCTATCGCAGGCTCAGTTATTTCCCCATCGTACTCGGCGCCATCTGGTTCGGGGTGCGGGGAGGCTTGACCTTGGCTTTGCTGTCGTCAATTGCCTTTATTCCCCATGTCCTCCTTTTTATCAGTCATGGCCCTGGGGCATATATCAGTGAAATGACGGAGATTGTCCTCTATATTGCCGCAGGTCTTGTGACTGGCGTCATCGCCGGGCGTGAGACGCGTCTACGGGATAAATACAGGCAGCTTTCTGAGAAATTGCAGAAGTCATATGCCCGGTTGCATGATGAGACAGAACAGCTCATTGAGGCGGAAAAACAACTGGCTGTTGCCCAAAAGCTCTCCGCACTTGGCAAACTTTCCGCCTCCCTTGCCCATGAAATCAAGAATCCACTCAGCTCGATTAGGGGAACGGCGGAAATACTTCTGGATGAATTTCCCGAAGGGCATCCGAAAAGGGAATTTACCGATATCCTCTTAAAGGAGACGAATCGCTTAAACAACACCGTGGAAGAAGTCCTTCGTTTTTCCCGGCAAAAAGGCGTTGCGGAAAAAAAAGAGGAACGGGAGCCTTTTGCAGAAATAATCGCCCACGTCAGTGCTCTTGTTGAGAGGCAGGTGCAGCAGAAAAAAGTTACATTAATCCTCCCTGATGTTGATACGGTGTGTAACCACGAGGTGCAAAGCGGCATGTCCCAGGTCCTTCTCAATCTTATGCTGAATGCGCTTGATTCTGTTCCGGAAAATGGCACAATAAAGGTGTTCATCGAGCCCTCTGATGAGGGGTGCAGCCTCAATGTCTGTGATAATGGACCGGGTGTGACGGATGAGAACAAGGAAAAGATTTTTGAACCGTTTTTCACCGGCAAGGAGGAGGGAACAGGTCTGGGACTCCTAATCAGCAGGAAAATAATAGAAAGTTATGGTGGTGAAATCTCAGTGTTTGACAATCCGGGAGGAGGAGCCTGTTTTCGTGTTTTTCTCCCGCATCAGTCAATTTTAAATTCGTAACGCTTGCCGGTCTCGCATTTATGTCCCTTTATCAACTTTTGACGGTTTCGTGAAAATCCTCTCAACCGCCGGAACGTGTGTAACTTGTTGATATTGGGTTGGCGGATGATCAGCTTCCGGACTTTTTGCGAGTTCATCAACTTTTCACCTTCTACCTGGGAGAGAGCAAAAAATAATGCAGTCGCGACTTTTATTGATAGATGACGATGCAAGTTTACTGCGGGTAACGGAATATAATCTGACCAGTGCGGGCTTTCAGGTCACAACAGCCTCTTGCGGGCGTGATGGGCTGGAATTGTTTCAGAAAATACATCCCGATCTTGTCATTACCGATGTCCAGCTCGGGGATATGAACGGGCTCGAAATTCTGGCTGCCATCAAGGAGGCGGCGCCGGAAACCGCGGTCATTATCATCACGGCGTTCGGTTCAATAGAGCTTGCCGTTAAGGCCATGCAGCAAGGGGCTTTTACCTTCCTGCCCAAGCCCTTTGATCGTGAATCTCTGCGTATCGCCTGCCAGAAAGCCCTTGATGTGAAAGCCCTCAGCGAACAGCACCAGCAGTTAACCAGCGAGGTGAACAGGCTTACCGGCACCGAGGGTATGGAGACGGCCAATTCTGCCATGGCTGAACTGCTGGATACAGCATTGCGGGCAGCGAACAGCGAGGCAACGGTTCTCATAACCGGCGAATCGGGAACAGGCAAGGAAGTGCTGGCCCGTCTTATTCATCTTCATAGTCCGCGAAAATCCGGCCCCATGGTTGCCGTTAACTGCGCTGCAATTCCTGAAAATTTGATTGAAAGTGAACTTTTCGGGCATGTCAAGGGAGCCTTTACAGGAGCTGTCAGTAACCGCAAGGGGCGATTCCAGGTTGCCTCCGGCGGCACCATTTTTCTGGATGAGATCGGGGAATTGCGAGTGGAAATGCAGGCCAAATTGCTTCGCACGATCCAGGAGATGGAAGTTGAACCCGTGGGCGCAGACCGGTCGGAAAAAATAGATGTCCGGCTTATTGCCGCCACCAACAAAAATCTTCAGGAATTAATTAGCCAGAGTCTGTTCCGTGAAGACCTGTATTATCGACTCTGTGTCATAGCCCTCCATCTTCCGCCGCTTCGGGAACGCCGGGAAGATATCCCCGGTCTGGTGGAGCATTTTTTGAAAAAAGTGAAGGCTCCGTCAGGCGTCAGGTTTTCCGAGGCCGCCCTGGCCCGTCTGTCAGCGTATTCATGGCCGGGCAATATCCGGGAATTGCAGAACATCGTCGAGCGCTCCGTTATTCTGCGCAAGGGAAAAGTCATTGAGGCAGATGAACTGCAGATAGGTGGAACGGCGGTGGGACCTTCAGCCTCGGGAAACGGCATACCGGACATCCCGCCGGAGGGGCTTTCTCTGGAAGAGGTCGAAAAAGGACTCATCCAGAAGGCATTGACCATGTCCCAGGGCAACCGTTCGGAAGCAGCCAGGCTTCTGAAAATTCCCCGGCATGTGCTCATCTACAGGCTGGAGAAATTCGGAATTTGATGAGAAATCATTGTGTCTTTTGAACAAGAACCTTACTCACTGCGCCGAGGAGTGTCTCTTTTAAAACAGGTTTGTGAAGATATTCCGAAATGCCGAGCTCCATTGCTTTTTCCTTGTTCATGAGTTTGTTGAAGCCGCTCCACATGATTATCGGAAATCCCGGTTTGAGTAAGAAAATTTCTTGGGAAAGCTGGACGCCTGTAAGTCCGGGCATTGTCATGTCGGTGATAAGAATATCATACTGGTCAGGATTTTCTTTAAACCTTTTGAGGGCTTCTGTCGAATCAGTAAAAACCTCTACTTTATAACCGTATTCTTGCAGAACCTTTGCCTGGGATTCGGCAATTTTGGCTTCGTCATCGACAAGAAGTATCTTCTCATTGTTGCCCCTGACTTCTTTTTTTATTATTTGGGAATTGGGTGAGTGATCTTCATTTCTGTCGATTGGTAAAAAAACATGGAAAGCTGTGCCTTCTCCAGGGATAGAATCAATTTTGATTTGGCCGTTATGTGCGCGGACGATACCATGAACCACGGCAAGGCCCATTCCGGTTCCCTTTCCGAGTTCTTTGGTGGTGAAATAAGGTTCAAAAATCTTTTGTATGTCTTTGGGATTAATTCCAGAACCTGTATCCTGTATTGTAATCTTAATGTACTCCCCTTGAAGCATGCTTATTTCTGAGGACGAAATATCGCCTTTCTGAATCACAACGTCCTTTAATGAAACAGTCAGCGTGCCACCTGTTTCCTCCATGGCATGGTAGGCGTTGGTGCAAAGATTCATGATCACTTGGTGAATCTGGGTAGGATCACCGAAGACTGTGCTGTGAGAGGCAATATCTTGTTTTATTTCTATGGTTACCGGCAGGGTTGAGTGGAGCATCTTGAGCACTTCTTTGACAAGAATAGAGACCTGCAGGATCTGTTTCGCTGAATCGCTTTTTCGACTGAAAGTAAGGATTTGCCTTACCAGCGCCTGGGCTCTTTGCGCAGCCCGAAGGATTTCCTCCAGATTTTCTGCAACTTTGTCCGGGTCTTCTTTCTGGATTTTTGAGAGTTCCACATAACCAAAGATAATCGAGAGAATATTGTTAAAATCATGGGCAACACCCCCGGCAAGTGTTCCCATTGACTCCATTTTCTGGGCCTGGAAAAGTTCTGTTTCAAGCCTTTTTCTGTCAGTTATGTCCGTGCCCACACTCAGCATTTCCTGAAAATTTCCATCATCATCATATATAACCCTGTTGCTCCACTGGATAAAAACACGCCGTCCGTCTTTACAGATATTCTCATTCTCGTTCAGGATGTATTTTTCTGGATTTTTCAAGATGTCGTCCATCATGAATTTGAGGCTTTTACCAGTGGACTCTTGGGCAGGAACGATCGTGTGGGTGACATGATGCCCGATGACTTCTTCAAACGAATAGCCAAAAAGATCCAGGCCGAATTTGTTCATGAAAAGAACACGACACTCCCTGTCCCATCGGAGGATAATAGTGTTGGCGCTCTCAACCAGGTCCCTGTATTGCTTTTCCCGTAAAAGAATTTCTTTTGTTCGATTATGTACCTTGATATTGAGGGCTCTGTTGATAAAAAACAGCAGAGCCGTGAGTGCGAGCGCGAGACTAAATGTAATTAAAAGCCAGGTTGGGATAATCTGTTTTTCAAATTCCTTGCCTCCCATCCAGTAAGAAAGCCGTTTATAATAAAACGAATTCCTGTCCTGTTTCCATCTGGAAAGATGGGAGTCGATGTGTTCGAGAATATCATGGCCTTTGCCCTTTTTGGTGGCAAAGTAGATTGAAAATGGAGAAAACTGAATAGAAGTTGCCACCAGATTATAATCTGCTGCATGACGCAGTCCGAAATGCTGGGGGGCAACACCGGCGATGACTTTTCCATCCTTAATGGCCTCAAAGATAGCATTATGGGTGGGAAATTCGATGGTTTTGCAGACAACGCCGAATTTTTCTGCTGTTTTAATAAAGTTTTGACCATTGATATCTTGACTCATAATGGCGACATGGCGCCCGTTCAGATCAAGAATGGTATTGATGTTTTTACCGGGCTGGGTGAAAATCTGCCCCCAGATGTCGGTCACTGGTTCATGGCTGAAGTCCATCTTCTCTGCCCGTTCCGGGGAGTAGGCAATGGTGGTCATGAGGTCGATTTCTTCACTCTGCAGACGGCTGAGTCCTTCTGCCCAGCTGCCGGGAACAAATTCAACAGTCCATTCTTCTTCTCGCGCTATCTCGCGGATGATATCAGGATTGAGTCCTTTTGCTTCCCCGTTCTGATCAGTAAAATTAAGAGGTTCCAGAGGGAAAACAGCGACTTTGATTAGGGGATGAATCCCTTTTGGAGCGGCAAAAACAGGAAAGGCAAACAGGGGAATGAAAAAGATAATTATGAGCCGTAAATACACATGCATGATGCTAGTATAGCAAAAATAAAGTAAGGAATGCGTTTTTTTGAAAGCTGAGGACAGGGAGCTGGAGAGAAAGTGGTTTCATGATGTTCATAGCCTCAAATAGCAAATAAATCCAAGGTCCCTTGGAATGGAGATATATAAAAAAAAGGGAGATTGCGACAAGTATGGATTTAAAAAGCCGTCTTGTTGTGGAAATGCAAAATCCGGATTGGTCGGACATTCATGAGCACCGACCAATCCGATATTTTCCACTATCTCTTTTACTGCCTGCAGAGGAATTATTCCGGCTTGTTCAGCAATGTCCTGTGGATATAATAAAGAACATCATCTTTTTCCGCCTGGCTGCCGGCAAAAGGCGGCATAAAGGCAAGCTGTTTGCCCATTAAGGTTGTTGCCAGCTCCAGGTCGGCGCGGGTCAGATTGGCGGCAATCTTTTTTATATCATTTAAAGGACCGTCAATGGAGTGGCAGGACACACAGAGCAGGCGGAATACCTCCTGGCCCCTGCGGCTGGTGTCTGCAGTTGCAAGGGCTTTGCGATCAACCCATTTTGCGCTCTCAAGAATGCCATTTGTCCGGGCTTTGGCAACATCATCCTTGAACATGGCAGTGGAATACATATGATCATAAATAATGTATGGCCTCCTGCCTCCTTCGCGGATGAACTCGAAAGTACCCATATACAACAATCCGATAACAAGCATGAGTCCGGCAAGTGACCGGCTGACGCCTGACGGTATTTTGATGGCCATGAGGAGGCCACCCAGGATGAGAAGCGGGGAAAAAACAACAAAAGAGGAAATAAAAGGCTTCATGGCCGGCATTCTCTGGAAAATGAGTTCTTCAACATGTGGAGGCAGAGCGGCGCGGTACCACCAGGCTGAGCCGATAAAGAGGATAAAGGGGACAAGCAGCCAGCTGGCAGAAAAGCGTTGCATGGAGATTCGCAGTTTTTCATCTTTTAAGGCTGAGGCCGTTACAAAGCCGAAGAGTCCGGCAATCATAATAGCCAGGAAGGTGCGGAAAAAGAGGGCAGGCCAGAATGTCGGATTAAAAAAAGCGCTCCAGAAACTGCTGTTTGCTGTCCAGTTCCCTGGAGTCAGCATGAAGTCGATAATGCCGTTAATCACAAAAAGCGACATCCAGGCTGCTCCGAAATAAATCCAGCCAATCATGAGATGGGTGCGGGAATCGAGTTTGTCAAAGGTGTAATAGTAGATAAAAAGCGAGACAATTTCCGCCACAAAAAAGAGCCACTCAACTCCCCAGGCAAAGACAAAGGTGTGGATCATGACTGAAGTTGCAGCCGGGTTCAGGACCGAGATGGTGAACCAGATGCCGACTCCGGTCAGGCTGCCAAGCACCATGGTCAGCAAGAGGAAAAACTTGGTGTGTTTTTTGACATAATCAAGGATTGCTGGGCTCTTGTCCCGGAGTCCCTTGTGTTCGGTGAGTACGAGAAAAAGTCCGCCACCCACGGCAAAGTGGGCGATGTAAACATGGATAATGGCCATGATGGCGATGGGCAGGCCTCCCCCTGCAAAATCAAGATGCCAGACAGGATAATTCATTATTGCACCTCCTTTGCACACCAGGCAGTTTTCAGCATCCACCAGACAAGAGCGCCAATTCCTGCAAAGAAAATCAGAAACAGAATAAAGGGCGAGTACTGTGTTTTTACTGGAAGTTCAGGCAGGGAGAGGTATGGGTGCAGATAGGATATCCGCACCATGTCGCGGGCTATGACCATAAGAAATACAGTTGCCATGGTCCAGATTGCCGCGGGGACAACCCTGTTGCTCATGGCCTTGATAACGGATACGGCTCCGGCAGCCACTGAACCGTAAAGCACTATGGTAAAGAGTTTGCCCGCTGATGTTGTTACGTCGTGGGCAAAACCGGGCAGGGTGCCGAGAAACCAGAAGCCAATGCCGAAATTTATAACCGTGCCGATAGTGAACCATTTGCAGCCGAGCTTGATCCAGGCATCGGCCGCCACATCGCCCCTTCGTTTTTTGAACTCATATAACAGGGCAACGGCAAGACTGCCCACGGCAAAACCGGAGACGATAAAGTGCAGGTAGCGAGGCAAAAGGGTTATGTCGCCCCAGTTGACAAGCCAGCCGTTGGGACTGGAAAAATAACTCGTCCAGCTCGAGGGCATCTGCATCAAGCTGATATTGTTTGTAAAGAAAAAGGAGATAATAAGGAGGAGCACAACTGCAAGACCGATAAAAAATGCGCGGAAACGGGCAAGGGAGTCAAAGCGGAGATGAAAAATATAGGCAGCATAGTAAGTCACAATAAGCATCCCTATAATTGACAGCCAAAGGGAGGCCATGAGCACGGTGCTTGTATAAAAGAACTGACCGTAAAGGGTTTGCAGAAAGAGAAGGGGGGCGACACCGAAGTTAATGGTAAAGGCCAGCACGAACGGCAGTTTGTGCCCGATTTCCTTGCCGAGATTCAAGGAGTTTGAGTCGGTTGAGAAAGTTGAAATAAAGGCCAGCCCGCTGGAACCAAGCACAATATTCATGGCGACAAGGTGGAGAAACGTCGTCACCGTGAGCAGTAACTGGAACCAAAACCAGTGGACAGGTAAAGCATCAGGAACCGGTATCAAGGTAGCTGGGTCCATCTCATTCCTCCTTTGCGGGACTCTCGTAGGTGCCAAAAGCAGAATCCCTTTTCTTTGTCATTTGGTAAAATGATTCCGTCAAAGCACGAAACAGGCCTTCAATCCAGCTTCTTCACTGAGACCGCTGTCAACTCTGTTCTTCTGAGGTTGTTTTTTTCGTGTACTGGATGTCTTGTTTATCGATTATGCGCTGTGGGTAAGTAAAAGTCAAATTGCAATTTGATCTGTTTGTCAGGATTGTGAGAGTCTTGGTTTATGATAAATAAGGACATGGTCATGGGTTAATGCGTTGAGATGGAGTGGCCTGATATCATGCCTGATTGTGAAATATTTCCTTCTGGTTGATCGTCGCTAACATGAAACGGGCCTTTGCTGACCAGGAAGTCTCTCCTTAAACGATTCACAAGCTGCGAAGCTCCCTCCTCCCCATCCGAGGCAGAATGGAACTTCGCCGCAATCTATCTGTGGGGGAACAACTCTTCGTATTGCCGTTTTTCCTTATCCTGGCCGACTGGGGCGTTGCGTTCACTCCGAATGCTTCTGTGAAATCTACATCTCTCCTTTCGCCTTTTTAGGTGTTTCAAGTGCTGTCTGCTGCTAAAAATCCTGGAAAGCTTCATCATTACATTTGAAGAATAATCTTTAATGGCTTGCAGAATATTCGCTAATCCACACCTCTTTTGAGGCATTTTCCAAAAGAAAAATTTTATAAAATGAATATCATTCCAGCAGGTTGAGGGCGCTACCCTGCTCATGGCACGCTGGTTGCTAAGTTAAGTAATCAAATAAAAATGTTGGTGCTTTCTCATGTGTGTGGAGGCGAGAGGATGAATCGCAAGCAACGAAGAGTTTTAATCCCGATCAGTTGTGTAATTATTGTTTTTTTTATGCATATTCAGCTCGTTGTTGCCGACGATGCTGGGAAAAAAGATCCTGAAGGTGACAAGGATTTTGCCTGCATCGGTTGTGAGACCAGTCAATGCGGAGCGACAGCCTCTTCCTGGAAGGAGCTTTTTAGAAAAATTTTCAGCACCAAAAATACAAAAGGACAAAACCTCAACAAAGGAGGGCAAAAGTGAAACGAATAGGATTTGGTATACTTTCAGTCGTTTTGGGATTGGCATTATTTGCCGGAAGCGGCATGGCATCTTTTTTTGGGGATAAATTGATGTTCTGGGGACCGAAAACCGAAAGTATCACCCCGGTAAACGGGCAGCTTGAAATACCTCTGGCAAATATTACTGACGGTAAAGCCCATCATTTTAATGTGAAAGCAGGTGATGGAACCCTGGTCACATTTTTTACCCTCATGAGCAGGGACAGGGTCATCAGAGCAGCCATTGATGCCTGTGACGTCTGTTACAAGGCAGGTAAAGGCTACCTGCAGGATGGAGATTTCATGGTCTGCCTGAACTGTGGTCAGAAATTTCATTCAACCAAAATAAATGTCATTCGCGGTGGCTGTAATCCCGCTCCCCTTGAAAGAACTGTCAAGGGAGACAAACTTGTTATTGCCATGGCGGATATCAACAAGAACAGCTGGTATTGCAAGTATAAGAGGTAGGAGGTCGTCAAACGATGAGTGAGAGTCTAAGTTGCTCATTCTTCTCTCTTCGCACCTCACCCCTCACTCAAATTTAATATATGGTGCAGACATGGCCTATGATTTTGAAAAATACAGGGATAAAAGAGAAAAAGTGCTGGGCGTGAAAAAGCGTTCCATTAGTTTTGGTGCCCTGGCGGCATTTGTCTCCCTTGCAATTGTCTTTGGACTATCCGTGGTTATCATTCCAAGGTCCATTGCTTTTTTTCAAATGCGTCACCTTAAGGATGTTATTTATAAATTGCCGGTGGAGTCCTCATTGTCTGAAGCCGGCCTTGCCCAGCTCCGTCAGTATGAGGGTGTCCGTAACGTAGCCGTTGACGGGCAGGGATCACGAATTATCATTACTTTTAATCATTCAGAAGTTGACCCGCAGAAATTCTCCACTTTCTTCCATAGCCAGGGAGTTTCGGCCGTGCTGCTCAATCAGGTTGGTCATAGTGAGCGCATGCAGACGTTGAAAAAGGAGGCCGAATTTGAAGCTCTATAATATTTCCTTTAATAATCTCAGGCGCCGAAAGGCCAAAATGACCTTCCTCGTCATGGGTCTGCTTATCGGCATTGCCACCATTGTCACCCTGCTGTCCATTACGGAAAGTATGACCAGGGATATCGAAGACAGGTTAGACCGTTTTGGGGCTAATATCGTCATGGTGCCCAGAAGTGAAAATCTTGCTTTGAGCTACGGCGGCATTACTGTTGGCGGTGTCAGCTATGAGGTGAACGAGTTTCTGGAGGAGGATCTTGAGCGTATCCGTGAAATAGAGAACAATAACAATCTTGGGGCAGTGGCACCTAAGGTGCTCGGTGCCGCACAGGTCCAGGGGCGTGACGTGCTGTTCATGGGGGTGAATTTTGAAGTTGAACTCCAGTTAAAGACATGGTGGCACCTCATGGGGAATTCTCCTGCAAGTCCAGGGGATGTTATTGTCGGTTCCGAGGCGGCGCGATCTCTGGATTTAAACGTCGGAGATTCTTTAAAGGTTGCAAATGAAACCTTTCTGGTTGCCGCAATCCTGCAGCCCACCGGGGCGACTGAAGACAGTATTGTGATTGGCGATCTTCACGCCATGCAAAAGGTGCTGGGCAAGGAAGGAAAAGTTTCCATGGTTGAAATCGCCGCTTTCTGCCGTGACTGCCCGATTACCGAGATGGTTCTGCAGATTGCCGAGAAATTTCCCGACGCCAAGGTGACGGCATTAAAGCAGGCGGTCATGTCAAAGATGCAGTCCATTGAGCTCTTCAAGGCGTTCAGTTTCGGCATTGCCAGTCTTGTCGTTTTTATCGGTTCTTTACTTGTTTTCGTTACCATGATGGGCGCGGTCAATGAACGGACACGGGAGATTGGCATTTTTCGGGCTATTGGCTTTCGAAAAGGGCATGTCATGCAGATCATTCTCCTTGAAGCCATTGTGGTCGGATTTTTCGGCGGAATTTTGGGTGTTGCAGGGGGTAACATAATTGCCTGGGCCGTTCTTCCTCTTGTGACTCCCGGAGGAAGTTTTGCAGGGATTAACCTTTCCTTGGCATTGGTTGCCGTCTTGCTGTCCATTTCCCTCAGCCTGCTGGCAAGTCTCTACCCTGCCCAGAAAGGAAGTAATCTTGATCCAAGTGTTGCCTTAAGGGCATTGTAGATCCAATGACCGAGGACTAAGGTCTATGGTCTCAGGACTGAGCAACGAATGTCTGACTCAGCAGGAGAATGGTATGAAAACAGTGGAACACCTTATTGAAATTCGGGATATAGGAAAAGAATACCAGATAGCCGACAGCAAAGTGGATGCTATCCGCAAGATGGATTTTTATGTGGACGACGGTGATTTCGTGGGCATCATGGGGCAATCAGGTTCAGGGAAAAGCACACTGCTTTCCATTCTTGGCGGACTCAATCATCCAAGCAGGGGAGAGGTTCTGGTGGATACCCTGGATGTGTACGCCCTGAACAGTGAGCAGAGAGCGGATTTTCGCAGTGAATATATAGGCATAATTTTTCAGTCCTTTCAGCTTATTTCCTATCTCACTGTTCTGGAAAACGTCAAGATGCCCATGGCTATAACCGGTATTGCCGCCAAAGAACAGAACAGGATGGCCAGGGAGGTTCTTGCCAAGGTCGGGTTGCTGGCAAAAGCCGATAGACTGCCTGACCAGCTTTCCGGAGGAGAGCAGGAGAGAGTCGCCATTGCCAGGGCAATTGTCAATCGGCCTCCAATCTTACTTGCCGATGAGCCCACCGGCAACCTTGACAGCGAAACAGCTGATGAAATTATGCGCCTCCTTCAGCAGCTTAATGAGGAGGAAGGTTTAACCATTATTATGGTAACGCATAATGCTGAAAATTGCGGGTATGCCGGACGCACTCTTGTCGTCAAAGATGGCGAGTGCATGACGCATTAATGACTGTGAGGTGTGAGGCGTGAAGCGGAAAGCGGATAAGGACTGAGGACTTAGCTGATATCGGGATGTGCCTCAATCAAAAATTTATGAAAGCAGTTTGCCCAGCTTTTCGGAAAGCTCTTTCATGGATAAGGGTTTCATCAGAAATTCCTGAAGCCCTGAGTCCCTGGCGAGTTTTTCGTCAACTAAATCACTGTAACCGGTACAGAGAATGATGGGAATTCCAGGGTTAATTTTATGAATGGATTTTGCAAGTTGTAATCCGGTCAGGTTCGGCATGGTCTGGTCGGTGAGAATGGCCTGATAGTCTGAAGTGTGATCTGTAAAGTGCTTCAGAGCTTCAGTGCTGCTGGTAAATGCCGTAACCGTACATCCTAATCTTTCCAATATTTTTGTTCCCAGTCTGGTAAGGGTTTCTTCATCATCGACAAGCATGACATGTCCTTCTATTCTGGCAAGGGACCCGTCTTGTTTGTTGTCATGCTTACGTGTTTTTTCTTCAGCAATGATCGGGAAGGAGATGGTAAAAGTTGATCCTTTGCCCGGCTCGCTTTCCACTTCAATATTCCCCTGGTGCTTTTTGACAATGCCATGGGCGGTTGCCAGCCCCAGTCCTGTCCCTTCGCCTATTCCCTTTGTGGTGAAATAAGGTTCAAAGATGTGCTCAAGGGTCGCCTTATTCATGCCGCAGCCCGTGTCGGCTATTTTGAGCTGCATATATCGTCCAGGAGGAAGCTTGTGGAGCTTCATTTGCGTGGCATCAAGAGAAATCTCCCGCAGGGAAACCGTGAGTATGCCGCCGTTTTCCCGCATGGCGTGGGAGGCATTGGTGCAGATGTTCATTATAACCTGATGGATCTGGGTAACATTGGCGAGAATATTTTGCACCCCAGGTTCAATATCATTTTTTATTTCAATGGTGGTTGGCAGGACACCTCGTAACAGGCGCATCGCTTCTTTTACCACTGGCTGCAGCTGCAGGGGTTTGAAATCTCTGGATTCCTGTCTGCTGAAGGCAAGAATCTGTTTAACAAGGTTGGCAGCCCGCATACCGGCATGAAGAATACCATCGATATTTTCCTGAAGAGGGCTGTCGTCCGGGATGTCCAGATCTGCAAGTTCTGCATTGCCGATGATGACATTGAGCATGTTATTGAAATCATGGGCAATGCCGCCGGCAAGAGTTCCTATTGCCTCCATTTTCTGGGCCTGACGCAGATCCTGTTCGATTCGTTTTCGTTCTGTCAGGTCTTCAGACAGCACCACCAGTTCATTGGTGGGCAGTTTGTAGATCAGTATTTCCCGCCATCCTGAAATTCTGTCATCCTGGTAGTGCACGGCAGGAAGATGTTTTGGCTGACCACTTTGCCATACTCCGGTTAGGGCATTAAACAGTTCGCAATCCTTTGTCCCTGGGAAAATTTGCAGGATATCTTTGCCAATAACGTTTTCTCGTGTTACCTGTTCAATTCTTTCCGCCGATTTGTTGATATCGATAAAGGTAAAGGTGTGGGCGTTGTCATTTGTTTCCAGAATATACACTCCACTGTTCATGCCGTTAAAAAGAGCCCGGTAGCGCGTCTCGCTCCGTGCTGTTGCTTCCTGGGCCTGATATTGCTCGGTTACATCATGGAATACCAGAACAACTCCCACAAATTCTCCCCTGTGATCAATGATAGGGGCGCCGCTGTCGGCAATAGGATATTCACTGCCGTCTTTTGCTATAAGCACGGTGTGGTTGGCAAGGCCGACGACAATTTTTTTGCGGATGACTTCCTGAACAGGGTTTGTTACTGGTTTTCTTGTATGTTGGTTGATGATGTTAAAAATTTTATGGACATCCTGGCCGATTGCCTCCTCCTGTCCCCAGCCTGTGAGTGAAACAGCCACCGGATTCATGTAGGTCACTTTTCCAAGGGTATCGGTGGCAATGAGGGCGTCACCCATGCACTGCATGGTCGTGTGCAGTCGTTTTCTGTTTGTGTCAAGTTTGTCACGGGCAGTGGCGATTTCAATAAAGTCGGATTTGCGTTGCCTCTCTAGTCTTATAAAGAGCAAGAAGGTGAGAGCTGCCAGGACAAGACTTGTTATGAACAGGATAAATGAGTTTAAACGAAAATTTTTCAGATCTTCTTTTATCATTTTCTGCAGATTGTTTTCCACACGATCGGCCTGGGCAATAAAGTTTTTAAACAACAGGTCATAACGCTGATCAATGTCTGAACCGATTCCCGACATAGTCTGGTTTTCCCATCTCTGGGTGGTGATATCCCGGAAAGATGCAATTTTTGACCGCAACTCTTCTACATTCTGTCTTAGTGTTTGATTTCGCAATGGAAGATAGGTTTCGGTCTGGTTTTCTCCCCCTTCAAGCAGGACTCCGGCATACCAGTCTGACTGAGACAGTAATTCCAGGACATTTTTAATGCTTTCTGTGCGGTCTCCGCTGATAACCTCTTCAAACCAGAGATGGGCCGTAGTGGCATACTGTTTGGCTTTCATGGCGGCAGTAATTTGGGGCGAATATTCCCTGCTCATGCGTTCTCCGACGGCAAAGGAGTAGTATGCGGTAATGAGGACAAATCCCATAAGCAGAGCGGCCATGACATATGGTATAGGATGATAACGGAATTTTTCAGGAAAACTGCGAGCATGCATGGCGTTTTTGTCCATAAAAAGGAATGAATTGCTGAAACGTGATGGATTCGGATTTATGCCCCTCATGGTAAAAAAGCTCTGGAACCGACAGGTCGCTATATTTTGTTGTCAGGAAAGGGGGGAGGGAAAACCTAACCACCGTGTCGCTTGTTATCGTATCGTATTTTCCCGGGTCTTATCAAATTAATTTTTAAATATGGTTATAAACAATTCGCAGTTAAAAATTGCCACTTTCCTGTCGTCAAGTTTCCAATACTGGATTCCCGCCTCCGCGGGAATGACATAACCAAGCCCGCCGTCACTCCCGCGGAGGCGGGAGTCTAGAGGTTGGCTACTGAGAATTGTATAGAGGCAAATTTTTGAATTAATTACAGAAGTAACTATTCTCTTTCCTGGCCCTGAAAGAATAAAAAACCGAAAACAGACCTGCTGCCTGTCTGCAGATGAAAAAGTGGAATGCCCTGATTGATTTAACTTCTGAAGTCTGTTGAGCGTATGCCGTAGCGGCGCATGATGCGCTGGAAGGCCTGCCTTTCAAGTCCGCTTTCTTTTGCTGCGGCAGTGACGTTGCCTTGGTTTCTTACCAGGAGGTCGTTCAGGTAGGCGGTGGAGAAAATTTTCATAACCTCTGCTTTTGCCTCTTTGTATGGCATTTGGGAAAAATCTCTGGGATCAGGACATTTTGGTTTGGGGCAGGGGGCGTTGTTCAGATTACAGAGGCTTTCCATCGTTATTAAGTCACCCGGCTCAAGGAGAACCGCTCTTTTGATGCTGTTCTCCAGCTCGCGAACGTTTCCCGGCCAGACCTTGTTGTGGAGATAGCTGACTGCTTCAGGGTTGATGGATAGTTTGGGGTGATCAAATTCTTTCCTGAAACGGCGCAGGAAATGGTGGACAAGAAGGGGAATGTCTTCATGCATTTCACTTAAGGTAGGCATGGTAACGGTGACCACGTTCAATCGGTAAAAGAGATCTTCCCGGAATTCGCCGGCCAGCATTTTTTCTTCTAGATTCTGGTTGGTGGAGGCAACAACGCGAACATCAACCTTGATGCTTTCGTTCTGGCCCAGGGGCTGAATCTCTTTTTCCTGCAGGACGCGAAGCAGTTTTGTCTGGATCGATACAGGGATATCCGCAATCTCGTCAAGGAGAAGAGTGGAATGATCCGCTTCCAGAAAAAGTCCTTTTTTGTCTTTGTTAGCCCCGGTAAAAGCGCCCTTGCAGTAACCGAAAAGTTCGCTTTCCAGGATCTGTTCCGGTAAGGCCGGGCAGTTGACGGTGATCATTTTTTGATCGCGACGGGTGCTTAAATTGTGGAGCGCTCTGGCAGCCCCTTCCTTGCCGGTGCCGCTTTCCCCTCGGATAAGAACAGTGACATCGGTATCGGCAACCTTGGAAATGAGTTCAAGGGCCTGGCGAAGAGGAGGCGAATTGCCAATGAAGCCAAGAGGACCAGGGGGAGAAACGGTATTCAGCTTCTCCTGGAGAGAGCGGTTGTCCCGTAAAAGGCGGGTGCGTTCAAGACAGTTGTTTATGACACGGACGATATGTTCCTTGTCAAAGGGCTTCTGCAGGAAATCATAAGCTCCGTCTTTCAGAGCCTGCACTGCCATTTCTATGGTTCCGTAACCGGTCATGATAATCACGGAAATGGTCCCGTCAAACTTTCTTATCTGTTGCAGCAGGGTCAGGCCGTCAAGGTCCGGCATCTTGATGTCCGTGACAATAACATCGGGACGGCAGCTTTCAAGCCTGTTGAGCGCAATCTGCCCGGATGAGGCCAGTTCCACATCACAGTCGCATTGTTTGGTAACGACAAGACGAAGCATGTTGAGCATATCTGGTTCATCGTCAACTATCATGACAAGCTGGCGCTTTTGGTCGGTATGCTGTTTCATTGTTCCTGGTTCAGAGACAGAAGATAGTGAAAATAAACCTGGGCAAATCTGCCGGAAACCGTATCGGCATTTGAGACCAGAAAGGGCTGGTCGCCTGGGAAGATACCTGCCAGGGCCAGAAAAATCGAACGGGAAATTGATGTCACAATGCGCTCTATTTGTTCAATGTCATACAGATCGGCGGACAACCCATGGAGGCGGCAGCTTATGGGCCGGTAATCGGCCAGAATGCAGGAGCCGTTGACGTTTAAGGGGCAAAGCTGGTTCAGCTGTCCGTACTCTGATACCAGATCCTCTTTGGTTGCGGCCGATGAGTTGTCGACGATTCCACGGGTGGCGCGGGTCACTGCAACTGCACGTTCAATGGCCGCCTGTCTATCCGTGAGTGATAATATCTTGTTCATTTTATTGCTCAGATAAACGGCCTCGATAAGGTGCAGTTCAAAATAGCGATAACAACCTTGCGAGGTATCAATGCCGCAACGCGGGTGTTTTTTATTGCCCAACCTTTGGGTGATTGTTTTTTCAACAGTGTCCGCCAGCCCTTCGTATTCGGCAAAAAAGTGACTTAAGTCAACTACGTTGCGGTTTTCGAGTGTCGGCTCCCTGATGGTCAGGGTGCCTGATTTCTTGCCGTATTTCCTGAGCATCCACCACTGGCTGAAGTTGCTGGGGTTGGCCCTGGTGTTTTTCAGTTTTTTTTCCGCCATCTTCAGGCCCATGCCGCGGCGAAGGAGATAGCCGGTGACAAAGGTGCCCGTTCTGCCTATGCCGTGACGGCAGTGGACCAGTACTTTTTTGCCAAGATAAATCGCCTCGTCAAGCCATTGCAGTCCTTCCTCCATTTCCGCCATATCCGGGGCATTTTCATCCGGTATGGGCAGGAAGAATACCTCAAAGCCGGACTTTTCCTCTATCTCGTGGAGGTCGCAGAATTCACCGCAGAGATTGACGATGGCATCTATGCCCTGCTCTTTGATAGAGTCAAGCTCGGCATACGACATGGGCGCATAGCCAACCGCCAGGCTGTCTGTTATCCAGGTGAGTATGTATGACATGGCAGTGTTTGAAGTAAATTATAAAAAATATGATGGAATTATCCTGAAAAGTCATACCTGCCCTGCATGAATTCTTCCACAAGTCGTTCCACCATCCGTTCGTCTTTGAGGACCATATCCATAAGTCTGGTGGCCCCGAGCAGACGGCCCAGCATGTCAAGTTTTTCAGCAGTGACTTTCTTATCATAGCGCATCAGCCTGGCGTCGAGCAAATCTCCTTTTTGATATGTGATAAAATCAAGTTTCTGCAGGATGGACTGGATGAATCGCAGGCGCAGAGACCTTCCCGTAAAGTCCCCGCCACCCCCGGCAAATCGCAGCAGAATGTAATTTCCTTCCGGAATTTTGCCGCAGAGGGAATCAAGAATGGCGAAATGATAGCCGAATCTGATGTTTAAGTTGAGGTAATCGTTTGAAATTATGGCATAACTTGCAAATGATGAATCCTTTTTGCTGGCAATGCCTCCGGCCAGGTTGATTTCGTCAAATGTTTTCCAGTCAAAATGATCATGCCTGCTCCAGTCAACTCTCTGATTTGTGATCCCTTTCCAGACGGCAAGCAGCGGCTTGGAATGAATATCTGTTATTTGGAGATTGCTTTTTTCCTTTGCCTGGGGGGCAATACCGCCTCCAACGTCTATAACGAAAAGACTCAGCGGTACTTTTGATGTAAGGGGTTTTGCTCCGCCTTTGCGAATCAGGCCTCCTTTGGTCTGGGAAAACATGGCAAGTACAGCCTTTTCATGGGCAAAGCGGATAATGTCATGAAAGGAGCGGCAGCTCTCCGGAACAAACAGGGGATCGGCAGGGTTGACAAGCTTGAGCGGAGAAACGAATTGCACTACCATGTTAAGGGCGCGCGTGAAGGGGCTCTGGTCTTGGTCTTCCAAATGCAATGCCCTTGTCTCAAGAAGAGAATCGACATGACCGTCATAAATCATTTTTTCATCGGCCCAGAGTGTCACGATCTTTTCCTGCGGCAGTTTCCGGCAAGCCATTCCTGTTTTGACGAGCACCGGGACTCCGTACTCCCGTGCCACGGAAGAAAAATGGTCAGCTACGCTTCCCATCTCCGCCACCACACCGGAAATCGTCCGTAAAACTGATACAGAGGAAGGAGGTGTGACGGATGTAACAAGGATCGCTCCACTCGGCACGGTCTCCAACTGGTCCTGGTTCCTTATATGGTATACCGGACCACAGGCCGCGCCCCGGGAAGCTGTTTCCCCGCCTTGAAGTAAAACTTGAAATTGATCAGCAGGCGGTCTTTCCAGGTGAATCTGTTTTTTTTGAACCAGTAAGGCTCTCGTTTGCAGGATAAAAAGCTGACCTTCCCTGCTTACACACCATTCTATTTCCTGGGGTGCCTGATAAAATGTTTCAATCTGTCTGGCCCAGGCGGCAAGAAGCATGTTCTGTTCTGATGAAAGGGGAGAAGGCTGGTTGTTATGGGCATCATCATCGTTTTGTTCTTCGAATGACGAGTGATGTTCCTCCGTAACTCCGAGACTTCCCTTTCTGATTATGGTTGTGTGCGGTGATGTCCTGCCTCCCACCAGTGCCTCGCCCAGTCCTTTCACGGAATGGATGAGGATGGCATCATCATCACTGTGCATGGGGTCGCGGGAGGTCATAACCCCGCTTTTGTGCGCATCAACCATTTCAAGGACAAGAACAGCCATTGGAGTAGCATCATCGATCAGGCCGTTGTTGATGCGATAGGAAAGAGCCTGATGTGAAAATTTGCCGGCAAGCACCTGTTTGTAAGCCTCCAGCAGTTTGTCCTCCGTGACCTGCAAAACGGATTCGTATTGACCTGCAAAGGAAATGTGAGAGTCTTCGCTGACTGCGCTGCTGCGTAAAGCAAAGTAAGGACACGAGGCCACAGCCTGTAAGTTCTTAAAAGAGGAGAAAATGTCTATTTTCAAGTCAGCGGGAATGTGTGCTGACAGCACGTATTGCCTCAGTTTGTCGGATGCTTGTTTTAAAGAGGAAGAGGAGGTTGCATCAAGAGTTGCAAGGGTATCGTAAATACGTGGTCTCAGCTTGTTTGATTCAATGAGAGCGTTGTATGCCGAGGTGGAGATAATGAAACCGTGAGGCACCGGCAGACCCAGTTGCCGTTTAAGCTGGCAAAGATGAAAGCCCTTGCCCCCCACCTGAAGATCGTTGTGGTAAAAACCGTCCAGAGAGAGGGTGAACGGCGGCGAGATATCGATTTCAGGCGGGGAAAGGGCAAAGCGTGCATAAAAATCAAATTTTTTATAATAGTCCCTCAAGTTTACGTAGGAGCCCGGAGCAAGTTGCGTCAGGCTCGCCACCATTGCCGAAACAGAGGATGAAAGGTCAGAGAAAAGGCGGGAAATTACATTGATGTCCACCTTTTCATGGTGATAATAGAGTTCTTCAAGTTCGGCGAGCAGTTCATGGCATCGCCTGTCATGCTTAAGGAGATTTTTAAAAATTTCATATTTTGCCCGGCTTGCTCCCTGGGGGGAAATAAGCTGGTGGGCAAATTGTTTAACCGTATTGAACAAGGATCAGGCCTGTGCTTTTTTGCTAAATCCTTTACGTGCAAATTTTCGGAACGTATCGGATTTTTTTATTTTAAATCCTACAAATAAGCTCACTATATAGGCGAAGAGGAAAACAGCCGCAACTGTCAATCCATATCTTTCCTGACCTCCAAATGGAAGATTAAAAATGAAACGGCTTCCAGTGGAGGCCATTACTTTTTCGTCAGGAAAAGCAGAAGTGAGCCATGCCATAACAAGAAATATGGGAAGCATATAGGTTGATACATAACGGAAAAATCGTTGGGCCAGATAGGTATTGAAATCCTCATCAAGCTCATTGTCCATGGTGCGGTAGAGCGCATCACGACTTTTCCAGTCGTTGACATATTTGACATTTTCCTGCTGTTTTTTCTGGCTGGCGAATTCTGTGAGAAATTTTTCTTCCCTGCTGTCTACCTTGAGGAGTCGGCGTAAAGCAAACGAGATGAGAGCCGTAAGAACGGCGATGACAGTTATCTGCAACGCTATCGGCATGTTGAGCGCGGTCATCGGTTCCATGAGAAGAAAATCAAGTGTCCGGGCGATAAACCGAAACAGCGGTTCAATGAGCTGATAGAAAACGAGATCGAGGAATCTGTTGAGTATATCCATAGTTTTTTTAGATAATGTTGTAAGGGCCTTAAATCATTAAATTATTTTCCTCTATATAACTCTCGGTAGCCAACCTCTAGACTCCCGCCTCCGCGGGAGTGACGGCGGGCTTGGTTATGTCATTCCCGCGGAAGCGGGAATCCAGTATTGGAAACTTGACGATAGGAAAGTGGCAATTTTTAACTGAGAATTGTTTATAACCATATTAAATTATAATCATGACCCTGAAGTTTTCGAAATATTTTCACAATTGCAGTTGCCCGCTTACGGTTTACAACGCCATTTTTCTTAGCTGTAAACCGTAAGCGGCTCTTCCTAGGCCGTTCGTACTTTTTTACCGCATAAAGGCGATAATGTTTGTGTACTTGGCAAAGGTAATAATAAGGGCCAGGGCCAGCATGCGTTTCAGAAAAATCTCAGGAAGTTTTTTCTGGATTTTCGGTCCCACCATACCACCGCACATGGCGCCGGCGGCAATAAGTGCCGCCATTATCCAATCAGGCTGATATCCCATCATGGCGTATTTTGCTATAGCGCCCGTTGAGGTGGCAAAAGTTCCGGCCAGGGCAATGGGTACCGCCAGATACATCGGGTAGCCAACCAGGGTGGTCATAAAGGGCATGAACATAAAACCGCCGCCCACGCCAAAGGAGGAAGCAATGATACCCATGAGAATACCGCCGATAAGCATCATAAGGGGACGGGCTACAAAGGTTTCACCCCAGAAACGCATGTTGAACTGGATGAAATTGAACTTGTCGAATTCCACCTTGCCAAGCTCCATGGCCTTTCCTGACTCCTTGGCCTCTTTTACTGCTGCATTAAATTTTTGCACAATAGCCTTCATGGCTTTTTTCTTTTCAATGGAGCCAGGCAAAGATTCCATGAAAAGCTTAACGCCGATAACAAAACAGATAATACCCAGGTAAAATTTGAAGGCTGCAAGGTTCAGGTATTTTGCCGACAGAGGAGGCCCTATAAAAAAGGCGCCCGTGACAATACCAATGGCAAAAAATATTGCCACCGGATAGGCAAAGCGTTTTTCCTTAAAGTAATTCATCAGGCCGGTGATCGGCGAACAGAGTGTCAGAAAGAGGTTTGTCGGTTTAATGGTATTACCGGCATTGATACCTATGGGAGCCTTGGTGCCGATAATGGTAATCTGGAAAGCTGCGGTGAATAAGCCGCCGGCTGCACCCATGATGACAAAAAGTACACCGATGATGAAAGCGCCTCCAAACACGACAAGAGGGTTCATGTAGACATTGGCTGTTTTGAAAAAGAAGCTTGATTTTTCAATGGTTACCGTATCAACCTTCTTGCCGTTGACATAGGTGGCAATGACGGTGTCGGGAGCAAGATGCTTGTATGGCGTCATGCTGACGGAAAATTTTCCGGTTGACTTGTCCAGAGAAACGCTGACCCCCTCGTTCCATGCTTCTTTCTGCTGATTGTGATCCGCAAGAATCATTCTGGCGTTACCGCCGCCAATGGGACGTTCTTTGGCAATAGTATTGATGCCGAATTTTTTTTCATGGGTAAAGGTGAGGAACTTCCACTGCTTTTCACTGTTTACGGCGCCGAGCATGTTCCTTACTGACGGGTCGATATCCTGCCATGGTTTTATTTTATTGACTTGTACGTCATATTTAAACGGCGGAAAAGCAAATATACCCGAGGTCTGGCCTTTGGGGGCCGATTTGCTTGTTGCCAGGCTGTCCGGATTATTTGTTACCACGTAATACGTAGCCGGTATTGCGGTGTCACCAAAGGCGTTTTTGCCGTCCTTGCCGTCTGTCAGCCGTTTTTTCTCTTTTGGCCCGGGGGCATCTGCAGGAGTAAACAACTTGTCGCTGGCAATAACCACATAGAGGTCCTGGCCAGGTGTGATTGTTCCGCTCACGGTAATGGGTGTTCCTGCCTTTACTTTATTTGATGCAACCTGCGCATCCACGGCCCAGGAATTTGCCGCCAGTGTCAATAAGCTTGCGGCAACCAGGGAAATCAGAAAACTGATTTTCTTCATACGTATCCCTCCATTAAAGAAGTATTTGGTTCCGGAGATCATGTCCTCCAAGGAACTTTTCGTTTTGAAACATCTTTGTGGCGCAACGGGTAATTCTGCTGTATTCACCTCCTTGTCATATTTGTCTAGGAGGTTGTCCATGTCTATTCTCGGACAACCTCCTAGGCGCCAGGCGGTAACGTGTCAGACCCGGATTTTGCGGGGGAGAGAGGAAAGATGCCTGCCCCGGATTTGACACGTTACCGTTTGGCGCCTATCGCAGTTCTATAATTTTTGTCTCTCCAACATAGTCTTTGCTCTCAAAGCCGGTCATGGTTGTCATTTTTCGGGTCAGCGAGGATATTGTCTGCAGGTTGCGTATAATGAGGTCCATGTCTTCACGCATCTCGCCTTGCTGCAGATCGTCCCACATGAGTTGGGCCGTACCCAGTGCGGCGAAAAGGGGGGTGTTCAATTCATGGGCCGCAGTTCCGGCCATTTCAAGAACACCCTCCAGTTTCACCCGTGCCAGTTTTTCTTCTTCAAGCTGCCGGCTGGCTGTAATATCACGCACTGCCTCGATAACAAATTCAACATTCCCGGCGTCATCAACAATGGGCGACAGGCTTCTCTCCAGCCACTGCTCTTTGCCGTCGTGGGTGAGAGTGTCTATTGACGTTACCCGCTCACCGCTCGTAAGGACTTTATCCGCAAGGCAGCCGGCTCCTTGATCCGCCATGGGGATTGTGCAGAAATGATAGGTCTGTCCCAGCACCTCGTTTTCATCAAGACCCTGCTGCTCAAGAAATCTCTTGTTCACCATGACCACATGTTTTCTGGTGTCCATGACAACAAGCTGGGTCCACAGTGAGTCCAGTATGTTTTGCAGAAAACGTTCATTTTCCTCAATCTGGTTAAAGAGAAGATTGATCTTCTGATACGTCCGGGCATTTTCAATGGCATTGCCGCCTTCTTCCGCCACTGTGGTGGCAAATGTCACCTCGCTGTTAGAGAAACAGTGGTAGTCCGTGGTCAGGAGCCGCAGGACGCCGATTATTTCCCTGCCCACCTTTATGGGGACGGCAAGGATGCTTTTTATTCCTTCCCTGCGAATGACATCATGGTAGACGACCCTCGGGTCACTCTCGGCGTCAAAGATGGCCACGGCTTCGCCTTTCAGGGCCTTGAAGATGGAGTTTTCTTTTTTTATACGTCCTCTTTTAAGGTATTCGGCTGAAAGGCCTGATGCTGCCACCAGTTCAAGCTCGTTGGTTTCGGGCTGAAGCAGCCTGATTGTGCAGGCCTTCATGCCCATGATCCTGGGAAGCATGTCCACTATGGTTTTTAAGATTTCGTCCAGGTTCAGGGTGGAATTGACCACCTTGGAAATTTCCCTGAGTCCTGTGAGGAAGTCCACCTGGTTTTCCATTTCCTTGAAAAGACGGCCATTGGAAAGAGCCATGCCGATCTGTTCCGCCAGGGCCATGGAAAAAGAAATTTCCTGTGAATTGAAAACACGTTCTTCTCTTGTCAGAAGGCGCATGACGCCGATTATATGACCCTGAAAAATGATAGGCAGGGAGAGGACGCCCTTGATGCCTTCCCTGACCGCTTCAGCGGTAATCTGCTCCAGCTGGTTTTTCTGCAGCGCTGTTTTGGCAACCGGCTGGCCGTTCATGATCATCTGCATGGAATCATGGGTGTCAATGGCACTTCTGGAAAGGTATTCGTCAGATAATCCATGGGCAGCACCAAGCACAAAGGTGTTGGTGCTGCTGTCGAGCAGTCTGATGGTCGCGGCATCAACATCAAGGAGTTCGGGAAGGCGGCTGACAACGAGATCCATGACCTGCTGCGGGTCAAGGACCATGCTGATGAGCTTGGTGACTTCCTGAAAAACCTTCAGGTACTGCTGCTCTTTATTGAGGACTGTCTGGTTTGCCATTCTTTCTCCTGACGCAGAACTCAGAATGTTGAACGATTTTACATCTCTTCCAGGGTGACGAATTTCAGGGCATGGGTCGTGCACTTAGAAACGCAGGCCGGCTTCAAACCTTGATCAACCCTGTCCATGCAGTAGTCGCATTTTACCGCCTTGTTGGTCTCCGGATTGTGCTGGGGAATCTGCCAGGGGCAGGCTCCCTGGCAGGCCATGCAGCCGATGCAGGTATCAAAGTCAACAAAGACGATACCGTCTTCTCTCTTCTGCATGGCCCCTGTCGGGCAGATCGGTACACAGAACGGGTCGTCGCAGTGATAGCAGGATCTGAATGAAAATTCTGTTTTGGGAACGCCGCGGATTGACTTCAAGGGCTTGTGATCGATTTCACAAAGGATCGGGCCCACGGGCAATCCTTTGTTGGCCTTGCAATGCACCTCGCATCCATGGCAGCCGATACATCTTTTGGTGTTCAGGTGGATCATATATTTGTTCATAGCTCAACTCTCCTCTTCGGGTTACGCGCACTGCGGCGGACAGCTACAAAAGCTTCACAGAGATTGATGGCCCCTCCAGCCTTATCCCAGTCATCAAGTTTGCCGACCATCAGCTTCTGGTCACTTATGCCGGCGTGATAGGCCCTGGTCTGCAAGGGGATCTGCCTGCCGAAGCCGTGAACCATGTATATGGCTTCAGGGTGGATGAATTCGGTGACATGGGCATGCACCGTGCCTGAATAGCTGCTGCCTTGGGCAATGACATCGATGAGATCGCCATCGTTGATGCCGAGTTTGGCAGCTGAGCGCTTATTGATCCACACCTTGTTTTCCGGCATAAGCTCGGAAAGAAGCGGGTTGTTGATGGTGTGCCCGTGGGCATGAACGGCGGAACGACCGTAAACCAGGCGAAACATTCCTTTCGAGGGTTTTTCCGGTGATTCGTATGGCAGCAGGGAGGGAAGCCCTGCATCGTCGAGTTTCTTGCTGATAATCTCAATCTTTCCGGAAGGGGTCTTGAATTGTCCGTCCAGATTGTCCCGGTCATACATTATGACTTCGTCTGTCAGGGAAATAAATCCTTTATCGTCAAAGTCGCTCATGGTGAACCCGGTTGGTTCAAGCTGCCAGTCCCAGAGCTCTTCAATGGTGTTGTAAGGAAAATGGGAGCCGATATCGAGTCGTTCTGCCAGCTGTTTGAATATCTCCCAGGAGGGTTTGGTGTCAAAGACCGGATCAACCGCTTTGCGCCTCACTGCCAGGCGAGGTTTGGGTCCTTTCTGGACGCAGATGGGAGTGTCCCTCTCAAGATAGGTTGATTCCGGCAGAATAACATCGCAGTACCAGCCGAATTCACTGTAATGGGTATCAATGGAGACAAGCAGATCGCATTTGTCCATGGCCAGTTTCTGTTGCTGCGGATCGGGCAGGCCGCAGAAGGGATCATGGCGCATGGCAATCCATGCTTTAATGGGGTAGGGGTCTTCTGCAATCATGTTGTTGATAAAGAGGTGGGCAAGTCCGGGGCCTTTATCAAAGTGCTTGTATTTCCAGCCCACACCGTCGGCCCTTTTGATGTCCGGTTTGGGGCAGTCGAGGCTGCGGATGCCTTTGACGCCGCAGTCACCCGGGCCTTTGGGGATGATGAGCCCGCCTTTCATTTCAATATTGCCCATCAGGATGTTCAGGATGTGCAGGGCACGGCTGGCATAAAAGGAGTCTTTATAGCGTGAGAGATTCCAGCCGGGATGAAAGATGACCTTAGGACTGTCTTTCGCCACCTCTTCCACAAAGGCCGTGATAGACTTTTCCTTGATGCCGCATTCTTTGGCAGCCCAGGCAGGTGTGTAGTCATTAATGAAATCGCACAGCTCTTCAAAACCCGTCACATAGCGCTTTATGAAGTCGGCGTCATACAGTTTCCGCTCTATTATTTCATGGATCATGCCCAGGGCAAGGGCGTAATCCGTACCGGGTCTCACCTGAAAAAAACGGGTGGCTTTGATGCCGGTCATGGTCTGGCGCACATCCACGTAAGTGAGTTTGCCGCCCTTGTCAAGCATGTCCATGGTCTGCAGGTTTTCGGCAATGCGCAGAGAGGCAAACATGTTGCGGCCGAAAAGGACAAGATGATTGGCGTTTTTTATATCATAGACAAAGCCTTTGCGCCCAACTCCGTTGATCGACAGGCTGGCGTGGTGGGTATTCCTGCCGCATGTGCAGTCGTGGTTGGTATAATTGGGTGAACCGAAGGCATGGATGAAAGTTTTGTACATGCCCTGCCATGGCCCGCCTCGAGATGAGAGCACAACCGATTCGGGGCCGTATTCTGTTTTTATAGTTTTGAGTTTGTCGGCAATATAGTCATAGGCTGTGGTCCAGCTGACTTTCTTCCAGCGTCCCGCCCCGCGGGCTCCTTCCCTGATAAGGGGTTGCTGCGGGCGTTCCGTGTCGCTGATTAAGGCCGCACCGGCCGAGCCTTTAGCACAGAGAGCGCCATCAAGAAGATGCGGGTTGCCCTCGATCCATGTCACCTGATTGTTTTCCGACTCCACTCGAATCGGACAGCGCACCGTGCACATGCCGCAGATGGAGTAAACTGATTTCTTCATGAAGTTCTCCTTTTTTTGTGTCTGTAGAGTACTCTTGTAAATCGCGTTTATTTGCTCGCACCAAGAACCTTAGCGACCTTTTCCTCAAGTTCGTCGCGGTCTATAGGTTTGACGCAATATTCATTGGCCCCAAGGCTTATAGCCTCCCTTGCCGTTTCAACCGTGGGATATCCGGTGAGCATGATTGCCTTGAGATCGGGAATAATTTTTTTGAGTTGCGCAAGCACTTCGATACCGCTCATTTTTTTGAGCTTGATGTCGAGAATGGCGAGATCGACGGGGTTGTTTTTCACAAAGTTGACGGCATCTTCTTCTTCGGTAAAATCGTGGACTGTATGCCCTTGCTTTGTAAGGATTTTCTTGATGAGAATTCCAGCGTCCTGCACGTCGTCCAGAGCAATAATGTCAGCCATGTTCCTCTCCCTCGTAATCAGTCTTTAACCGCATTTGTCTCAGATTTATTGGTAACAGGAAGTCTGAGATGAAATGCCGTTCCCTGTGTTGTTTGTCCTGTCTGCAGATCAACTATCGGGCTTTCCACGTTGATCGATCCGCCATGATCTCGAATAATGCCGTAGGTAACCGACAGGCCCAGGCCGGTTCCCTTGCCCACGGTCTTGGTGGTAAAAAAAGGATCAAATATTTTACATTTTATGTGGTCGGGAATACCGGTCCCCGTATCTCGAACTGTTGCTGTTACGTCACGTGTCTCAGCGTCCCAGCCGGTGCTGATGAAAATTTCGCCCCCTTTTTCCATGGCATGCTGGGCGTTGTTCAGCAGATTGATAAACACCTGGCGCATTTTTTCGACATCTCCGATGACAGATGGTAAGTCAGAGCTGAAATCGCGAATAACTTCAATATGATTAAGCCTGAGGTTATGCTCGGAAACAGCAAGCACCTCTTCGATAATAGTGTTGATATTCAGCTCTGCCTTGTTGCTTTCCGACTGCCTGGAAAACTTAAGCAGATCAGCGACAATTTTTCGGCAGGCTTTGGTCTGTCTTTCTATGACCTGAAGATTTTCATATATCTCGTCTCCTTCTTTGAAGTCGTCCATCATGAGCTGTGAATAGCCAAGGATAATACCCAGAGGAGTGTTGATTTCATGGGCAACGCCTGCCGCCATCTGGCCCACTGAAGCCATTTTTTCCTGGCTGACCATCTGGTCGGTCAGGTTGCGGAGTCGGGTCATGTCTTTGGCAATTCCTTCGCAGCCTGTCATTCTGCCCTTTCTGTCAAGAATGGCATTTGCCGAAAGAAGCATGTGGCGTGTTGAGCCGTCGCTGCTTTCAAATTGCAGCTCAAAATCGCTGACAAAGCCATCTTCCTTAAGGGCGGTGAGATAGCGTTCCAATGTGTCGTTGTATTTGAAAAAGTTGAGAAGATTGAAGTTGCTCGGCGGTTTGTCATAGCCGAGCAGATGAAGTCCGCTTGGATTGATGTCGGAAATTTCGCCGCCGTAGTCGCAGAAATAAACCATGTCTTTTGAGTTTTCGAAAAAATGACGGAATTTCTTTTCCGATTTTGACAGGTCCCTGGTTCGTTCTTCTACCATTTCCTCGAGAAAGGTATTCATTTTCTGGAGCTGACCTGCTGTCTCTTCAAGTTTGGCATTGGCCAGGGCAAGTTTTTCTGCCTCAGTCCGCAAGGCTTTATAGGCGGCAAGCCCCTTGTGATAGTAGAGAGTTACAGCGGCCACGGAAATCAGCAACAGGGTGTTCACTCCCCCTGAATAGGGAGAGAGTATCATCCACATTTCATTTCTGCCGCTGAGCACAAGGATTAATCTCAAAATATGGCCAACGCCGCGGGAAACGGAAAAGCAGGCCATGGCCATTGTGAAGTAGAATAGAAATCCCCAGAGAAAATTATTAGGCTGCAGTTTGACAAGGCGATATGCATAACTGAGGGCAAGAAAGGAGATAAGAACTGCCAGACCCGAGCCGATGAGATCCGTTACAATAGTGGGGGCAAGAGAAATACCGTTCATTTTTCGGCCTCTTCAAGTGCCTCGTAATAAAAGGTTCTGAGGCTGATAAGAAGGGCGACGAGGGCCGGGACATTCAGAAAGTGATCCATACGGGTAAGAAAATAGGTAATCTTGATGACGGTTATTGGTGGAGCAAGTTTCGCCGCCCATGTCCCTTTGGAAATAATGTCGGTAGGCTCGAGATAATGAGCCAAAGTGTGACCTGTAAAGGCGACAATGTTCCAAGCGATCAAAAACAGACAAAAGTATTGCAGATAACGCCAACCCTTACCAACCAGATCCTTGGTTTTGCGTGTATGCCAGTATAGATATGCAAGGGCGCCCATGAACAGGATATGGGCCATCTGGTGGACATATAGTCCTTCTGGTTCACCATGGGGTTGCAGTGCCCAACATGCTTCCGGCAGAACGAGGAGCAGGAAGAAGAGAAAGAAGAGTATTTTGAAGGAGAGTGTTTTCATTTTTATTCGGTCATTTTTTTGTTGTAGCCTACATGAGAGCATTTTTTGTGCCTTTGTTGTTTTTTTTCTTTTAAATCAGTGGGTTATAGTTTTGATTTCTGTTGTTTTAGTGGGGCTTCTCGTTCTCTGGTGATAAGAGTGGAATGTGTGCGTCATTAAGGTTGCACCGCGTATTATGGGGGCAATCCTGTTTTGAGTTAATAAGTTGTTTGTTTTCAGTAAGTTGATAAATTAATTGAATAGCATGGTTGCGAAGTTTGGAAAAGAATAAGAGCAACATTTTTGTTGCGCATGTTTTATTTCCCTCAATTTCAGGGCATTTCTGGAATGCAATAATTATGTTGCACCAAGAGGTTTTGCGTGGAAAGGATTTTTCTGTCAACGTGGTACTCTCTCAAAGCGGCAATATTTTGTGGACAAGACGTCGTGCAGGTTCAGGTACGCTGATGAAGAGGACTCCGGTTTGCTGGAGAAGAACGGTTGGCGCAGAAAAATGAGAGGGAGGCGAAAGGAGCAGGATCGTTTGTCAGCCGGCCTCGTCTTCAGTCAGGTGACATTGTTTTTATCCTTTGCGCTGAATGGCTGGATCTCATTATTGTGGATAGCCGTAAGAAGAGATTCCGGTGCATTGAGGAAATCCTCGGCAAGTTTTTTGGGGTCAAAGAATTCCTTGTCAAAGGAGCTGATGAGATTCATCTGTTCCCATCTTGTCAGGTAATACTGCAATATTTCAGGGAGTTGCGAGTAGACAGTCTCTTCTGGAAAAGGGTCGCTGAAAGATGATTGAGACAGCTTGTCTGCGGAAAGAGTCTGGTGTTCGTAGAAGCTTTTCAGAAACATGAGTTCCGGAGGCATCCGTGCTTCAATGCCGATTTTGTTGAAAAGTTTCATTATTGAGTGCAGGATGCCGACGCCGAAGTTTGCTATAGGGTATGGGAGATAAATATTTTTTGGCCTTTTATACAGAAGGTAATCGCGGATTCTTATGATAAGCTGGGCAAGCTCCACCGGCTGCTGGTCGACAAAATGAAAGATCTGGCCGCCGAATTCATCCCGGCGTGAGAGGATGTGCCGAATAAAGTAGGGTATTTTCTGGACATTGCTGTATGAATGGCAGGTGCCTTTTCGGGTAAAAAGCAGAGGCATGGATTGGTCTGCCACGGAAAACAGGAGCCGATGGAAACCCTGGATTTTGTGATCGTGCTTCCCGTAAACAATGGCAAGCCTGATAATTGTATAATCAAGCCCTTCAGTGCGACGCAGATGTTCCAGGGTGAGTTCGTTCATCAGCTTTGATTTGGCATAGTTGCTCATTGAAGGCTGTAAGGCCAGGCTGTCGCTTTCCGACAGGTTGCTTCCTGAAGGCAAAACCGCAGCAGAGCTGAAGAAAATATAAGGAATGCCGAGGGATCGGGCTACCCTGGCAAGATTGATGCTGCCGATGTAATTGATTTCAAAGGCGAGTTGGGGGTTGCTGTCTATGGAGGCAATGGCTGAATTGACGATAAAATCAGGGCGCAGGGAGGCAAAATAATTCTTGATGTCATCCTCACTCCGGATACTTAACGTTTTACTATTCGGGGCAAGAATGTTACAACCCCACTTTTTTTTGAAAAAATGGACAATGGACCCACCAACAAGACCTGAGCCACCGATGATAATGCCAAGTTTGTTTTTCAAACAGTCATTTATTTGTGTTGCGTTATTTGTCATATGTATCGCTCTGATCACCTTTTACTGAACGTTTTGACTAGGTGTTTCATTGTAATAGTACTACAGCGCTTAAAAAAAACTCAATCTTTTCTTGACTGATTTGTGGGGCATGATGGTCTTAAAATACCTTATAACACAATGTTATGTGGTGGAATTAGGTAGAAATAACGGTATGGAGAACTGCTTGCAACCCGGAATGAGGTTTGGTAAAAGTAAAACTGCGTTTGAAATTCGGGAGTAAAGCTCGGGCGAATCCCGCACGGAGAAAATTTTGAAGAATGAAAAACGTTCTGTCTCAACGAGAAGAAAACGTAATGCGACCAAAAGGACTGCAAAAGAAAGATTGCAGGAATTCTGGAATATATTTGAAAAAGATGATGATGTTTTAGTAGTTATCACAGCAGACCCTGACGCCCTGGCAAGCGCTTTGGCCATTAAGCGCTTGCTGCGGTACCGCGTTAGAAATGTCACTATCGGCTATCCCAATGAGATTCGGCGGTTAAGCAATGTAGCCATGGTCGAACTGCTTAAGATTCCTGCCGAACGAATGAAAAGCTTCAAGTCAGACAGCTTTTCAAAATATATTATGGTTGATTCGCAACCTACCCATAATCCCTGCTATGAGGATATTGAATTTGACGCCGTGATTGATCATCATCCGGTAACCAAAGGTTGGGATGCTTCCTTTGTTGATATCAGGTATCGCTACGGGGCCACTGCTTCCATGCTGGTGGAGTATCTGCGTGCTGCTGATATGAAGCCTTCTGTTGCGCTCGCCACGGCACTTTTCTATGCAATCAAGGTTGATACGCAGAATTTTGAGAAAAAAGCGCAACTTGCCGATGCAATCTCATTTCGATATCTTTTTAACATTGCCAACCAGAATCTGGTAAGAAAAATAGAACTCAGCGAGCTGCGAAAATCGGAACTTAACTATTTCAAAACCGCTTTTGACGAAATGAAAATCAGCAAAAGGCGCCTCTATGCCCATGTGGGAAGGGTGAGAAACCCTGATGTTCTGGTGATTATTGCCGATTTTTTTAACAGGGTGCATGATGTCTCCTGGGTTTTTATTTCAGGTATTCACGGCGAAAAGCTGGTCGTCATATTTCGTTGCGACGGTTACAAACGAAATGCGGGCACTCTTGCTTCAAAAACTTTCGGAGAAACGGGTTCTGCCGGTGGACATAGACAGGCGGCACGGGCGGAAGTGCCGCTCAAAAATCTTGCCAAACAGGATCAGGATTTTACAACCAATACCCTCCGAAAACTGACAAGAAGGCATCTTTAAAATACCAACTCAACCAACCAAGCGGAGCCTATGAATCTCAAACCAAAAACGCTGGCCATGATACTTGCAGGAGGACGGGTAGATGAATTGAATGTCCTGACCTGCTATCGACCTAAATCCGCAGTTCCATTCGGCGGATTTGCCAGGATAATTGATTTCTCCTTGAGTAATCTCATGCAGACGGGCTTGGAAAGGGTGGCCATTCTCAGCCAGTATAGAAGCTATTCGCTTATTAATCATATCGGTATCGGCGCAGCATGGGATATGCTGGGCAAGTACCGGGGAGTCTCAATCCTGCCACCGTCAACAGGCTACGGGAACACCTCATGGTATAAGGGCTCGGCTGATGCGGTCTTCCAGAACATCGATTTCATTCAGTACCATGACCCCCAGGAGGTTCTTATTGTTTCCGGCGACCATGTCTACAACATGGATTATCAGGAGGTCATTAACTATCATCGTGAAAAGGACGCTGACTTGACCATGGCCTGCCTGCAGGTGCCTGTGGATAAGGCCCATCGCTTTGGTGTCGCACAGATTGATGATGAAGACGGTGAGCGGGGTGGACGTGTCCTGCAGTACAAGGAAAAGCCGGCCAGACCAAAATTCAACTGGGCCTCTCTGACGGTTTTCTGTTTCAAACCACGGGTTCTCTATGAAATGTTGACCGTGAATGCCCGGGAAGACGAATCCTTTGAGTTCGGACGGGATATTATTCCCCGTATGATGTTTGAGCAGCGCAAGGTGTATGGCTATAAATTCAAGGGCTACTGGGGATATTCCCGCACCATTGAAGAGTATTGGCAGACCAATATGGACCTGCTCGGGCCAAATCCCAAGATAAACCTTGAGGAGTGGGGGTTGCGGACAAATCTTGATCATCGTTCCATTCGTGATTGCCAACCCCTTAAAGTGGGCAATAATGCCGTTATCAATGACAGCCTGGTCTATAATGGCTGTATCGTGGAGGGCGAGGTGGAACGTTCTATTCTTTTTCCCGGTGCCCATGTCAAGCCGGGGGCAAAGGTCAAAGATTCGGTTCTCTTTTTTAATAACGTTGTCGGCCGTGATGCCCAGCTTGAAAAAGTAATCTGTGATGTGAATGTAACCATTGGCAATAAAGTCAGTATTGGTGAACCCGGTCCGGTGGATTCAAAAGAGGTGACCGTGATCGGTTGGAATAACTTTATTCCCGATGGCACTCTTATCGGTTCTGATTGTACGCTTTACCCGACCTTGGGAACGGAAAAGTTGTTACGGGAAATCAAAACAGGGGAGATTGTCAGATGATAAAACAAGAAAATACCCTTGTATTGATACTTGCCGGTGGAGTGGGAAGTCGTTTGAATAATTTGGTACAGACCAGGGCAAAACCCGCTGTGCCCTTTGGCGGAATTTATCGCATTATTGATTTCAGCCTGAGTAATGTCATGAATTCTGGACTGACTCAGGTTGGCGTGTTGACCCAGTATAAGCCCCTGTCGCTCATGAAACATCTCGGTACCGGTGAGGCCTGGGATTTCACCGGCCGCAGTCGCGGGGTGAAAATTCTGCCTCCGCGCACGGGATCGAGTGATTCCGACTGGTACCGCGGCACGGCCGACGCTGTGCGGCAGAATGTTGATTTCATCAAGGCGCATCCTTCCAAGGAGATCGTTCTTCTCTCCGGGGATCATATCTACCGCATGGATTTTGACGATATGCTCAACTTCCATCGCCGTAAGGAAGCTGATGTCACCATTGGCATGATGGTGGTGCCGGAAAGTGAAATTCATCAGTTCGGCGCAGGAATAACTAATGATGAAGGCCGGATCATAGAATGGGAGGAGAAACCCAAGGTGCCTCGAACCAATCTTGCTTCCATGGGGATTTACGTTTTTGATACCGAGTATCTTCTGAGCATGCTTGCCCATGACAGAGATGAGGTTGACTTCGGCATGCACCTTGTCCCCAGGGCCATTGAAAATGACAGCGTCTTTGCCTATCCTTTCCACGGATACTGGCGCGATGTTGGTACTATCCAGTCCTACTGGCAGACCAATATGGAGCTGCTGGGCGAGGAGTCCGAAATCTCTCCCGAGATATGGGGGACGCGTCCCAATGTGGAGGCTGGCGTAAAGGGTATTGCTGATCGACCGCCGGCCCGTTTTTCGCCAAGCTGCAAGGTGCAGAATTCCATGATTGCGGCAGGATGCATTATTGAAGGCGAGGTGGTCAATTCCGTTCTCAGCCCCGGTGTGCATGTCATGCCCGGTGCTGTTGTCCGCGATTCGATACTGTTTAATGACTGCGTGGTGGGGGCGGGCGCGGTTATTGACCTGGCCATACTTGATAAGCGCGTCCAGCTCGGAGAGGGTGCCGTGGTCGGTCATGGAAACGATAAAGACACGCCCAATGCAAAATTCCCCAAGCATCTTTATACCGGTATCTCCCTGGTGGGAAAAGAGGCAGTTGTGCCGGCCAAGACAGTGATAGGACGGAACTGCATTATCGCTCCCATGGCCAAAGAGGAGGATTACCCTGCAAAAGAAATGAAAACAGGGGAAACAATTTAACTTTGGAGAGTTTTGCGTTCTGAGTTCAGGGCTCTAAACTCTTTTTTCATACCCTGTCTGATCCGGAGTGGAAGATGGCCATAGACCAGGGAGAGCTCAACAGACGTATTCAGGAACGAGGGAATCAGTACTGGCAAAAGATACAGGGTGAGATGCCCACCCTCTTTGATCGCAAGTACTGGCAGGGCCAGATACTCGACTGGGTGATGGATGATGAAGATTTCAAAGTGGATGCCTTCCGCTTTGTCGATGTGCTTCCTGCCTTGCATTCCACCTCCGCCATTGCCTCCCATGTCAGGGAGTATCTTCTCAAAGAGGATCGAAATCTGCCGGTTGTGGTGCGCTCAGCGCTCAGCATGGCCGCAGGCGGCATTGCCTCGCCCCTGGCAACCCGGGCAATTCAGGCCAATGTCACGGAAATGGCCCGGCGTTTCATCTGTGAAAGCGACCCAAAAAAGGCATTGAAGGTCCTGAAAAAACTTGCAGATGAAAATCTGACCTTTACTGCTGATATCCTCGGCGAAGCGACAACCAGCGATGCCGAGGCGGACAGCTACCTGCAAAAATATCTGGACCTCATTGAACTGCTGGGGAGTGCTGCGGTTGCCTGGCCGCATAATTCCCTCCTGCACCAGGGGCCAAACGGTCCCTTGCCCAAGGCCAATATCTCGGTAAAAATTTCCGCCCTTGATCCATATCTGCTGCCCGCAGATCATAACGGCTCCGTAGCCAGACTTTCCGCTCGACTTCTCCCCCTTCTTCAGAAGGCCAGAGAAAAAAATATTTTCATAAATTTTGATCTTGAGCAATGGGCCTGCCATAACATCACCTTTGAACTCTTTGAGCAAATGGCAATGCATCAGAGCCTCATCGACTGGCCGCATCTGGGCCTGGCGGTTCAGTCCTATCTTAAAGTTTGCGAAGACGATTGCGACCGACTTCTTGCCTTAAGCAGGAAACGGGGCACCCCTTTTACCGTTCGCCTGGTCAAGGGGGCATACTGGGACTATGAAGTCGTCCTGGCCCGCCAGAATGGCAACACCTGCCCGGTTTTCACTAACAAGGCCCGCACCGATGTTGCCTATGAGGCAATCAGCGGGAAATTACTTAAGAACCATGATCTGATCACTCCCGCCTTTGCCAGCCACAACCTGCGCTCCCTGCTCCATGCCGTGGTACTGGCCGAGGAAACGGGAGTCGCCCCCAATGCCTTTGAGTTGCAGATGCTCTACGGCATGGCTGAACCGCTGCGGCGCATCTTTGCCGGCAATCAGTATCGGGTGCGCATCTATACCCCCATCGGCGATCTGCTGGCCGGCATGGCCTATCTGGTGCGGCGACTGCTGGAAAACACCTCAAACAGCGGTTTTCTGCGTCAGAGTTACCATGAGGGTATGGCGATTAAGACCATGCTCATGGCCCCGCAGCCGGGGCCGGAATTGGCGGAAGAGTCGGGCTATATTGCCGGAGATGTCCATTCAGCCTTTGCCAATGTGGGTTTCCTTGATTTCACCGAGGAGGAGGTGTGCCGCCGTTTTGCCGCGGCCCTGGAGAAAAGAAAGGAGGAGATGCCGCTCTCTGTGCCGATGGTCATTGGCGGCAGTGAGGATTTTACAGAGAAAACAAAAAAACGGATGTCGCCCAATGACCCTGCCTTTGTCGTTGCCAGGATCAGCCAGGCCACCACAGTCGAGGTGGAAAAAGCCCTGGGTCTGGCCGTAAATGCCTTTCCCGCCTGGCGCGATACACCGCTTGCCGAGCGGGCCTTACTCGTGGAGCAGCTTGGGAGACTTCTTGAGCAGGACCGTTTTGAACTTGCCGCCCTGCAGGCCCATGAGGTGGGCAAACCATGGCTTGAGGCAGATGCCGACGTGGCAGAGGCCATTGATTTCTGCCGCTACTACAGCCGCCGGGCCTTGATAGAGCTTGGCCCTGTGAAACAGGGCAGTGTTGCCGGGGAAGACAATATTCTTTTTTATGAGGGGCGTGGTCCCACAGCGGTCATTGCTCCCTGGAATTTTCCCCTGGCCATTCTCTGCGGCATGACCACTGCCGCCCTTGTGGCCGGCAATCCGGTGCTGATCAAACCCGCCTCAAATTCCTCGGCCATTGGCTACAGTTTTTATAAGCGTTTGCTGGCTGCCGGTTTTCCGAAGGATGTTGTTCATTTTCTGCCCGGCCCTGGCGCTGAAATCGGCAATTATCTGGTCAGTCATCCGCACATCAGCCAGATCGCCTTTACCGGCTCCAAAGAGGTGGGGCTCGGCATCATCGCCAAAGCAGGCCACACCGGACCGGGACAACCCGAGGTCAAACGGGTCATCTGTGAAATGGGCGGCAAGAATGCCATCATTGTTGACGAAGACGCGGACCTTGATGCCGCCATCAAAGGAGTCATGTATTCGGCCTTTGGTTACGCCGGCCAGAAATGTTCGGCCTGCTCACGGCTTATTCTGGTCGGTGATATCTATAAGACATTTATGAAGCGTCTGGTCAAGGCCTGCCAGAGTCTGCCCATGGCTCCGGCCACGGATCCCGCCTGCCGGCTTGGTCCGGTGGTCGATCAGGCTGCCCACGAGCGCCTCGGTTCCCTTATTGCCAATCCTCCCGATGGTGCAGAACTCGTCTTTCTTGGCGACACGCCTTCTCCGGGATATTTCATCCCTCCCGCTCTCTTTACCGTGAAGGAGGCGTCCAACCCCATGCTGCAGGAGGAATTCTTCGGGCCTATTCTTACAGTTATCCGGGCAGCAAGCTTTTCCAGGGCTCTTGATATTGCCAACTCCACGGAGTTTGCCCTGACCGGGGGGCTTTTTTCCCGTAGTCCGCATAATATTGCTCTTGCCCGCAGTCAGTTCAAGGTGGGCAATCTCTATATTAACCGGGGCTGCACCGGCGCCCTGGTCAGTCGCCAGGCTTTTGGCGGTTTCGGCATGAGCGGCATCGGCACCAAGGCCGGCGGGCCGGGGTATCTGAAGAATTTTGCCAACCCTCGCTGCATTACGGAAAACACCATGCGCAGCGGTTTTACCGCCGACTTTCAGATGTGAGTGTGTAAAGTGGAGATGGACCCAAAAGGGGATACGTCTATTTGCTTATTTCTCTCTCTTTCTGATCTGTTGTTTTAATTTCCGGCTTTTCCAATTTTCTGGACTGAATTTCCGGGTTTTTGGAATTTTTGTGTGGAATTATTTTACCGCATCCTGCCTCACGGATGGAACATGTTGATATGACAAGGATAAAGATTTTTTAGGGGAATCGGCCCAAATGTTGCTTTAAAATATGTGGATTTATTTACCCAATACGCGGGTATCTGCTTCTTGTTCCCATGCACATGGAATAGGAAGTGTTTCCAGGAAAATGATAATATATATAATTCGTCCGGCATGTGGCCCCTGGAGCAAGGGGCCATGACGCATGAATGACAAAGTTAAATGAGGAGATACGTATGAAGAAGAGAATGTTTCCGCTTGCCACTGTTCTGCTGCTGGCCCTGTTACTGATTGCACCCTCCTTTACATGTGCCGCGGTACCGTCCTTAATCAATTACCAGGGAGAGTTGACCGATGATGCGGGCACCCCGCTTGACGGATCGTACACCATGCATTTTTACCTCTATGATGACTCAACTTCGGGCATCCTGCTTTGGAGCGAACAGCAGACCGTCACTGTGTCGGGCGGCATCATCAATGTCCAGCTCGGTGCAGACACCCCTTTTGCCGGTGATGAGGTTACCGGCAACCGACCGGTCTATCTCGAGGTTGCGATCTTGAACACGGCCACTCATTCGTTGGAAACTCTCTCGCCCCGTCAGAGGCTCACCGCAACCCCGTTTGCCATGCAGGCGGGCAATGCCGAACTGTTAAACGGTATGGATGAAACCGCCTTTGCCGCCACAACTCATAACCACGACAGCGCCTATGTCAACGAGGGCCAGGTCAGCAGCGTCAATTCGGCTATGATCGTTGATAGCACTATCAGCGCCAGCGATATCCACGGTAACACCATCACGGCGGACAAGGTTGTGCCGAACATGGTCAGCAGCGTCGACGGTGTGACAAACGACGGCGGCAACATTGACCTTGTGCCGGGCGCCAATATCACCATTACCCCGAGTGATGCTGCCAATACCATTACCATCAGTGCCGCCGCCGGCGGCGTAACAGATCACGGTGCCCTGACCGGACTTGCAGACGACGACCATCCCCAGTACCTCACCGAAAACGAAGGGGACATCCGCTATGTGAAAGGGTCAGGCGACACCATGAGCGGCGCTCTTTCCGTTACGGGCAGCCTGTATGCCAACGAGGATCTTCGCATCGGCACCGGTGGCGATGGCACGGACAACGACTTTCTCTTCATGGACAGCGGCACCAGCCAATATTTCAGTTGGCAGGACAGCCAGGACACCTTTTATGCCAACAACGACCTGGCCCTGCTCGGCGTGCTGCAGACCGGCAACTCCATTGCCAATCAGGGTTACAACCGTATGGGCGTGGGCGTTGCCACTTCCCCCGACATTACCGACGCAAGTGATCTTCTGGTCTCAGACGATCTGGAAGTGGGGGGGCGATATGCTGCTGCATGGTAATCTGGAGATGCCGGCGGAGACGTCACCGCCGCGGGCAATGTCGAGGCGGATGGCGATGTCGTCGCCGCCGGAAATTTTGCCTATAGCTCCGCCAAAACATTCTACCTGCAGATACCTGGTCTCGCTTTTCGTCCCAGTTTAGTGAGTGAGGCCTATAGCCCATATGGCACTGCAATTTACAATTTCGGCAGTGGTTCGTACTATGCTCCGCTGCAACTTCCCCAGGGAGCCTCTGTTCAATCCGTCACCTTCTTATACTATGAAAACGATCCTGGAACTTTTGTGTATCTCATAAAGACCTGGATGTATCGACGCAACCTCTACAGTGTAGAGCCGTATGAGGACATGACGGATGAGATGGATATTTTGATCGATCAGTCCTTTACCCCTGATGACTCTGAGTCAATGCAGTTGTTCAGCCCGATATTGGCTTCTCCTGTGGTCATTGATAATACCAGCAACCAGTATACTTTGCGCGTCTATTTCAGTGGAGTCTCCAGCCCGAGTAATAATCTCCGCTTCTACGGTGCTCGCATCGAATACACCCTGCAGACCCTGCAACCGTGATAAGGAGCAGAAAATCATGAACATGAACTCCTTGCAGAAAATGATACGGAAAGCTTGCTGCCTCCTGGTTGCCCTGAGTGCTGGCTGCTGGTTTGCCGGTCCTGCCTCTGCCCAGATGCAGAGCGAGAATTTTCAGATTAACACTTCGGTCGTTTCCGGTGGAGGCACGCCCCCTTTGAGCTCGGCAAGTTTCCGCTTAAACAGCACCTCGGCCCAGCCCACGCCGCTCATGGACCCGGATGATCCGCCGGAATCGACAAACTATGCTCTCAGTCCGGGTTTCTGGTACACCCTGGGGGCCATGCCTGCTGTCTGCGATGATGCCGGGACATTTGCCGCCTCCTTCGGGTCCATGGCAGGCGACGGCAATTACAATCCGGCCTGCGACAGTGAGGGTGACGGTGATGTGGATGGCAGGGATCTGGCGGTCTTTGCCGCAAGCATCTGACGACAACAAAAAAAGAAAGCGTTCATTTATTACAGGTAACGGAGACGGATAATGAATACATGCTTGGGAAGAGGTATTTGGTTACGAATCTTTTTAATATGGGGCCTTGTTGTAGGCGGCGTCCAAACCACTGTTGCCGCAGTTCCCGACACCATCAATTATCAGGGGTTCCTGACGGACAGCGCGGGCACTCCCCTGGAGGGCAGCCAGCTTGTTAATTTTTATCTCTATGACCATGCCACGACCGGCAGTCTGGTCTGGAATGAGCAGCAGACGATCACGCTGAGCAGCGGCATATTTAATCTGCAGCTTGGTGCGGATATGCCTCTGGATATCGCCGATTTTGGCGGCGGTGATCTTTACCTTGAGATTGAAATATTTGCCAGCGGCAGCGGCTGGGAGATTCTCACCCCACGTCAGAAATTGACCTCCACCGGCTTTGCCATGCAGTCCGGCAACACGGATACTCTTGATGGGCACCCGGCAGCAGATTTTTCCCCTGCCGGACACGACCATGACGGTCTTTACGTCAACGAGGGGCAGGGGGAGAGTATCACGACATTCATGATAGCCAATGGCACCATTACTGCCTCGGATTTGGCTGCCGGTTCCGTGGGTTCTTCTGCAATTGCCGACAACTCCATTACCACAGCGGATCTGGCCGACGATTCGGTGACTGCCGGTAAAATTGCCACAGCCGCGGTGGGTGTAAGCGAGATTGCTGCGAGCGCAGTGGGAACGAGTGAGATCATTGATAACTCTGTTACCGCTGCAGATCTGGCTGCAGGTTCCGTCGGTACCAGCGAGGTTGCCGATAACTCCCTGACCGCCTCTGACCTGGGCAGCAATTCGGTGACGGCCGACGAAATTGCCAAGGAAGCGGTGGGCAGCAGTGAAATCGCTGATGGGGCGGTAACCGCAGCCGATCTTGCCGATGACTATGTCAACACCAGCGGTGACACCATGACCGGGGATCTTAACCTCAACGCCGATCTTAATGTCAGCGGCAGCTCGATGAGCAGCTCTGACTATATGGTCACCTTTGAAAGCAGTGGCGGAGACTACGCCTATGCCATCAAGGGTATTGCCAATTCCGACAATTATTCCGCCCGCGGTCTCATGCTTGATGTGGATTCCCCCAACTCCGTGGGCTACGGTATTGTCATGGACGTAGATGCACCCGGCGGCGAGGCCTTCGGTCTTGATCTCAGCGTCAGTTGTCTGGGCACCAATTGCATCGGGGTGGACTCGGGTGCCTACTCAGCCGAAGGTTTTGCCCAGGGTATACGTATCAACGCCACCAGCGGAATAGACAGTAATGACGGCACACTTGGCATCAACGCCAATGTCTCAAACTACGGCACCGGCTATCTGCATGGTTTAGACATCGATGCAGATCATTATGGAACCTCGGGCGCTGTAAATGGTATTTATGTCTCTCTCTACGGCAGCGATAACGGCGATGCCAAAGGCGTCTATGTTGACAGCAATAAATACAGTGACGACATCGGCGGATCTGTTTACGGCGGTCACTTTATTGGCGATAACAACAGTAACTATGGTAATGGCTACGGTGTGTTGGCAGACGCACAATGTACAAATGCGACATGCTACGGTTTGTACGGCAAGGCTGTCCAGAGCTCCAATTATGATTATAATTATGGCCTGTATGGCGAAGGGGCTTCATCATCCTCCAGGTCATATGGCGTATACGGTAGCTGCAATCAGACCTCGACATCCGCTGATATAGGTTATGGGGGCTACTTTTATGCCTCAAGCGATACAACATTTGACGGGCCGCTCTATGGCAGCAGGTCTTATATATACCATCTCGGTCCATCCGGAAACAGCTATGGGCTTTCCACCTATGTCCTGCCCAGCGATACCGGTAATGCCTACGGTATCTATTCTTCTGTCTCACCCTCATATACCAGCGGAGATGCCTGGGCCGGTGTATTTTACGGAGATGTGGACATCTACGGCACCCTGAGCAAGAGTGGCGGTTCGTTCAAGATCGATCATCCCCTGGATCCGGAAAACAAGTATCTGCAGCACTCCTTTGTTGAGTCGCCGGATATGATGAATGTCTACAACGGCAATGTCATGCTTGATGAAAACGGCGAGGCTCTGGTGGAGCTGCCCGACTATTTCGAGGCCTTAAATCGCGATTTCCGCTACCAGCTCACCTGCATAGGCGGCTTTGCCCCGGTCTATATTGCCGAAAAGATCAAGGAGAACACTTTCCGCATCGCGGGCGGCGCGCCGGACATGGAGGTCTCCTGGCAGGTAACCGGCGTTCGTCAGGATGCCTGGGCTGAGGCCAACCCTATTGAGGTGGAGGTGGACAAAGATGAGACGGAAAAAGGTACCTATATCTATCCAGAGCTTTATGGCAAGGATATGAAAAGCGGCGTGGCTTATGCCCGTGACCCAGAGATGATGGAAGAAATGCTAAAAGCGAGCCGGGAAAAGTAAGTCTGTTGAAACTGCCTGCACTCCCGGAAATAAAGGAAAGGTTATTGGCGGGCAGGTACGGTTTGGTCGTCCGGATTTACTGTGAGGTGATACCCGGAAATGAGAGTTTCAAGAGCATTTTTTTAGGAGTGCAACGGAGGGGGTGACCTGATTTGTTTATGTCACCACCTCCGCTCATAAAGGGTGCTTTGCAGTTGGTTATCTGAGTTGCTTGCCCCACAGAACACAGACACATAACTCTATCGTAATCCTGCAATAAAGGGCCCTACTGCCTCAACACCTTCACTTTCAACGAGCTTGATGGTTTTGGTGCCGATGACAGCGATGTCGGCGCGTTCTGTCAGATAATCCACGTCCGCTTTGCTGCTGATACCAAATCCTACCGCCAGGGGGAGTTTGGCGTTGTCGCGGCATTTTTTTATGTAGGCGTCAAATTCCTCGTCAAAATCAGTCTGCTGACCCGTGACGCCCTTGCGGGCCACGCAGTAGATAAAACCTCCGCCGTATTTTGCCAGCTCCTGCATGCGCTCCGCTGTTGAGGTGGGGGCGTAGATCATGATCGGCGCGATTTCATATTTGTCGGTAAGCTTAAAGAATTCTTCACCCTCTTCCGGCGGCAGATCCGGAATGATAAAGCCGGTTATGCCCATGTCCTTTGCTTTTTTGAAGAAGTCCTCCACCCCGTATTTGAAGAGAATATTGTAGTAGGTCATAAACAGAAAGGGGATGGAATGGGTCTCGGTCATTTCCCGGGCAAATTCCAGGCATTCCTTAACCGTTATGCCGTTTTCAATGGCATCCTGGTTGGCCTTGACAATGACCGGGCCGTCTGCCATGGGTTCGGAAAAAGGGATCTGCATTTCGATGAGATCAACCCCGTTTTCCACCATCTGTTTGATGACCTGCCGATTGACTTCCAGTGACGGATAGCCCAGGACAATGTGGGTCATGAGCAGGATTTTTTTGTCAGGATCAGCCAGCGCTGTCTCTATCTGACTGTTAAGATGCATATTCAGCTCCTTTCTGTGTAATAAATGCTTTCCAGGAGGGATCGTCAAAGGCGTGGGCAATGGTAAAAATATCCTTGTCGCCACGTCCGCTCATATTGATAATCAGCGCCTCATCACGGTTCATGTCGCCGGCCTCCTTAAAGGCCTGCACAAAGGCGTGGGTCGATTCCAGGGCAGGGATAATGCCTTCTTTCTTCATAGTGAGATCAAGGGCTTCCATGACCTCCCTGTCAGTGGCAGCGGCAAATCTTACCCGTCCTGACTTCCAGAGATCGGTGAGGATCGGCGAAACACCGACGTAATCGAGTCCGGCAGCCACGGAATGGGTATCCATCATCTGGCCGTCATCGTTTTGCAGAAACATTGTTTTGTAGCCCTGGGCCACTCCTGCGGAGGCATCCTTGCCTGCCAGGCGTGCTGCGTGCTGCCCGGAATCAAGACCCTTGCCTCCGGCCTCAACACCGATGAGTTCAACGGTTTTTTCATCCAGAAATCCCTGGAAGACCCCCATGGCATTGGAACCACCTCCCACGCAGGCATAAACGCGGCTTGGCAGCTTGCCGAATTGCTCCATAATCTGGGTGCGGGCCTCTTTACCGATGATTGACTGGAACCAGGCCACCATTTCCGGAAAAGGATGCGGACCGCACACGGTTCCCATAACATAGTGGGTGTCCTCCATGCGGGTTACCCAGTCGCGAAAAGCCTCATTGATGGCATCCTTTAATGTTTTTGAGCCCGAGGTGACAGGGACGACAGTGGCACCGAGTTTTTCCATCCAGAAGACATTGGGACGCTGACGCATGACGTCTTCTTCGCCCATGTAAATGGTGCATTCAAGGCCGAATTTGGCAGCCATGGTAGCGGTGGCAACGCCATGCTGGCCGGCGCCGGTTTCGGCAATAACGCGTTTTTTGCCCATCTTTTTAACAAGAAGTCCCTGGCCCATGACGTTGTTTGCCTTATGGGCGCCTGTGTGGTTCAGGTCTTCCCGCTTGATAAAGATCCGTGCTCCGCCGAAATGATCGGAAAGGTTTTCTGCAAAAGTGAGCGGGGTGGGGCGACAGGAGTATGTGCTCATCAAAGAAACGTATTCCTGCCAGAAGGAGGGGTCTTTTTTTACCTGAGTAAATGCCGCGTTCAGCTCTTCAAATGTTTCGTAAAGAACTTCAGGTATGAAAGCGCCGCCCCATTCTCCGTAATATCCTGTTTTTTTCATTTTAATTACTGACTATTTAGGTTCAAAGTTCAATGTTAGGTTCAACGTCAAAAACAGCACTGACAAAACAGCACTGACATTGCAATATTTTAAGCCAAAAAGGAACTATAAACCCAAATGGCTAAAAAATCAGTAATGAATTTGCTGATGAACTCTAAAAAAGCCTCAGGACGAGCCGGAGAAACACGGAAATCAACGGGTTATTTATGTGTCGGCGGCGGTTGAGTGTTTTTTCACCCTAAAGGGCATAAATACGAAACCGTCAGATTTTGGAGGTCGCGCAAAAAAAAACGTTCACCTGCTACCGGAACGTGCGTAACTTGTTGATATCGCGAAAACGATCAGAACGTCCTCAGGGAATTATAAGCCTGAAGTCTTTTAACTCAGGCCCGCCCTGCCACTGAGGCAGTCTTGAGGCTGGTCCCTGAATCTTGACAAGGGGGGGCTGGCGTTCCGCCAGGGAATTGATTTTTGCCCATAAGGTAATATCTCCCCAATACTGCGGTGGTGTATCCGCCGCGGCCACGGCGGTAAAGATGTCGCCCGGCTTCTCGCAGCCGTTCCGGATAGCATCCAGGGCAAGTCGTTCAAGTTTTCCAAGTCCTGTAGCAGGATCAGGAAGTTCCTGAAGCCAGCGCTTTACAGCAGCGGGGATCCAGGGCAGGGGAGCATCGGTCTCGCTGGATAACTGCATAAGCAGAGTTCTATCCTGGGTGGCAAATGCCTGGTCCACGATTTTGGCAAATTGAAACTGTGCATCGGTCACCGGGCGGCGTTGATCATGCAGGGAGGCCATCTGCAAGGGCTGCAGCTGGCCAAGTCCGTTGAACGGTACAATGCCGGGAAAGGAATCAACGCAGATAAGCTCTACTGGAGAAATTTTCCTGTCATGCAGGCAGCACAGTATATGGGCCAGCATGGATTGATCAAACAGACATGCGTCAAACCAGAGAACAATATGCTCATATTCTGCGGCATCTGTAATCTTCTGGTACTGGTTTCTGAGCGTATCAAGAATATACTCTCTGCTCAGTCCTCCTGCGGTTGTTTGTTTAAGGAACAGTGCCCTGTCTTTCAAAGTATCATCTGTGGGCCAGCCGACATTTCTGGGGCCATCGTAGAGTATATCGTGCCAGACAAAGACATCTCCGGCAATACCTGATTTGCCGAGAATCTCTCCCGCACAGTCACCACTTGTAATATGAAGGGTATTTTTCATAAGCCTCTGCCAAGTTCTTCAATAATTTCCCTGGAGGGCGTTACCGTTGCATAGACTGTACCAAGGGCCGCCATGTACGCCGCATGGACCTGCGAGCTTGGCACATCAACTCCGCCATGGGACAGATTTCGTGCCGCGCAGGCGTCATGGGCAACGATACAGGTAAATCCCTTATCAAATGCCGCCCTCACCGTTGCATCTATGCACATTTGCGACATCATTCCGCAAAATGTAATCTTTTCTATGCCGTTTTCCCGCAGATAATCTTCAAGCTCCGTGTCTCTGAAACTATTTGGAAAGTGCTTGGTGATGATTTTCTCACCGTCCAATGGGAGGACGCTTTCGTGGAATGCCACGCCGTTTGTTTCCGGCAGAAAAAAAGTCGCACCCGGTCTTGCTGCAATATGCTGGATATGAACAATAGGCTTTTGAAGTTTACGAAATGCCTCTAACAAAGTTTTTGCCATAGCGGCAGCATGTTCCGAGTTGTCAACCTCCATGCGGCCACCTGGGAAATAGTCTTTCTGGATATCAATTAATACTAAAGCTTCCTGCATAAAATTATCCCTGTGCATTTATGATTTTTGGGCAACGATGGCAAATTCACTTGAATGTTTGTCGTACGGAGTCCCTGCAACATCCGAGTAGATTTTTCCGATGGTTAAACCACATTCAACAAATTCTTTTTTAAGCTTGTCCACGGTGAAATACTGCAACCAGTTATAAACGGTTTTTATCCGGTCAGATTCAACAATGGTATATTTGTCAAGCACCACCTTTTCCTGTTCGTATTTAAAGGTGTTCAGGAAGCCGAAGTACTTGTTTGGCGACCAGAAACCATTGAAAAGATTTTCTTCGTAAATTGTTGCCTCTTCACGTTGGTCAAAGGCTGTCGGTGAATAAACATCCAGGAGAACTGAACCGCCAGGCTTTAGTATTGTTAAAAAAATGGCCAGGAGATCTTTTCTCTGGGCAGGACTGAGGGCACAGAAGTCGCACATGATCATCAGGATAAGATCAAAGCGCTCCTCTGTCTCAAAATCAAGGTAGTTCTGAAGCACGTAATGGATATTCAGCCCTTTCTTGGCGGCGATTTCCCGGGCGTACTGAATTGAGTTTTTTGAAAAATCTATGCCGGTTACATCTGCCTGATTTTCAGCAACCCTCGTTGTATACAATCCAGGGCCGCAGCCGAAATCTGCAATCTTTGTCCCGGATCGGACATTAAAGGTGGAGACTATCCACTTTACAGATCGGTTAATAAAGACCATATTGCGCGACGATACATCAATTCCCTCGTTCAGATGGTAGCCGAGCATTTGTTTTGAAGTATATTCATCCGTCCACAGATCGCTTGCCGTATAAAATTCAAATGGCTGGGGACGGCTGTTTATATGATCGAGTTTTTCAAATAACATGCAGGGAATTTTTCCTTGTTGTTCGGTTCGCAGAAATCAAAGATGATGGTCTCGCAAAAAGCTCTCAAGCTGACCATCCGCCAACGCAATATCAACAAGTTACATACTTGTCGGCGGCGGTTGAGGGGGTTTTTACGAAACCGTCAAAGAAAGATAGTAAGAAATTGCCGTGTGTGAGTCAACTCCAGACTGGATACTTTGGTCTGGGCCTTTTTGTATATACTTTTTCGTTATAACCAGGCTTTTGTTTTCTGAGGGCTCAAGACATGATCCAAAGATACTGGTGATGAGCGGGCAAATATTTTTGATATCATCGGTGTCAATGAGGGGATAGTGGACAGCCTGGACATTGAGCATTTTGCCGCAGAATTCGGGCTTGCTTCGGTTGATTAGATCCTGCAGAGGGACAGCCGTTTATTTGCATCCTAGCGGCAACCCCTTTTATACATCCGCTAATCCCTGGCCCGGTCAATCCTGAAGCTTGCCACGAACGGCAGATGATCGGACACCGTGTCTTTAAATCTCTGGCGTCCAATATCCATTGCCCAGTGCATGGGGAATATCCTGAGGCTGCCGCGGATGTATTCCGTGCTGTATGTGCGGCTGATGGCAAAGCCGTCAAGCAGATTGGCCCTGCCTGCGTCAAGAATATGGGAGTAGCGGTCCTGGAGATCCCAGGATGACAGGAAATCCATCAAGTCATCTCCGCCCAGGTGGTGAAAGTTGCTGACGTCCTGGCCGGGAATCATGTTAAAGTCTCCAACCAGAAGGATATCCTCCCGGCTCTGGTTCCTTTTTTTTGTGATAAACTGGCCAATGATCTTGGCTTGTTCGTCGCGAATGTGTTGTGAGGCAGCCCCACGGCTGGACTTGAGATGTACCACGATCAGCAGGAAATCAAAACGACCCACCTTCATATCAACCAGCAGGGCCTTTCTCCTCGTCGGGTCCCCAAGGTCGGAGCCCTCCAGCAGCCTTGCGTTCTCGGCCGTGATGCCGTCTTTGTAGAGCAGTCCAATGTGGAGATCGCTTTGCTGGGGGGCAAGGCAGGTGTTGTAGGTCACTCCCATGGCAGCAAGGCCCTGCTGTAATTTATCAAGGGTATCCTGGGGATTTATTTCAACCAGGGCAACGATTTCGGCATCGAGCAGTGCCAGGCCCTTAACCTGTTCTGCGAGTCGCTCATCAGGGATGCCGCCAAAACCGGCAAGATTCCAGGCCGCTATTTTTGCCGTTGAATGACCAAATGTAAATGTGCTCATGTTCATTTCTCCTTTGTCATTTCATACATACTCTTCAGGTTCCTTTCCTTTTATATGAAATAACCTCAAAGCGTGTCAACTATTGTTTGATAGGACGGGGCGGCATCCCTGGATGGCAGTGCATGCAGTCGTTTTGTCGCAGCTCAGAAATATCTTCCCCTTGAAAACCCTGGCCGGAATAAATTTCCCCTCATTTTAAGAATGACTTTGATACGCATATGGCTAACTCGCTGTTTGAGCACAGAAATTGTTGCCTGCTCGATTCCAGGGAGTCGCGGCCTGTTCTTTGCTAATTATTTTTAGGGTAACAGGTTGCTATGAAAAGGAGGTAGATATGATTACATCGATAGCATCTTCCAGCTACTTGGCTGGTATGGGCAATGTGCAAAGTCCCGGGGCTTGTCAGAATGAAGGGAAGGAGGTTGCAGGGGCAGGAGAGAAGGTGACGATTTCAAAAGTGGGCCGCGCCGCCTCGGATTTAAGGCGCAGGATGACCGTGTCCGGGACTGTTTCCGTGGAATCCTTTCGGGAGCAGTTAGAGCTGGACACTGGGTATGTGGAAGGCAAGCTTCAGGAATTATACCGGAAGTTTGATATTGGTCCTGAAACGGAAATGAAACTGAGCGTGGGCTATGACGGCACCATCCTGGTCAGCGGTGAAGGGGATAAGGCGCAGAAATTGGCTGATGCCATAAATACGGATGATGAGATGGCAAATACCATCAGACGTATGTCAGCAAATGCTTCCCTGCTCGAGGCGGCCAGGAAGCATCAGGAATTTAGCGAAGCCTATGAAAAAAATCCCCAGCAAGCTGTGGAGCGGTTCGGCTATCTGCTTGAGGACGGGCACGACTATTATGTGAATTTCACGTACAGCAATGGAAAACTGGATACTGAGGTGACCTACGTTTAAAGGGGATGTTTTTCTTGTCAAACAACCTTGTTGTTAGAGAGAGTGTGTGGTCTGTGTGGAGGTTAGGTGGGAGGAATTACGTTACAAATATAGAAATAAATGCTATTATATAGGGTAAATATTGCTTTTTTGATAAAAATTGCAATTTAATTAAAGCTCTATATGAGATCGAAGGTTTTTTCGATTCGAATGGACATTTATGCGTCAGCGTATTTCTCGTTTTTATTTCTCATCTTTTCTTCTGTCCAATCGGTGCAAGAGGAGGAATTCGTATCGGCCCTTTTTTGTATCTCTTTGCGCTGTTTTCTGTTTTCTATTATCAATTTTTGTCGTTTACGCTGCCACTAAGCTCGAATTTTATTATTTCAATCCGGATTGCGTTCAGTCAAATCTTTCCCAGCTTTCCAGCGGTTTCAATTCTTTATTCAAAAAATTCGGTCTGGATGCCGGCTTTCAGGCATTTGCCCATAAGCGTGATTTTGATCAAAGGCTGAAGGAGAGGCCTCCGGACCTGATTCTTGTGCCGTCATGGTACTTTGAGCAATATGGCAAGGCATTAGGCCTGACTCCATTACTCACCTCCCTGGAAAACGGCAAGCCGAGTTACACGAAATACCTGCTGGTGCGTAAGGATTTCGGTTTGAGCGTGAAGGAGTTGAAAGGAAAAACCGTGGCCATGACAACCATGGGTGCCAATGCCGAAGAGCTGCTGAATACAAATTACTTCAAAGATCAGGGAGTAGATTTTTCTGCAATGAATATAATCATTACCCCCAAAGATGCTGATGCACTCTATGCCCTACTACTCGGCCAGGTGGATGCCGCCCTGGTGGGACAGGCGACCCTGGATACTATAGACAGCGTAGGTCTGCGTACGCTGGAGGGAACGAAAAGACTTATGGCCTCCTCCCCGGTTCCGACCCCTCTTCTCTGCGTCCTGCCGGGATCTGTTGACAAAGTTGAAGTTGCGCAAATGAAGAATATTTTACTGAAGAAAAGCGAAAAGAATCCTTCTGCAGAACTTATGGATAAGCTGTATATCAATGACTGGCAAAAAGTTTTTTAACAGAGCATTTTTACTCCTCTTTCTTGTCCTGCTCATTCCCGGCATACTGTTTGGCGGCAAGGATGATGAATGGATCGCCGTTCTGCTCAGCGACAGCGCTGCAGCTTACGAGGTACCTCTACGCTCCTTTACCGACAGCATCGGCATGGATGTGCGCGTCTTCAATCTCCATGGCGATATCCGCCATGATCCGGAACTGGAATCAAAATTCTTTGCCCAAAAACCTGCATTCATTTTTGCACTTGGTGCCAAAGCAGCATTCGTAGCCAAACTGTGGACCCAGGACAGGCAGGATATTCCGGTGCTTTTTGCCAGGGTTCTCAACTGGCGGAAATATAACCTGCTCGACGGGCAGGACAACATGGCAGGTATCAGTTGCGATGTCAACCCAGGCAACCAGTTTATCAACCTGAGCATGCTGGCCCCCCAGATACGAAAAATCGGCGTTATCTATAGCCCGAAAAATTCCGGCGAGATCGTTGCCCAAGGAAGGACGGCAGTGAAAGCACTGGGGCTTGAGCTTGTCGAACGGCCTGTTGACAGCGGCAAAGCTTTCAAGCTCGCCTACCGCGAACTCTACCTGGCTGTTGACGGGCTGTGGATTCTCAATGACCCAGCCACTTATACGCTGCACAATATGGACTGGCTGGAGAAGCGATGTATTGCCGACCAGCTTGTCTGCATCGGACAGAGTAAAAATCTTGCTGAAAGCGGACTGATGCTGTCGGTGCAGCCGGATATATACAACATCGGCGCACAGGCCGCCTCCATGGCAAAGAACATTCTGAAGCGTGGCCAGTTGCCAGCAGACATTGGTGTCATGGAACCCCTTGGCACCAATATTTATGTAAACCGCAGCACTGCCGAACGTATAGGCCTTGATCTGAATGAGCAGATTCTGAGCCTGGCCACGAAAATTATCGAATAGTGTGCATATCCGAGCCGGGTTGCCTGTTCGGTGCAAGAACCACGGGAGGGGGAGATGAAAAGACACTACAGGACCACCTTTCTTTTTACCCTGGGGCTTTTGGCTCCTGTGCTTGCCTCTGGTGCCGAGTTGGACGAGCAGGATGTCAAGGCATTTGATGCAATGTTCGGCGCAGGCCCTCAGGAGGAGGACCTTTACCGGGTCGACCAGCTCCTGATCACCGCCACCGGCAGCCTCAAGCCGGTGCATCTGGCACCCTCGGTGGCCACGGTCATTACCAAAGAGGATATTGAGGAAATCGGTGCCACCAGCCTGGACCAGATCCTTGAGACCGTGCCGGGCCTGCATGTTGCGCCCTCGGGTACAACGTGGTTCAGCTCCATCTGGTCCCTCCGCGGCATCCATACCAGTGACAACCCTGAGGTGCTGCTGCTCATCAACGGCGTTCCCTTTACCTCCAACTATGTGGGAAATCGCAATTTTTGTTACCGCATGCCGGTGGCCATGATCTCCCGGGTTGAGGTGATCCGAGGACCGGGCTCCGCTCTCTATGGAGCCGACGCCTACAGCGGCGTGGTCAATGTCATTACAAAGGACAACTTCGAGATCGAGGGAACGGAAATGGGCCTGCGGGCCGGTTCCTTCAGCACCCTGGACGGCTGGCTGCAGCACGGCGGCCAGTACCGGGGCTGGGACGTCACCCTTGGCCTTGAGTGGCGCAAGAGTGACGGTGATACGGATGCTGACGTGGAGCAGGACCGCCTCCATGCTCTGGGCTTTGGAGTTCTTTCCAACGCACCCGGGGCCATGGACACCAGTTACGAGACCCTGGACGCCCACCTGCAGCTCCGCAAAGGTGACTGGGATTTTCATCTCTATGGCTCGCTACAGGAGCAGAGCGTTGGTCCGGGTGGCGCCCAGGCCATAACCTATAACAATGACTTTGACGCTGAATACCTTCTCTCCGATCTCACCTACCGCAATGATCATTTTCTCACAGACTGGGACCTGAGCTGCCGACTCTACTATTCATATATATTTACTGACGCACTTGTTCAGTATTACCCCCCCTCCTTTCTCGACATGCAGGGCAATCCAATTGTTACCAGTGAAGATGGCGGGGCTGAGCTTGCCGCGGTCTTCAGCGGCCTGCGCGGCCATAAGCTGCGCTTTGGGGTGGGCTGGAAAAACTATGAGTTTGAACCGGACCAGTACAAGAATTTCACCCCTATTCCGACACCTCCTTTTATTGCCATCGGCCCCCTGCGCCACATCACTGATGCCGATGAAATCTACATCAGTGATGCCAACCGCCAGCTTTACTACGCCCTGGTGCAGGATGAGTGGAAGATGGCCCGCAAATGGGAGCTCACCGCAGGGGTGCGCTATGACGAGTACAGCGACTTCGGCTCCACCGTCAACCCCAGGGCCGCCCTGGTCTGGGAGACGCGCTATGATCTCACCACCAAGCTCCTCTTCAGCCAGGCCTTCCGCGCCCCCACCTTTGCCGAACAGTATATAAAAAACAATCCGGTGGGCGTCGGCCAGGATGATATTGACCCGCAAACCATCGAGACCGTGGAGCTTGCCTTTGATTACCAGCCCACCGTGGACCTGCGCCTGAAGCTCAACCTCTTCCACTATGAGGCCGATGACCTTATCGACCTTACCGGCAATGCTTTACCCCAGGTTTTTGACAACTACGCGGAGCAGGAAGGAGACGGCTTTGAAATCGAGCTGGACTGGCAAGTTTTCGAGCAGTTGCGGCTTCGCTCAAACTTCGCCTATCAGCGCTCGGAGAACAAGACCGTTGACCATGTGGTGCATGATGCACCCCAGATGCAGTTTTATCTCAATCCCCACTGGAAGTTTGCTCCCGACTGGTCCCTTGACGGCCAGTATTTCTGGATCGGCGACCGGCACCGTCAGTTTGCCGACTCGAGAAACGACATTGATGACTACGATATGGTCAATCTCACCCTGCGGCGCAAAAACATTAACGACCACCTGGATGTGGCCTTTAACGTTCGCAATATCTTTGACGAGGATATCCGCGAACCGAGCCCATACGACTCAACGGCACCCCAAGGGGCCTTTATCCCAGAAGACTACCCCATCAACAGCCGCTCCATCTGGGCCGAGGTGCGGGTGCGTTTTTAAAAAATCACCCTTTTCTCTTTTGTTTCCTTTGTCGAAAAAAAATTTCTGGTCATGAGGTGCCGCTTTATGCGGCACCTCATATAACTCTTGAATCTCTCATAGTTTTCTGAACACTTCAGAGTTACAAAAAATGACTCCAGGGTTATCATGAAGGGGCAAATCTTTGCAGACGACTCTCTGTGGCATAAATCTGTTCGTGAAATCAATAGATCACTTTTTTTGTTGACTGGAGGAACGAAAAAAGTGACAGTTGGCTATGAACGTTTTCGATTACGGCTTTGCCCCTGCCGCTGATGCGACCTGCGGCAGATATGACACTTCGACCGGATGGGGTGTGTTGTGGTGTTTTAAGGCCGTCAGCGGGGGAGACAAGCGTGTCGTCCCCCTCGTAAAAGCGATTTGTTATCACTTTTCACCTCTCCATAAAATAATATGATTACCACTCATCTTCAGCCTTTTTATACGTCATTCCCGCGAAGGCGGGAATCTAGGCGGACGAGCCAACTACTCTGGATTCCCGCTTTCGCGGGAATGACTTTTGTGTAGACAGTATTTTTTTGAATTATTAATGCATTACAGTGCCCGCTGCAAGACTGGCTGAGTTTCAGTGGTAATCACATAAAATAAAAAATAAGTCACTATGCTCATCTGGGTCGGTATTCTCTTTTGTGTGTCTCAGTCTGCTTGCTTTTCCGGGCTTAATCTTGCTGTCTTCAGTGTCAGCCGTCTCAGGCTTGAAGTTGAATCAGCCTCTGGAAACAAAGATGCTGCAAAGGTTATCCAACTTCGCCAAGATTCCAATTTTTTGCTCACTACCATATTGTGGGGGAATGTCGGCATAAATGTTCTTTTGACGCTTCTGTCCAATTCTGTCCTCACTGGAGTGTCTGCCTTTATTTTTTCAACCTTTGTCATTACTTTTCTGGGCGAGATTTTTCCACAGGCATATTTCTCCAGAAATGCCTTGCGAATGGCCTCTATTCTTTCTCCTGTATTACGATTTTATCAGATTGTTCTCTATCCCCTTGCAAAGCCATCAGCCCTCATTCTTGACTATTTTCTGGGAGATGAAATTGTCTCCTATTTAAAGGAAAAAGATATGCGCCATCTGATTCGGAAACATATTGTTGCTGATGAAGCTGATATCGACAAGCTCGAAGGTATCGGCGCTCTTAATTTCCTTGCTATCGATGATTTGCGAGTTTCAAAGATTGGAGCGGTGATTGATCCTGAAAGTATTATCCCGCTCCCCTGCGTAGCCGGACGTCTCGAATTTCCACAATTTACCAGAGAGGCTCTTGATCCTTTTTTGCAGCAGGTTCAAAAATCAGGGAAAAAATGGGTGATTATTACTAATTTGGAGAATAGACCTCTTTATGCGCTTGATGCTGATAGGTTTTTACGCGAAGCCTTAATGGGCAACGATTCATTCAACCCTCTCTCATGCTGTCATCGCCCAATTGTTGTAACAGATTCTGGTTTTTCACTTGGTAAAGTCATATCGCGTTTGCGAGTATGGCCTGAGCATTCTGAGGATGATGTGATTGATGAAGATATTATATTGGTATGGACTGAACAAAAACAGATCATTACAGGTGCAGATCTGCTTGGCAGACTCATGAGGGGAATAGCACTCCGGAAAGCGGAGGCGTAAAATCTTGGCTGCTGTTCTTTTTCACAGGAATATGGGGTGGAAAAGAACAGATTCCCTTTGTTAGCCCGGAAGAAAAGGTGTTTGATGCAGACTGTCTGATTATTGTAAGGGCAACTCAAACAATAAAAAAAACTCAAGACTAAAGCTCCTGTCTACATCAAAAAGCCGGATTAGGAGTGAATAAAATGCGGAAATGCTTAAAAAGAATAATCAAATCAGATTTCTTGATACTCCGGAATGGTTGATCTTGCGCATAGGGCTATTGATGAGTTTTTTCCTGGCAGTGGGCGGATGGTATTTTTTTGCGTCTGAAGCTGAAATGGTTCTCGATTTAAGTATGGTTTTTGCGGCACATACTTTTGGCGGCAGGGCTGCAGGCATTGGCCTTTGTATAATGAATGGCTATAGCTACTTGTTGACCATTGGCTATAATTTTTATCTGGAGATTCTCATTGTCTGCCTGACCTATTCTGTGTCTATTCTTTCCATCAAAAATTATATCAAACTCCGGGCCGTGAGATATTATGCGCTGCGTTTGGAAAGAAAGGCTAAAAAATATAAGGGAAAAATAGAAAAGTATGGCTGGGTAGGGCTTTTTCTTTTTGTAATGGCACCTCTACCGGTAACAGGTCCTGTTGTTGGTTCGATTATCGGATACCTGCTTAAATTTAAGGTGACAAAAAATTTCTCGGCAACTTTTTTGGGGACCCTTACTGCTATTGCTGTCTGGACTTTCTTTTTCGATTACCTTGAACAACATCTTAAGGTAATCCGTTACATTTTGGCGGCGATCATCTTTCTTGTCCTGCTTTCCTACGCCCGTGAAATTAAAGTTTTCTTCACAAAAGACTAAGTGTCAGAGTGTAACAGGAGAAACAAAGCCTTCTGGTTTAATAGCAAGGACAGAACAGTTTAACTGATTCAGTATGCTCTCCGCGGTGTTTCCCAGGAAAAAACCAGGAAGACCTGTTCTGGCAATAGTACCCATGATGACCAAGTCCACTTCTTTCTCATCTGCCACGCGTGGAATTATCTCATAGGCGTCACCCTCAAGAAAATGAATTTCAGGATGGAGATAATCTGATCCTTTTTCGCCAAGAACTGTGTCGATTTTTGACTTAAACTCATGGAGCCTTACTTTGATTTCCTTTTCCTGATCTTCCATCCATTCGTTAACCTCTTTTTGGAGATGTTTATTGCGGGATGATTGCAGGATGCTTTCCCCAACAATCATCCAGGCATGGACAATGTGCAGTTCCGCAAATTCTGACAAGGCTAGTGAAGTAGACATTTCAAGGATTTGCTGGTTCAGGGAATCCAGCTTTTCATCGTCTAAAGAGGGTTCGATATCAACGGCAGCCAGAATACGTTGAAATTGCATCTCCTTTTTGGGTTTAATCAGCCATACAGGGCAAGGGCATTTGCGGAGCAGATGCATGTCTGTTGATCCAAAGAGCATGGTCTGCAGGTTGCCATGTTGGTGACATGCTTTAATGACAAGGTCAAAATTATTGCGAAGAACTGCCTGGATAATTTCCCAAAAGGCTTTGCCGCGAGCTACTAACACATCGATTTCAATATCCTTATGATACTCGGAAAACAGGGCTTGTAGAGCATCCTGTTTTTCTTTAAGGTAGCTGGCCAGGATGGTTTTAGAACTGTGGCGGTCGGAAAAAAAACTGAGATGCGGAGGATCTTCCAGCACCTCGATAACAGTCAATCTGGCCTGATTTCTCAGAGAGAGATTAACGCTTGTTTGTATGGCTGCTTCATTGTCAATCTTATCGTTTATGACGAGAAGGATATTCTTAAATCGTTTCATGATGGTATCCAATTATGGAAAAAATTGAGTAACTCTTGAGCTGCACACCATATTCGTCCATTTATCCTTCAACCGTTGTGAATGCGTAATAAAATGTGTTACGGCTCCAGCATCACGTCTTCCAGGAGAAGCCGGAAATGAGAGCAGGTTCTTATTGGCTTCATCGAGGTGAGTCTGCGATTATTTTGGGTTTTTCCTTTATATGCTTATAAAAAATTCTCAGTTAAAAATTGCCATTTTTCTGTCGCCAAGTTTCCAATACTGGATTCCCGCCTCCGCGGGAATGACATAACCAAGCCCGCCGTCACTCCCGCGGAGGCGGGAGTCTAGAGGTTGACTTCTGAGAATTGTATAGAGGCATTTTACTTTATTATTGATACTTGAATTCAACTCGTAAATGCAACCAATAAAATCCTTCCCTGTGACCGAGAATTGCTTGCTCCTCTAAGTTTCATGGACTCTTTCATGGGAATGTTCCGAAAGGCTTCCCTCCTTTTCAAACTGCATGTAAAGAATCTACTGCGTTTCAGCTTGTGAGACATAGGCCGTAAGTCCATTTATCCTCTAGCAGGCTGTTGAAAAATGTAGCGAGTACCCTAAAGGGCATAAACTATGCGGAGACAAGGATTTATGCCCTTTAGGGTAAAAATGAGTCGAAAAAGCACAGTTTACATGGAGTAAATGAGCATTTCGGAGTCTCACTCTGTTCGCTTACCTGAGCCGAATTTTGACGCAGTATCAGCAAGCGCAGTAGTTTTTCAACAGCCTGCTAAGCCCGGCAATCTTCAGGGCGTGGTGATATTATGGTCAGAGTACACAGCAATACTGTATAACGTGCCTGAATTAAAACAAATAAAGAATTGTGCTCCCCAAATCCTATCAAGCAAATTGTTGACAAATGCACCTGCTCAACATATAACAAATAAAATGCGTTAATGTAATGATGTGTTTTGAAGTGGACCCCATGTCAAGGACAAAAAGATGATTATTTAAGCTATAATCATCACTGATTATTTCTTGCTACTGGCACCGAACTGAGCTGATGTTTTTGGGGTCGAGAATGGGCCCTTGGATAGCTCGTCGGAGACCCCAAAGACATCAGCGGATTGTTGGCGACAGTCTCGCATCGGCTCCCTCAATTATGCCGCAATTTGCATGCACTCCCAATAGACCTCGGCTGGAGTCTTGTTGCCAATGCTGTCATGAGGGCGTTCGTTATTGTAGAAATCAAAGTATTCCCTCATCCCTTGGATAAACTTACTGACTGAAGAGTATTCTTTTACGTATACATCCTCATATTTCACACTCCGCCAAAGCCGTTCAATGAAGATGTTATCCATGGCCCGTCCTTTGCCATCCATACTGATCAGCACCTCAGCCACCTTGAGCACTTCGGTAAAACCTTTGCTGGTGAACTGTGAGCCTTGGTCTGTGTTGAAGATATCAGGTGGACCATGGCGCCTCAAAGCACTCTCCAACGAAGAAATGCAGAAATCAGCTTCCATGCTGGAGGACACCTCCCAGGACAACACATACCTGCTGTACCAATCCATTATCGCGACCAGGTACACGAACCCTCCAGGAAGGGGAATATAGGTGATATCCGCACACCAGGCTTGATCGGGACAGAGGATCTCTTGATGTCTGAGTAAATATGGGTAAATCTTGTGTTCAGGATGAGGCTTGCTCGAGTTTGGTTTGGGGGCAATCGACTGAAGTCCCATCTTTTGCATCAGCCTCTGAATCCGCTTCCGGTTTACCTTGTGACCTTGGCGACGCAGATACTGCCGCATTTTACGACTACCATAAAATGGGTGCCGCATATACTCTTCATCAATCATCCGCATAAAGGCAAGGTTCTCCTTACTCTCATAAACCAATTTTTGTTCCTGGTAATAACTGGAACGTGACAAGCCAATCAGCTCACATTGCCTCCAAATACTCAATGATTCATGGGCTGGATCTATGCATGCCCGTTTCTGATTAGTGCTCATGACAGATGCCCGGTGTTTTTTTTTAGCCAGTCAACTTCTACCTGTAGCTGGCCGATCTTCCGAAAAAGATCGTCACGCTCGGCCTCTACTTCTTGGATGGTTTTATCTTTTTTACCTCCAAAAATATCAGATATGCCTTCCTGGGCCTGTTTCTTCCACCGGTTTACTTGACTGACGTGAACCACAAATTCTGAGGCAATCTCGTTGGTCGTTTTTTGCCCCTTGATGGCCGCCAACGCCACCTTGCTTTTCAAACCGTTACTATAGTATTTTCGTTTCATCGTTACCCCTTTTTGGACATGTGAATTCTACCTTAACACACTGTCCATTTATTGGGGTCCACTATATTTCACTACGGCCTGGCAGTTGTTTTGGATAAAAAATATTTAGGTACCGCCATTACTGCTGCCATGACAGGCCTTAATATAGGCATAAAAGCACTGGCCGTTTCAGCGATAGCATTGGTCATAAAAATGGGAATTGAAACCTACTGTGAAGTTTTCCGGCCTAAAAGTCTTATGATTGCAAGGAATGAAAAAGATTAGCATATCAAGTCAATTCAGGCGATGGGAAGGGGCGCGGCGGCGCTGACACGGCAAGTCTTTTGGCCCGCGCCTGATTTCTGCCGTTGAGGCTGTAGAAAAAGTCCAATCGAGGCAATTTTGAATGTAATTTTGTTGAATTTTACTTCTATTTTGATATGAATTTTCAGTCAAGAGCGGTTAACTAAAAAAACCTATTATTCCAAATGATTACAAGTGAATGGCTTTGCTGGAAATCTTAAAAAAATAAAAATCCAGTTACGACGTAGGACTTTTTCTACAGACTCGTTGGCCATCTAAAATGGAGGGCAAAGTGAAAAATATACTTATCTACAGCTCCATACTCTTCACATTGCTTCTCTCAAGCTGTGCACCATAATCCCTACTAGCCAGCGAATCGACGACAAAGCAATGTACGGGCAGCCTGAAATTCCGCGGCCTGAGCATATGAAAGAACGGGATGACGCTTTCATCAAGAAAGCAATCACCGGTTTCAACGGTGACAGAAAAGAAGCAAGTAAGGCTTGGGCTTCGGTCGCAGAAGAATTTTTCCGTAATGGCAATCTGCATTACGCAATAAGGCGCTACAATCAAGCATGGCTGCTTGATCCTGAAAACTATCTTGCTTATTGGGGCTTTGGTCAGATTAAACTAGCGAGAGACGAACTTGATGCTTCAATTTCCAACTTTGAAAAAGCAAAGTCATTAATCAACGATCCTTATCAGGAGCCGGCGCTTCAATCAGACACAGGCAGTGCATACACCTACAAGGCAATGAGCATTCCAGGCGAGTTTGCAGAAGAAAAAGCACGCTACTTTGAAATCTCCTTTCAACATTTCAGGAAAAGTTCAGAGCTAGACCCTGCATATTCATTTGCTTACAAAAGGTGGGCAATTGCCCTATATGAATCAGGAAAATATGCAGAAACATGGGAAAAAGTCAAAAAAGCGGAGTCATTAAACGAACCAATTTCTGAAAAGTTTTTGGCTTTACTAAGAGAGAAAATGCCAGAACCATTATAAAAAAATGGCCCTAAAAGTAAATTGAGCTTTCTGAAACGGAGTTTTTCTGCTGACTCGGTGTGCCAAAAAAATATGAATGAAACAAACAACAATTTGACGGAGATCGGTAGTAAGAAAGAATTTCCTTGGGGAGCAAGAAGTTCAATATTGGTGTTCGTGGTAAGTTTTTTGTCGATACTAATTCCATCCCTCTTTTTAACTGAATTAGCTTTAAACGAATCAACACAATATTTTATTGCTGAAGCTATCCTCCCAATTCCCTTTTTTGTTTTCTTTTATTTTTGGTTCAGGAAAAAGAAAATACAAAAAAAGGAAATTGGCCTATGTCTTCCTAAATCAAATGTCCTGTTAGCCACATTGGTTGCCATTGCAATAGCAGCAATATTTAAAGGCATTGATTTTGTACTCTTCTTTGGCTCTATCACTGAAGTAAATTGGAGTAAGTTTTCCATAATTGGCGGACCATTATTCGCTGTTTCATATGGAATCGGCAGAGTAATTATTACACCGTTGATGGAAGAGTTAGTTCACAGAGGAGTTATTTACGGCTACTTGCGCAGTAGACTTGGCTGGCAGTTTGGACTTGTTTTACAGGCATTAATTTTCACCCTGGTTCATCCAAATGTTTACCAGGGAAATCTTGACATAATTCTTTTTTATTTCGCTTTTGGTTTAGGATTTGGCGGCTTATATCAGTTCTATAGGAGTTTATATCCTGCTGTTGTATGCCACGGCGCATTAAATTACTTTGACGCGACTATCCAGGTATTTTCTTGAGAAATAGGAAATGGTACAACATCTTTATGACCCTCGGTTGTTAAATAAAATGCCTTGTTGGGACCGAAAAGAAGCAAAAATAAATCTCTCATATCCGTTTGGCTTATGATTTCTTGACAACCAACGCGTTTGCAACTGCTTGCGTCTTCAAGCGATGAGAGTTCCAGGAAGACTGCATTTTTCACTTATTTCACTGTTATGAAAAGAAATCCTTGTTATTGCGATAAAATTCCGAGACAAAAGTTGGAAAAGGAAGGGGTGCCTGAAGGGTTTTGTGGATTTTGTGAAATTTGTCACAAGCCCGGCGGTAATTCTCCCATTTTTAATGGGCTTGAAAAGTAAGCCTTGCGGTCTTCTCGCTATCCGTGCTATCTCCACCGCTCTTTGTAGAGTCATTGGCTTAAATTATGCAGAAGTTACTTGATATAAATAAATTTAAATCGCATAGTTGTGGTTGTGGGGGAGCTTCTTTCGCTGTTTCACGGGCCAAAAAAGCAAGGCTTGGGGGTACGGGCCTTAAAATTTTTTTATACCACATTGAGGGAAGAGTAAAAAAAATTACAGAAAAAGGAGCGGTGCGGATGTCTGGTCTTGCAAACGTAATGTCAGTAATTTCATCAAAATAGGAAACGATGAATCTTCTATTACAAAATAGAATTACTTTAGGGCAAAGCAGCCTCGGAAACGACGGCAGGATCGTGCCAAATTCATTGAAACTTGTCTTTCGTTTCTTTCTCTGTTTTTTTTGTCTGATAGCCACTGCCAACGCTGAAGTCACCGGTTTCTGTTCAAATTGTCACACCATGCATAACAGCCAGGATAATGCGGCTATGGCCATTCTTGGAGGAGAGGAGGGAACAACCCCTAATGCCTTCCTGACCCGCGGCAGTTGTTTGGGGTGCCATGCCATGGGCAATGCCAACAAGATAGAAAGCCTTGGTACAAATGAAGTCCCCCAGGTCATGCATACAGATGCTTCCGGTGACCTGGCTGGCGGCAATTTTGCCTATATACTGGGCATGAAGGGCAGTGGGGCATCAGACGCCAAAGGACATAATGTCATTGACTTCGAGAATGACGACGTTATCCTGGATGGCCCGCCGGGAGGCATCAAGCAGTTCGCCCATGATTCCGATTTGAATGTGAACGACAGCAACCTTACCTGTGCCGGGACCAACGGTTGCCATGGCTATCGTTATGCCGGCAAAGGTTCCGGTGTTTCGGCCTTGTCTGGAGCGCATCATGGGAATGTTGATGGAAAGTGTGACACGGCAAGCGAGGTGGCTGACAGCTACAGATTCCTTCTTGGCGTGAAAGGGTTGGAAAATCAGACTGATAAATGGCAGAATAAAAGCCTCACAAGCCATAATGAGTATTTCGGCCAGCCTTCACCGCAACGCCTTGGTTGCAATGGGGGGGATTTGAGTTGTCACGGCTCCAACGGTATCAGACCTCCAAGCAATACCATCAGCGAATTTTGCGCCACATGTCATGGAAATTTTCATACCTTAGCAACAGATACATCCGATGGCATTGGCTCCGGTATTTCTCCTTTTATCAGGCATCCTACTGATTATACCCTTCCCGACACCGGCGAGTATGCCGGCTACACTTCTTACAGTACAGAGGCTCCGATCGCCAGAACAGTTGTGCCAGACACGGCAAGCGGTGATGTGTCACCTGGGAGTGACGTTGTTATGTGTCTTTCCTGTCATGCTGCGCATGCGACTGATTATCCTGATATGTTGCGCTGGGATTACAATAACATGGTGGCCGGTGATGCCGGTGCCAGTGCAGGTACTGGCTGCTTTGTCTGTCATACCACTAAGGACGACTAAAAAATTTTTGTAACTATTCAGATGCATCTCCCAATCTTTGAACGATCAAGCCTGTTCACATAGACGGGCTATCGGAGTCTCGCAAGATCGCTTACCTGCCTCGCAGGGCCGCTCGAAGTCTCCACTTCGTTGCGTTTACCTGTCCAAATCTAAGGCACATCTGAATAAGTTACGGCCTGGAGTTGAGGCCCATTTCGAGCCCCCGCTGAATAAATACAGATTTTTTTCCTATCTCTCCTCCTTGCACCTTGTCCTGCTCCCCGAAAATACTATGATTACAGGCCGTTATGTCGTCAGTCTTGCAGGTCGTCCCGAGATTCTGACTGTGAGTCATAGCTACAGTCATTTTTTTAAACAGATGTGACGGATTGTCGGAGACAGGAAAGGAAAAGGCACGGAGAATTTTATCTTTTCATCTTCGTGCCCTTCGTGGATGTGTGTATTCTATGCTGTCTGCTTAAAGGCTTTTTCCTGCAGATTTCTATCCATTTATTTTAAATTTGTTCATCTCCTTGCGGAGTTGATCTGCCAGATTTGTCAGCTTTTGGGCCGAGCTGCTCACCTTGGTAATACCTTCGGTATTTTCTGCAGTACCCTGGCTGACGGACTGAATATTTGAGGAGACTTCGCTTGTACCGCGGGTCAGTTCTTCCAGTGCCGTGCCGATACTGTTTGTGCCCTCATTTGCCTTGGCAACAGCTTCGGCAATGTTCTGGGCCACGCCGACCTGTTCTCCAACCGAAGCGGTGATGAGGGAAGATGAATCATTGACCTGGCCGACAATCTCGGTTACTTCCGCAATAATCTGTACAGCCTGCTGGGTGCTTGCCTGTACCTCGTTAATGCGGGCGGCAATGTTACCGGTTGCTTCCGAGGTTTGGCGGGCCAGTTCCTTTACTTCTCCGGCAACAACGGCAAATCCTTTCCCTGCCTCGCCGGCACGGGCCGCTTCGATGGTGGCATTCAGGGCCAGGAGCTTGGTCTGTTCCGAAATATCACCAATTACCTTGGTTACCTCACTGATTTCACCGGCTGCCTGATCAAGGGCGGTGATTGCCTGGGTGGCATTGCCTGATTTTTCAAGAGCGCTCTGGGTAATACGGGTGCCTGCTTCCGCATTGTTGCCGATTTCAGCAATACTTGCGCTCATCTCTTCAGTGGCGCTTGCTGCACCCTGCATGGAGTCTGAAATTTCACTCACTGTACCGGCAACGTTCTGGGTGTTGACGTTGATTTCCTCCGTAGCTCCGGCAATAGTCGAGGATTGAGCGGAAATTTCTTCGGAGTTGGCTGCCAACTGGGTAGAAACTTCGGTAAGATCATGGGATGAAGTAGAAAGTTGCTGACTGTTGTCTAAAATATTCCTGACGAGCTGGTTGAGATTGTCAATCATCTTGTTAAAGGATTTACCAAATGTGTCGGCTTCCGAGGCTATGCTGACCTTCTGGGTGAGATCACCATTGCCCAGTTTCTCAACAACCTGTGTGCGTTGGAGCAGTTCGTCTTTAAGCGAGTTCAGGGCTGAGGCCATAATCGTCAACTCATCACCGATTCCTTTTTTGTAAACCTTGCAATGCTTACAGTCGCCGCCTTCCAGGGCTTTAGGACATTTCGGGCTGGCGGCAAAGGAGCCTGATTCACTCCAGCAGCAGGTTTTTTTACCGTAACTGGGGCATTCAGGCAGATTGCATTCCATTATTTTCGAGCAGTTGAGGGGCTTGCCCATGGCAAGATCGGTTGTAAGGTCTCCCATGCCCAATTTTTTGCAGAACTCCACAGTTTGAGCCAACGGGCGATTAATGACAAGAGACATGAAAAAAATGAGGCCTGCGCAAAAACAGAGGGTCGCCAATACCATACCGATTGAAATGTTCTTCACAAGCGACCTGAGGGTTTTTTTACCGTCTTTTTCAATGTTTGCGATCATATTCAACTGCTCGCTGATGTTGTTGATAATAACCATGACGCCTACGCTTTTTCCGGCATAATCATTGAGAGGGAAGGACGTCAGGTAATAGTTGTCGATTTTTTCTGAAAAAGGTTTCTGAGTGCCTTTTTCAAGGAGATCGCTTTTGATCAGAGTCGAACTCTCCTGCAGATCTGTTCCGGCAACCTGGACGAATTTATTGCTCAGTACCGGGTACTTTTGGGGATTTTTGAGATCTGTTGCTATAGTCAGGAGGTCGGCGTTCATGTACACGGCATAATCAATTACCTGGCTGGTTTTGCTGACCTTAAGAAGGTTGTCGATGCCATAGAGGACTTCGTTGGAGCCCAGATGGGTTCCTTCTTCATCATTAATAGCTGCAAGTCCCCGTATGGCAAATCCTCCCCTGCCAACCTCTATACCTGTGAGTGGTTTGTGGTCGCCCTGATTGATTTTGACAACCGTTTTTCTGAAGGAGGAAATATCGTCGGAAATATCAACTTTTTCACCATTTCGCTTTGTTTGCCAGCCCTCTCTCCACAAACGGACGAGACTGCGGCCATTGGGAAGATGAAAATGCATCTTAAAGGCTTTTTCTCCGGTATGCTGCTTGTAGTCGTTGAGCAGAGGGGTGAAATAGTAACGGAGCTGAGTCCGGGCCTGCTGCACCAGGGGATCTTTTTCGTCGTCCATATTTCCTGCATGGGCGAGTTCATAGGCTCCGATGACTTCGGCACTACCGGTAAAAAGAGCTGCCTGATTAAGGGCTTTTTTGCCTATACGTTTAATCGTGCTGTTGAGTTCTTTAATTTTTTCCCCGGAGGCAATTTCGAGGGATCTGTAAACTGTCTGTTGCGCTTTTTCTACCTGGGCTTTTGAGTTGTCGGCAATCAGTTTTGTGATAAGAAAAGCTGCCACCATGCCATACAGGGCAAAAAAGAATACTGTGGTCGATGTTAATTTTGTACTGATCTTCATGAAATCCCCTTCCCAAGTTTGACGGTTTCGTGAAAATCCTCTCACCCGCCGCCGGAACGAGTGTAACTTGTTGATATTGCCTTGGCGGATGGTCAGCTTCAGGACTTTTTGCGAGTTTGTCGAGTTTCATAAATCGTAAAATATATACCTGATATGATCAGGTTCAGGCTTCTTCATTCGTCGATATGGTGTTAGTGGATGGTCAGTTGCAGGGTATTTTCATCATTTAGGGCATAAATGCGAGTTCATCACGTTATGCTTGTGTGTGCTATCCCATCGGATATTTGTGAAATAATCTTCGTAAATGCACCTGATAGTCATTATCGGTGAATAGATTTTACATGTCAATCTTGTTTTCGCGTTACAAGGGAGATGGGGGTGAAATGGGTTAGGTCTCCATTGTTACTTCGGGAACAGAAATTTAAAGCGGGCTGATAAACTGAGTGAATGATTTCGTCTTAAGAAAGCTGATTCCGACAGGCCAGGGCAAAATCCTCGGGGAAATGGCCCATGATCCAACGGAGCTGCGCTTCGCTGAAGGCGCCGGGGGATTTGGGGAGTTTGGGAAGAAAGGTGTAGATAAGTGGCTGGTCGATATCTTCTATAAAGCGTTTTGAATACTCGATTGTAGTCACCATTTTTACACCGAGCCCGCCTAAAACTTGCATGGCTGTGTGCATGCCGAAATCAAGGGAGGAGCGGGTCGGCTGATCTGCTTCGATAATATTGCCGACATTATTTACAGTCATTAATTGCAGCTCCCACTGGGAGGTTTGTGCCTTGGGGACAAAGAGCATGACGTGCTCATCTTCATAGACGATAAGGGACGATTCCCCGTCAGTGCCGTCCATGCGTTGGTTTTTTCGGATGTTGGCAATATAGTCGGCAAAAAAAGAACGTCCGTTCTCCTTCTCATAGGTCCTGATGCAGTCGGCAACCAGTTGTCCGCAGGCAAAGGGCGTTGTTGTTTTTTCAGTTTGTTGTCCATGCTGCCAGATGGGAAGGGAAGAGGGCAGCATGGCAAACTGCTGGTGTATCTGCTGGTGGGAGGCATTGAGACGGTAGTGGCTGGGCGCAAAGTCAAAACCGTAGTTCCAACCCCACATGGTACAGTCGAAAAATCCAGCATCCTGATCTGTGTTGAGCTTTTCTTGGATTTTTTCACGCAGTTCTTCCAGTTGGGATGGTAACAAGGTTTGTCTGGTATGGGGTACGGAAATGCCAAGTTGTGCGGCCAGCCGCACATAGGTTCGTTGATAATAAAGATGGCGCAGGCCGCACATGTCGCTGTGGCTGAGGTTTCTGATATGATAACGCACGGCATCGTTTGCCATATTGGAGGCATAATGTCCCCAGGGGATGTAGGAATTGCGTCGCAGATATTCAAACACGTGGTGGTCTGCTTCATTCCATTCCCCTATGATCTCACTTCCTCCCTGGGCGCCGGGGCGAAGAACCATGGCCTGCTTGTAGGGGGAGGGGAGGTGGGGATTGTTACCCACCGCTTCAAACAGGGGATGGTTGCTGATTTTTGCCCTGACGTTGCCGCTGGAGTCTTTTTCGTAAAGAAGTCCCTGGGGAGTTCCATCCTGCCCCAGGTGAAATTCGCAACTCAGTGCGGCGAGCCGGACAAGATCAGCAGGATCGCTTGAGGTGGTGGCCAGGGCCAGAAGAACGGCTTCAGGCAAGGCGGAGAAAATGTCATCAAGTTGTGTGGTGTCATCAGGAAAAAGCTTGGCAATGTTTTGTGAAAAAGAAGTTTCCTTTGGTTCCGGAAGGCCTATGCTTAACGGATTTTTTGCCGTCTGGTCAGCCCAGCGGCTGTTGATAAATGTGCTTCCCTTAAAGGGCAAGGCGTTGGGGATTTCATAGATCCTGTCGGCGCTTTCAACTGTGATGTCGCCTTCAGGATAATTTTTCGTGTTCCTGTAATCCTGCCCATTGCACAGGCCGAGCATTGTCGTGTTGTCATTTTCTCGCAGGTTTTTTACTTCGTATGCGGGATTATGGATTGTATACTGAAATGAGCCGTTCGGAGATACACAGGTTCGCATGGTTTTTTACTGATTGTCTGGAGTGTGGAGTTTGAAGTGCGGAGTTGCAGAAATTCCGTTCTCAAGAGAAAAGAACCTTGTCTGTGTCCTCCTGGCTTCCTGAAAACTGATGATCTCGTAAAAAGTTCTGAAGCTGACCATCCGCCAACGTAATATCAACAAGTTACAGGCGTGTCGGCGGCGGTTGAGTGTTTTTTCAGCCTAAAGGGCATAAATACGAAACCGTCAAAACAATTTTTCTGACAATATACGGATGTCCTTTATTTGGCAAAGATTTTTTATTAGTTTGGGATGAAAGTACGGATTTTTGCCGTGGTATCTGGATGACAATGTTTTATTACATGACTTAAATCTTTTCTTCGTGTTCTCTGTGTGCTTCGTGGTGGATACGTTCATAGTTGTTGTGACGCGTTTGTTATTCCACGCTGTACACTTTCAGTATATTTTGTCACTCCTTGTCATGGAGTGGGTGCATTAAATAGAACCTATGTCCATAAACCTCTATTCAAGTAACCGCCTGGAAATCCTGGCTGACCAGTGCGCAGGTATTTTCCGCCAGGAGCCGCTTCCTCCCATGGAAAAGGAAGTCATTGTCGTGCAGAGTCGCGGCATGGCGCGCTGGCTTGCCATGCACTTTGCCCGCAGGCTTTCCATCTGGGCAAATGGTGATTTTCCCTTTCCCAATAAGTTTGTCAACGACCTTTTCACGCAGCTTGCTCCGGAAAGCGCACCGTTTTTATATGAACGGCAAAAGGCGGTATGGCAAATTATGGCGATTCTCGGGCAATGTGCCCCTGAGCCTCTCTTTGCCCGCCTCAGGTCCTATCTTGCTGCCCCCCTGCGACGCTTTCAGCTTGCCGGGCAGCTGGCTCATCTTTTTGATCAGTATATTATTTTCAGGCCGGATCTCATTAAGACATGGGAAAACGGAGATGATGGGACCTGGCAGGCGGAAATCTGGCGTCAGCTTACAAGACAGTATGGCCTGAGTCATCGGGGGGCACTGTTTGAGAAACTTTTGCATGTGCTCAAAGATGAAAAGCCTGCCGTCTCTTTGCCGAGCCGCATTACCCTTTTCGGTGTTTCCAGCCTGCCTCCTTTTCATCTTGAGATTTTCAACGCCCTTTCCCGCCATGTGCCGGTTTCTCTTTTTTTCATGAATCCCAGCCGCCACTGGTGGGGTGATATTGTGGCTGAAAGACGGATATCCCGCCTGCTGGTTGATGAAGAAAAAGAGGCCGATGACCTCTATCTTGAGTCCGGCAATCCGCTTCTTGCCTCAATGGGCCATCTGGCAGGTGACTTTCTCACCCTTTTGCAGGATATGGGATGCACGGAATTTGATTTATATGAAGAGCCGACGGGTGCAACAACTCTTGCCGCTCTTCAACGTGATATTCTTGATTTAAGCTCCGGAGGCGTGGAGAATCATGGTGATGACAGTCTGGTTGTCAATTCCTGTCACAGTGCCATGCGTGAGGTCGAGGTGCTGCAGGACCACCTTCTCCGTCTTTTTGAAAAAGACCCTGAATTAATAAGCCCGGCTGACATCATTGTCATGGCGCCTGATATCGAAACCTACAGCCCTCTTGTCCAGGCAGTTTTCGGTCTTGACGTCGACCATCCTCATTTTATCCCCTTTACCATTGCCGATAGAAATCGAGCCTCCGGAAATGAGTTGATTGACACGTTTTTTGCCTTGCTGGATCTTGTGGGAAGCCGGTTTGCAGCCAGAAGAATTATTGATTTTGTCAACCGCCCGGTTTTCAGGCAGAAATTTTTAATTCAGGAGGCGGATTGCAGGCTCATAGAACAGTGGGTTGATAACCTTGCCATTCGATGGGGAAAGGACGCAACCACCAAAATCGATTTGGGTCTGCCTGGTTTTAACGAAAACACGTGGCAGGCCGGGCTTGACAGACTCCTCTTGGGCTACAGCATGGCCGGACGCGATGAAACCTTTAAAGGCGTCCTGCCCTATGACAGGCTGGAGGCGGGGGAAACAGAGCTTCTCGGGCGTTTTCTTGAAAGTGTGCAGGCGCTTTTTGGCTGGCTTGACAAGTTGTCTGCAAAACGACAGCTTGCGGATTGGGCCGACGATTTGCTCTCCCTGGTCAGCGACTGTTTTTTTGTTGAACAGGAAAAGGAAAATGAAGCCCATGTCCTGGTTCGGACCTTACAGGCGTTGAAGGATGCTGAGCTTGAAACCGGGTTTAGCGAAAAGATAGGCCTTGATGTGATCGGCACCTGGCTCCGGCAGCATTTAAGCGACGAAGACAGTCCCCACGGTTTTTTAAGCGGCGGCGTTACCTTTTGCTCTCTGCTTCCCATGCGTGCCATTCCCTTTAAAATAATCTGTCTTCTCGGCATGAATGACGGAGCCTATCCCCGGCCGCATTTTACATTAAGCTTTGACTTGATGGCTGCATCTTCAAGGACGGGCGATCGAAGCCCGAGGCATGATGACCGTTATCTCTTTCTCGAAGCCCTGCTTTCGGCACGAAAGCAGGTTTATATCAGCTATGAAGGCCAGTCTCTGCGCGATGATACCATCCTGCCGCCATCCGTACTGGTCAGTGAACTTCTTGATTACCTGCCGCAGGGCGAGGAAATAATCACCCGTCATCGCCTGCAACCTTTTCATCCAGCCTATTTTCAGAAACAGAGCGGCCTTGTCAGCTACTCCCGGGAAAATTTTCGGGCAACCCGGAGACTCGTGGCAGGAGTTGACCGTCAAGCGGGGTTCTGGCAGGGATTGCCCCTGGAGGACCCTGATCCAGCCTGGCGTCGCCTGGAACTTTTTGATTTTCTCGATTTTTTTGTTCATCCTGTCCGTTTTTTCTGCAGAAAGAGGCTGGGAATCGATCTGGCCGGAGTACGTGAAAAATCGGATGACAATGAACCGTTCAGCCTTGAAGGGCTCGGGCGCTATGCCCTTGAAACCCAGCTTCTTGAACAGGATGATCGGCAGGACGGTATAAAGCATATCGCCGGAAACTGGAAAGCCGCAGGACTCCTGCCCCATGGTGTTCTCGGCGAGATAAGCGTTGAAGAACTTCAGGAAGAGGTGACGGCCTTTCATGCAAGACTGAAACCCTATCTTGCCCCACCTGTCCAGCCTCTGTTTGTTGATTTGAAGGTGGGAGGATTTCACCTTGGAGGGCATCTTGAGAATATAACGGAAAACGGCCTTTTTTTTGCCCGACCTGCCCGAATAAAAGGCAAGGATGTTCTACGGGCCTGGCTGCAGCATCTTATCTTAAATAGCCTTTCATCCCATGTACCTCCCCTGACTGTGTTAATTGGCAAGGACGAGATTCTTCACTTGCAAACCGCAAGCGAGAGCAGTGTTATTCTGGAAAAATTATTGAACATCTACTGGCGGGGACTGCAGGAGCCGTTGCCTTTTTATGTTGAGACATCGTATACTTTTGTATTGCATCTGCTTAAAGGTGATATGGAAAAAGCCCGTAAAAAGGCATTGGAAAGCTGGCTTGGCAGATTTTATCGGACCCCTGAATATGACGATGTGTACCTGCAATTTCGATATCAGGATGCAAAAGAGGCATTAGGCAAGAGTTTCGAGGACATGTCACAGCAGATTTTTGCCCCTGTTTTTGATTATATGGAGACTGAAAATGGCTGACAGTGCGTTAACGAGGATCTGGGGAGGTTTTTCCCGCCTGCAGAAAGCAGCAGTTGTTTTCTGTGTGCTCTTCCTGCTTTACAGCGTGTTCGGGTTTCTGATCCTGCCCGCCATTGTAGCAAGTCAGCTTGAAAAGCAACTCACTGCTGCATTGCAGCGCCAAACAACGGTGCGTCAGGTCAGGATAAATCCCTATCTTCTGAAGATGGAAATAAACGGCTTTCATGTCGAGGGAAAGCAGGCCAAAGAGGCTTTTATCTCATTTGACAGTTTGAAAGTTGATATGCAGGCTATTTCCGTGTTGAAACGCGCCATCGTGGTGCGCTCTGTTTCCCTTGAAAATCCATTCGTCCGGCTGGTTTTTAATAAAGACCAGAGTTTTAATTTTTCCGACCTTATACCTCCCCCCTCTCTGGAGAAAGACAAACAGGTGGAAAAAGAACCCGCAAAACCGCTTCTTTTTTCTGTAAACAATATTGAAATAAACGGAGGAAAAGTCGACTTTGATGACCGGATGCAGGGAGCCAGGCATCTGGTTTCCGCTCTGCACCTTGCCATCCCCTTTATTTCCAATATTTCTTCCAATGTTGAAATCTTTGTTAAACCGGCCTTTGACGCGACTGTAAACGGAACACCTCTCAGCATGGCTGGAGCAACAAAGCCTTTTGTTGAGTCGCGGCACACTGAACTTGAAATTAATTTCACCGACATTGATCTTACCAATTACCTTGCCTATTTACCGGATAATGTCAAATTTTCCCTGACAAGGGGACTGCTTGATCTCAATCTTACTTTATTTTTTATGCAGCATGAGGACGGCAATCCGGCGATAAACATCACCGGCAATGTGGCAATGCGAGATGTCGCCGTTGTTGACCGGGGGTTGAACTCTGTGTTGACCTTTCCGGAGCTGTCCATTGAAATAGACAGGGCGCATATCTTCCGTAAAGAATTTCATCTTGCAAAAATTCTTCTTCGCGAGCCGGAAATAGTTATAAAGCGTTTAAAGGACGGTGCGATCAACCTGGCCTCTCTTGTTGATGCAGGTGAGGAATCAGACGCAGGCAATGCAGGCAATGCAACCAACGGAGCCGGGAAGCAGCTCTTTGAATTCAAGGATTTTTTTCTGCAGGGGGGAACGGTTTATTTTACAGACGAGAGCCTTGCCACCCCCTTTAAAACAACCGTCACTCCTCTTGATGCGGAGATTCATAATTTCAGTACGGCCCAGGACACTGCTGCCCAATATGCCCTGTCCCTTCTGACGCAACGAAAGGAGAAAATAGAGGCAAGCGGAACATTTTCCACTCTGCCGCTGCTGGCCGCTTCAAACGTGGTGCTGGAGAATATCGATATTGCGGCATACAGCCCCTATTATGAACATGTCCTTCTTGCCGATCTGGCCGCAGATCAGTGTGATCTCGGAGCAACGCTTAATTATTCGCTTGAAAACGACTCCCTGCTTGTTTCGGATATCGGTTTGACAATCGGCAATCTGACAGTCACAGGCCGCGATGCGGCAAATAAAATAACTGTGCCGCAACTTGTCATTGCTGCAAGCTCCGTAGACGTCAAGGAGAGAACGGTCATTCTCGGGGAGGTTGAAACTGCCAATGCCACTCTTCCCCTTGTACAGCGAAAAGACGGTTCTTTGAGCCTGCTTGATTTATTTGCCAAAGCCGCGCCTTCATCCTCCCCCTCTTCTTCCGAGGAAAAGGAGCAGGATGCCGGGCAGGATGCCTCGTGGTCCATTCTGGCAACGAGCCTGGGGATAACGGATTACACAATTTCCTTGAGAGATGAGGTGCCTGAAAATCCGGCGTCATTTCTCATTGATCAGCTTAATCTCAAAGCCGAAAATATCAGCACTAATGGGGATGATAAAGGACGGGTTCAACTCTCTTTACGCCTCAATAAGACAGGCAGGGCCAGCGTGAACGGGTCAGTGGGGCTCTCGCCGCTTGCGCTTCATTTTGATGTTGATGTGAATGACGTACCCTTTAAGGCGGCTCAACCATATATTGATGAGAAGCTGAACCTTATGATAGGAGACGGAGCTGGGGCCATTACAGGAATATTTGATTTTTCCCTTGATAATGATCAACCGGCAGTCAGTTTCAGCGGCAATGTCAGCAGCAGGAAATTTTTAAGTATGGATTCGCAGCATGCTGAGAAAATTTTTTCCTGGGATGACCTGGTCATGCGTAAAATGTCGTTCCGTATCAATCCCTTACGGATTTCCATTGGCGATGTTTCGGTGGACGGCCTGTCTGCCAATGTTTGGCTGGATCAGGAAGGAAAACTGAATCTGTCTCAGATTGCCGGGAAGAGCAAAGAGTCCGGGCAGGCGAGTGCTGAACCAGAGAGTCCGGGTGAAGAAGGAGAGCTTCCTGATATCAAAATCAAGCAGATCAGTATACTGAATAGCAGAATTGATTTTACCGACAGTTCCGTGTCGCCGAATTTTTCTGCAGCACTGTCGGATATCCAGGGCCATGTGAAAGGCCTTTCTTCGGACAAGGATGTACTGGCGGAACTTGATATCTCGTCAAAACTGGCGGACCATTCGCCTTTGATCATGACCGGCACGCTGCATCCCTGGCAGGATTTTTTTACTGATATCACGGTAAATCTCCATGATATGGAGCTTAATTCCGTGAGCCCCTATACCGTCAAGTTTATCGGCTATCCCCTGACAAAAGGCAAGCTCAACCTGGACCTGCATTATCTTATTGAAGGCAAAAAACTTAAATCTGAAAACAAGGCGTTTCTCAATCAAATCACTCTGGGTGATTTTGTAAAAAATGAAACGGCAACCAGTATGCCTGTGCCCCTTGCTATTTCTCTCCTTAAAAACAGACAGGGGGAGATCGCCCTTGATATCCCGGTGTCCGGTGAACTTGATGACCCGGAGTTCAGTGTAGGAGCAATAGTATTCAAGGTCATTTTTAATCTTATCATCAAGGCGGCGACATCTCCCTTTGCCCTGCTTGGTTCACTGTTCCCTGATGGCGGCGAGGTACAGTTTGTCCGCTTTGAGGCGGCAAGCAATATGGTTGTTGCCGCTGATACTGAAAAACTCCAAAAGCTGGCCAAGGCCCTGTATGATCGTCCGGCCCTGAATGTCGAACTGACTGGATTTGTCGATGTTGATAAAGACAAAAAAGAGATGAGCAGGATGCGTTTTTACAGGCTGCTGCAAACTGAAAAAATGAAAGACCTGGTCAAGGAGAAGACGGTTCCGAATCTGGATGATGTGACCATTGCCGAGGATGAGTACGAACAGTACCTGACCCAGGCATACAAGGAAGCTGATTTTGAACGGCCTCGAAACTTTTTTGGATTTTTAAAGAAACAGCCGCCGGATTTCATGGAAAAACTTCTGTATGATCACATTGTCATAACAAATGATGATTTAAGCAAACTTGCCTCCTCCAGGGCAAAAGCCGTCAAAGATGCCCTGGTTGACGAGGGCCCGGTGGAAGCAGAGAGGATTTTTCTGGTTGAGGCTCCTTTGCAGAAGAGCGAGGATGACTTGTCCGGAATGCGCGTTGAGATGGTTTTGAAGTAGCTTGTTGCAAGAGGGAAAAGAGGCAAAGTAACCTGAAGTGACGGGGCAACTTGTTTGTTAGAAAATAGTTTTGCTATTTGTCGTTATTTTGTCATATGATGAGCTGAAGTAACAAAAAAATGCTGGAAGCATTGTACTTGAGCTTCTGCATCATCAAACTGATTTATTAAGAGAGTTGCTCTTAAGAAAAACGACAAAAGGAGATTGGAATGAGAAAATCTATTGTGTTCTTTGCTGCATCCTGTGCTGTTGTTTTCATGTCTTTTCCAGTATTCGCCGAAGATGCTTCCGTTGAACTTGGCAAGAAACTTTTTAACGATTCGGGTTTGGGCGCTTCAAAGAATTCCACCAGTTGCAATGTCTGTCATCCAAACGGTGAAGGCCTGCAAAACGCGGGAAAAAATCCGCAACTTACCAAGATGATTAACAAATGTATAGTCGGCCCTCTGCAGGGGGAAAAACTCAACGAACAGACCGTGGCCATGCAGTCTCTGAAGATGTATATCGAGTCATTGGGGAAAAAGTAATATCAAACCCTGATATCGATGAGCACAAGTACACCTCGTAACTTGTATTCCATTTTGGATAATCTCGTCAGCCTCTGTGAAAGCCAAGGGGAGTTTCTGTCTTTATTTAATTTTTTTGCCCTCAAAGGCATTTTAAAGGAGAGAATATGGAGTCGCTTGATTTTGAAGTGGATTTGGAGCGCTGCATAGGCTGTGAGACGTGTGTGTCTGATTGCCCGTTGCGTGTGCTGACCATGGAAGAGGATGTTCCTGCGGTGGTTGCCGACCGGGCCTCCATGTGCATTAAATGTCTGCATTGTCTTACTGTCTGCCCGAGCGGTGCCGTGTCCATAGGCGGATTCGGGCCGGATGACTGTCTTGGGATTGAGGGTATGTTTCCCGAGTCTGATAAAATGGAGGCGCTTATTCGGGGGCGGCGTTCGGTTCGCAGATATCAGGATGAGAATGTTGACCCTGCGGTAATGGAACGGCTTCTGCAGGTTGCCTGGCAGGCCCCGACCGGCGTCAATGCCAGGAATGTGCTTTTTACCGTGGTGGATAACGGCAAAACAATGGACAGACTGCGCAACGCGATCATGGACAGGTTGTCGGAACTTTCCTGTGCCGACAAACTTCCTGAACACCTGGAGTTTTTCTCCGGCTTCGTCAAGCTCTGGGAAGAAAAGGGGATAGATACCCTGTTTCGGGGAGCGCCCCATATGATTGTCGCAACCGCCCCGAAAAATTGCCCCTGCCCGGAGCAGGACTGCATCATCGCCTTATCCTATTTTGAGCTCTTTGCTCAGACCCTGGGACTGGGTACTGTGTGGGATGGTCTGGCAAAACTGGCCCTTACCGAGTTGATGCCGGAGTTTGTAGAAAAATTAGGGATCCCTGGCGATCATACTTTTGGCTATGTCATGGCCTTTGGCAAACCGGCGGTGGAATACCACCGGACTGTTCCCATGCGCACGGCGGCTGTCAACAGGGTTTCTTTTTAGTCGATGACTGCTTGAGCTTTCCACGGCCTCGATAAGCGGTGGCAATTTTGACGGTTTCGTAAAAAACCCCTCAACCGCCGCCGACAAGTATGTAACCTGTTGATATTTCGTTGGCGGATGGTCAGCTTGAGAGCTTTTTGCGAGACCATCAATTTTCATCACTGAAAATAAGAAAGTGATTACCAGCGTATTTCAGCCAGCACAAAGAGAGGTCTTAGTTTTTCCTGTCATTTCGGTGTCTCACAAGCTCGCTCACCGGAACGGATGTGAGAAATCTTAATATCTGTGGTGACAGATTTCTCCCGTTGGTCGAAATGACACCATTTGCATTTTATGTCTACAAATCAAACTGTTAATGAGCCAATAATATATCATTGGCTGAAATTCGTTGGTAATCAGAAATAAGAATTGTCACAGCCGGTCGAGGTTTTCGTGTTGTTCCGTTATCTCAATCCTTTTAAAATTTGCTGCATGATTTGTTTTTGAATTTCGAAATCTTTCGGGTTCAGCACATCAATGACGACATTGCCCTTGATGGCAACCATGCGCTGGAAACGGTTGTCTGCCACGTGGAACGTGGTATCGCCGATACCCGGTACAACATCCACTTTAGAGACGGTGCCAAAGTTCTGCTGCATTGTGTTGAACTCTGCACGTGCCTTACCCGGATCGCTGTACTCATAGGTGACATAGTTAATGGATTTGAGAAAATTTGATTTTGAGCTGATGATGCAACTGTATGGCGGGGCTTTATAGATTTTTTTCTGCATATCCTCAGGAGAAACCATAACGTCGCTGCTCCTTTTCTGAAGGTCGGCAGCAGGAACAAGCAGAAAGGCCGCGGCATTTTCAAGGGTAATGCTGTCGCAGCGGCTGCTTGCATCCGATTCGTTGGCAAGGGTTTCGGCATGAGGACACAGCATGCCCATGTTCAAGAAGAAAATTGAGATTGCCGCAAGCCGCAATACTTGTTTGAGCTTCATAAAATTCCCCATTTTTTTTAAAGAAATCAGAAAAATACCGTCTGTTTAAAACCACTATCAAAAATATTTACCGTGCACAAGCTTTTCTTCCCCAAAAGAGCAGTTTCTGCTTATCTGCTTCCAGAATTATGTATGGTCTTTCTTCGTAATTTTTAAAGACTCTTTTTTTTTAAAAATACCAATTATATTTCATACTTGACTTTTAGCCGCAGCATATCGCAGACTGAGGTTTATATGAGCATTACTCAGGCGAAATTTGCCGCTTCAAATGATTCCAACGGGTGAGGCGGCTTAATCCTGAAGCCGGAGGGCCTATGATTTTTAAGATTTTTCAAGCCAGCGAAGTGGAAACACTCTTTGAGCTCCTGTCGGTAAACCGCATAGTCGGGCCGGTGGAAAAGGGCAGGCATGTGAATGGTTCCACATTGTACGATTTTGATGTGGTCTATGATTTCAAAGACCTGAAACTGGACTACGGGCAGACCATTCATTCCGCCAAGAACTATTTTCTACCCTATCGCGAGAATCTCTGTACTTTTACCTTTGAGAATAACGACTGGCAGAAGCATGTCGATTTCGGGGCGTATCAGGCCCACGTCTTTTTCGGTCTCCATCCCTGTGACATCAATGCCTTGAATAAGCTGGACAAGGTACTGATGGGAGATCTTTATCCCAATCCATTCTATGGGGCGAAACGTTCCAACATGTTCATTGTTGGGCATTCCTGCCTGCCGACCCCTTCCTGTTTCTGTCATTCAATGGGAGCCGATTCGGTGCTCGGCGGGTTTGATCTTTTTTTGACCCGCATGGAAGATGAATACATGGCTGAGGTGCGATCCGCCAGGGCGTATCATATACTGGAGCGCCTGGAAACGCGGGAGGCCACCCATGAAGATCACCTGTTGTTCAGGAAGACGGCTTCTGAAAAAAGGAGTTTGTTTACCTGCGAAGTGGACACCTCGGATCTCACCAAAATTCTTGATATGGAATTTGAATCAGAGGTTTGGAAGGAATGGGGTGACAGGTGTCTGTCCTGCGGAACATGCGCCAATGTCTGTCCCACCTGTTACTGCTATGGGGTTGAGCAGGAGGTGAACATGGATTTCAGCCATGCCCGTAAGGTAAAACAGCTTTATTCCTGTAATCTTGTTGACTTTGCCGAAGTGGCCGGTGGGCACAACTTCAGGCCTGAAAGTTCAACCAGGCTGAAATATCGCTATTACCATAAACATCGCGGCTTTGTTGAGGCCTATGAAGAATCGCTCTGTGTCGGCTGTGGCCGTTGCGGCGAGGCCTGCCTGGCTGATATTACGGTGCCGGAAGTGATTGCCAGCGTACGGGGAAGTGAAAAATGATGGATAACAAACTGCAATTTATCGATCTTGCCGACAGCCGCGGTCTGAAAAACGACAGGCCGGGAATTGCCCATTTTGAATACTCGTATAAGGCTGAGATTACCAATGTCTATCCTCTTACCGCTACGGAAAAGCTCTACCAGATTCAGATTATTGATCCAAAGGAACGCGAAAATTTCAATTTCAAACCGGGTCAGTTTGTCATGCTTGAGCTTCCCGGTATTGGTGAGGCGCCTTTTTCTATTTCATCATCGCCCATCCGGCATGGCGACCTGGAGCTCTGCATCCGGGGAGTGGGCAAGATGACCAATTTTCTGGACCGGGTGCAAAGGGGAACCAGGGTGGGAATCAGCGGTCCTTTTGGCACCCATTTCCCGGTGGACAAGATGATGGGCAATGACATCCTGCTTATTGCCGGAGGACTTGGCATTGTCCCCCTGCGTTCGCCCATCATGTCTGTGCTTGAAAATCGCAGCCGCTACGGCAGGGTTGACATCATCTACGGAGCCCGGGAGCCGCTGGAACTGCTCTTTACCTATCAGTACGGCATGTGGAAGCAGTTTGATATCAACCTGGATATTATTGTGGATAAAGCGGATGATAAATGGACCGGACCGGTGGGTTTGATCACCGAAATTCTGCAGAAACGAATCGACAGCGGTTCATATGATGATTTCAGGAAAAAGACCTACGCCATTGTCTGCGGACCGCCGGTGATGTTTCAATTTGTCTGCGATATGCTGACCAGGGCCGGGCTGCCCATGGAAAGAATGTTTGTGTCGCTGGAGCGCCGCATGCACTGCGGTCGCGGTAAATGCTGCCGGTGCAATATCGGCTCCACCTACACATGCATAGAGGGGCCTGTTTTTGATTACTGGTCCGTGCTCAATCTTAAGGAAGCAATCTGAAAGGGGATAATGAAATGAAGACAGAGCGAACGTTTCTCGGAGTCCCGGTGGTAAAACCAAGGGTTGGCTTCTTTGATCTCAGTTCCTGCGAAGGCTGTCAGTTGCAGATTTTAAATAATGAAGCAACCCTGCTCTCTTTTCTCTCTCTTGTTGAGATTGTCAATTTTCGGGAGGGGATGAAGGAAAAATCGGATGAGTATGACATCGCTTTTGTGGAAGGATCGGTGACCCGCGCAGACGAGGAAGAACGATTAAAACGCATCCGTGAAAATGCCGGGACTCTTGTCGCCCTGGGGAGTTGCGCCTGCTTTGGCGGAGTTAATCAGTTGAAAAACCGCTTTCATGATCTTGAGTGGGTAAAGAAGGAGGTGTATGGCGATTTTCCAATTGAAACGAGGGAGGCGCGGCCGATCAGCGCCTTTGTTCCGGTTGATCTTGAAATTTACGGCTGCCCCATCAAAAAAGAAGAGGTTGAAAAGATTGTTACTAAACTGGTTCTTGGCCATGAGATTAGTCATCCAAACTTTCCGGTCTGCATGGAATGCAAGGCCAATGAGAATGTCTGCCTCTATGATCTTGGCGAGCCCTGCCTTGGGCCTGTGACCAGGGCAGGCTGCGATTCCTGGTGCACTTCCAACCGCATGGGCTGCTGGGGCTGCCGGGGGCCTGCGCCTGCTGCCAACCTTGAGCAGCTGGAAGAAATTATAAAACAAAAAAATATTCCCCAGGAAAGACTGCTTGACCGGCTTGAATGTTTTGGCGGGTTCGGAGAAGCTGCCCGGAAAATGCGTCATAGGTTGGAGAAGAATTCATGAAGGTAAACTGCAATGTTGACATCAGGCATCTAACCAGGGTTGAAGGACACGGCAATATCCGCATCCGTATTCAGGATGGCCTGGTTCGGGAGGCCAACTGGGAGGTGGTTGAAACCCCACGCTTTTTTGAGGCCATGCTGGTGGGAAAACATTATGAAAACGCTCCCTATATCTGTGGCCGGATCTGCGGCATCTGTTCCATCGGTCACACGCTGGCTTCCATAAGGGCGGTGGAAAACGCTCTGGGATTTATTCCTTCCAAACAGACCGCAAGGTTGCGAATCCTTTTAAAGCATATGGAGACCCTGCAGTCCCATATCCTGCATCTTTATTTCCTGGCAGCGCCTGATTTTCTCGGAGTGGGCAGTGTTCTGCCTCTGGTTGACAGCCATCCTGAAGTGGTGCAGGCGGCCCTGCGCCTGAAACAGCTGGCCAATGATATCTGCGATGAGGTAGGCGGTCGCAGGCTGCATCCGACCAGAACGGTGGTTGGCGGCTTTACCATGCTGCCTGATAAACACCAGCTTCAAAGCTTTGGTGAGCGTCTGAAAAAATCACTCGCCGATTTCACTTCCTCAGCCGATCTTTTTGCCACGTTTGAGCTTCCTTCTTTTGAACGGGAAACAGAATTTGTGTCCCTGAAGGGAGAGGGGGATTACCCGTTTATCGGCGGACGGCTGGTTTCAACAGACGGGGTGGTAAAAGAAGAGCATGAATACCGGGCCATGACCAACGAGTATATGGCGGACTGGTCAACCTCCAAGCTCAGTCGTCTTTCCCGGGGGGCACTGGCGGTCGGCGCTCTGGCCAGATTCAATAATAATTTTAATGAGATGAATGCGTTGCCTCTGGAAATTTCCGAAAAGCTCGGTCTTTCACCTGTCAATCATAATCCATTTATGAATAACGTGGCCCAGCTGGTGGAATGCGTTCAGGTGGTTATGGAGTCCATTGATATAATTGATACCCTGCTTGATACACCCTGGCAGGAGTCCAAAGAGGCAGTGGAGGCAAAAGAAGGTACCGGTGTCGGCGCGGTAGAGGTTCCCAGGGGAATTTTATATCATTGCCTTGAACTCGACAGCCGGGGCAGGGTAAGGAAAGCGGACTGCGTCATTCCGACCAGCCAGAATCACGCCAATATTCATCATGATATTGAAGCCCTGGCCCAGTGGTGCGTGGAGCAGGGCAAACAGGACAAGGAAATTGAGCTCCTGGCCGAGATGCTGGTCCGGGCCTATGATCCCTGTATTTCCTGCTCGGTGCATTAGCAGGCCGCCAAAAAAAAGACCTCTATTTTTGACGGGTTCGCATTCATGTCCTACCGGGTGAAAAAATCCCTCAACCGCCGCAGAGGCCTATGGACCTGTTGATATTAGGTTGGCGGATGGTCAGCTTCTGAGCTTTTTACGAGGCCATCATTTTTCCCGGGCTGCTTCTTTTTCGAGGAGTTCCCCAAGGATAAAGGCAAAATCACCCACAAGCTCAATGCAGAATCTGCGACGGCTGTCTGGATTTGAGTAATATTCTTTAACAGCATTCCTGTCTTTCCAGTCGAGGTGGACGATATCCCTGCAGTTGCTGCCTCCGAACTCCTCGGTAAGCTTGTCAAATTCCTTGATCAATCTGGAGCTCAGAGACCAGAGCCTGGGATTTTCCTTTTCGTCCAGATTGCCCCTGCTGTGTATGGAGGAGATCAACGCTACCCCGCCAAGAAGAATACCGCAAACGTTGCCCGAACTTGCAATGCCGCCTCCAAAAGCGCCAACTGCTTTTATGACCTCTTCATCCACCCTGTTCAGTTTTTCCTGGCCCACGGCCAGAATCGCCTGGCTTCAGTGAAATCGTTTTTTAAAAAGGTCGATGGCTTTTTCTCTCATTTCTTCCGGGGTCATTGGCGTCTCCATTATATCTTCAAAAGGTAGTTTTTATTTTTCCGTTCCGTATGAATTGCTTATCTGGGGAAAAGGAAGGCTCAGGCGCTGCCAGATTCAGAAATGGGGCTGGCATCATAATTGCTCATTTACTTTTCTACTCCTTGGAGGATTTGTCAATAGTTGGAACAAAAGAACAGAAAGGTATGTCACAATGTGTTAAGGGCCTGCTCTGGAGCCGATGATTGCTTGTTACCTTTATGCCGCACTCTCTTTCGCCTTATGGCTGGAGTGTGCGGTTTTAAATTGAAAAAAATTTATTACCTCAAAAAAATTTTAAGAGGTTTGCCATGCTGCGTAAAATGATCTCAATTTTTCTTCTTCTTGCTTTCACCAGTGCCTGTGCCCAGAAGACAGCTTTTTTTTCCGATCCCCCGGGAGCCCAGGTTTTTGTCAATGGTGAAGAAATCGGTCGTACTCCCTGTGATTATCATTACAAAAGCAGCACTTCCAAGATCTACCTCGTTGAAATTCAGGAAAATGGATACGAGCCACTCAAGCAAACATTGGCAACCGATGAAGTTGACCGCAAGGCACGCGCCAAATGGCGTGCCGCCGGCCTGGTCTGGAGTCCCCTCCTGATTGGTTCTTTTTTCACCAAGAAGTTAAAGGAAGCCTACCATTTTTTACTCTCTAAAGTCGAAGATGACCAAGAGTCGCCTGATTTGCCCAATCGCCATGCTCAACTTGATATTCCTGATAAGGAAAAAGTAGTAAAGCCTTAAAAGACTTCCTGAACCTGAAATCAATCGAATCTAATCCGTGTCCTCCCCGGACTTATAGCTCATGAGCAGTTTTCCGGCTTGACCTGCTTCGATGCCGAGGCTATCGGCAATTTCGCTCCAGCTTTTTCCCTCTTTTTGATATTGTCGGGCCAGATCCCCGGCCTTGACGCCCTTGGCATGGGACAGGGTAAAAAGAAGAGTCATTTCTTTTTCATCCAGGCCTGATGATCTGAATTCTGCAAGTGTTTCCCCTGGAACTTTATAAAATGTCCCTATGAGACTGTCGGCAATTCTCGCTCCTGCTTCTTGAAGTGCCAAACCTGATTGAATGGGTTTGAGAATAGGGCTGGTTTTGATTTTTTCAGACAGGAGAGGATTTGAGAGAATTGTCTGCCATGAATCATTTTGTTTGCGCAAACCGAGGAGCTTCTGCAGTTCCTCTCCCGTGATTTTTTCCGTCTCCAGGCCTATGAGAAGATCATTCTGGTCAACCCCACCCTGCATCTTCAGCATGACAATCTGCCGTTTCGGAAGGTCGAATGAACGCGATATAAGACTGTTAAACGTTGAAGCCAGGATATAATCATCTGCCGCAAATGTATTGTTGGGGTCATATGCACGGTTTCTGAAACAGTGGCATCCGGTCACGGGCTCAGCAAAAACGCTTTGGGGCAGGAAAGCCAGAAAAAGAAATGAGGTTATGAGTACAATGGTTTTTTTCGTGTGAAAGAGGTGCATTCTGTCTACTCCTGATTTTCTGTGAGTAAAGATGTTCTGGGGCATTCATGACCAGCTTACAGCAAGTTCCATAATAAACCTTGATGTAAGTCAAGGAAGGTGCAGAAAATCAAAGAATATTCTTCAGTCAATTGAAGAATATTCTCTTCGTTTATTGGCATAGCTGCAAATTTTCTATTTCGTTGTCTGGAATTTTTTTTTATTTCAGTGTGTTAAGCTTCCTGGTGCTTCTGGCATAGTAATTGAATTATTAAAGATCAATGAGAGCTATATGGTGATCAACCGACTGGGTACAAAATCAGTCGGAATGACGAATTTATCTCCTTAGGAGGAAAACTGATGAAGAAGCAAATTGCAATCAGCGTGATTGGAGCGTTTTTTTTAACAGCAGGTGCTGCATTGGCCACTGGCGCCGAGTGGCGCGACCAGCAGGCTCCCTACGATTTTGTGTTTGGCAATCATCTCGACACCCATCAGCAGACAAAAGTCATGCCGGACGGTGAGTTGAAAGGCTTTTTGTACATAGAGTTCACCGGTGAATATACTGCAGACGGATACCCCATCGCGCAGCATACGGACTGCTTTGATGAGCTTGCCGACTGTACTGTTGGCTGGTCATTAAAGGGTGTTCCCGGCCATGCTTCTTTTGTGTATCATGAAAGCGGGGACCATCCTCTCTGGCAGGTGCACTCCCGCGATGATATTCCGCAACCTGGCGGATACAGTCATTTCCATTGGCTGGATGGCCCGGCAATGGCCGGCGACTTGATGGAAGGGATGATGTACCACGGGTATTTTCTTGAACTTACCGCAAAGGATACATTTGTTTTCAGGCATGGAAGCGAAGAAATTTTAGTCACCCCAGGGCTTGACCTTGCCACACATCTCAATCTTGTCTCTGCCTTTCCCGGGACGACCGATCCCGGTGGTGGAGGTGACGATGGTCATACTCACTAAAATGCGAGATCGCCAAAAGGTGGTATCTCGTTAAATTTCAGTCTGGTAAATAAGCAGAACAGAGAAAGGCAGAGGCATTCATATGTTTCTGCCTTTTTTGTTCATTCTTCCTGCTGTGTATATACTGTCCGCTTTGTGATAATGTACACTTTGTTTCAGCAGTCATTGGTAAGCTGACATGCTCAGTTGATGAGTGTGACAAAAATGCGCACAAAAAATGTTTTGATTTTCTTGTCAAAGCATATTTAAACTCAGTTTTGCATTTTACTATTGCCGTTTTCATAGAAATCAGCCATTGGGTTGGCATTCAAAACCCGCATATTCCCAATCGCTTTTTTTTATCCTCTTTGCCTTGGCAGAGCTACTCTTGAGTCTTTGGTTCAAAAAACATGTCACAGTTGATGCGCTATCCGCTGAGCGGTTTTCATCTCATTGAAGCCAGTGCCGGAACCGGCAAAACCTATACTATTTCCTGTCTTTTTGTCCGTCTGCTTATTGAGAAAAAGCTCGATGTCGGTCAGATTCTCGTTGTGACCTATACCAAGGCGGCAACGGAAGATCTCCGCATACGCGTCCGGCAGATGGTGCAGAACTGCCTTCTGGCCTTTGAATCAGGAAAAGGGAAAGATGATTTTGAGACGCAGCTTCTTGAAAGGGAGATCAATCATGAAAAGGCGGCAAAACGGCTTTTAAGCGCACTTCAGAATTTTGACGAAGCGGCAATTTTTACCATTCATGCCTTTTGCCAAAAAATGCTCCGGGAGAATTCCCTGGAAAGCGGCGCCCTTTTTGATACGGAACTGGTTCCTGATCTTGATGATGTCCTTTATGAAGTTGCTGCGGATTTCTGGCGCAGGCAGGTCGAGAGATTTCCCCCCTCTTTTCTTACCTTTGCCCGCGGTAAGCTGCAACCTGAAGCTCTTTTTTCCCTTCTGAAAAAGGTGCGGCCCGGCTTGCTTTTTCTGCCTCTAGTCAAAGAGGGTTGGCTGGATGCAATCATGCAAAATGGCGATCTGCTCCGGCTGGAGCAGGAGGTAGGAAGGAATCTTCAGCGTCTTTTTGATGCCTGGCCTTCTGCAAAAAATGAAGTCAGGGATTTGCTCTGTGCCGATCCGTCTCCTTTGAATAAAAACTCATACAAGCCGGACAAGATTCCTGTTTGGCTTGCTGAGATGGAGGTGTTCTGTACTGCACATGCCCCGTACCGGGGGGCATTGACAGAGAGCTTTGAGAAATTCACATCGCAGTCCCTCTGTCGGGCCACGAAAAAAAAAGGCATTCCTCCTTCCCATCCATTTTTTGATATATGTCAGGATGTGTATGATGCCCATAGCGGATTGCAGGACCTTTTTCACAGATGTCTCATTGCTGTGCAGCAGGAAGCGGCTGCTTTTGCCATGACGGAGTTTGATCTCCGGAAAAACCAAAAAAACGTTTTTGCCTATGATGATTTGTTGAATCGGCTGCAGCAGGGATTACAAGGCCCCCATCGACAATTTCTCATGTCCCTGATTCGAAATCGTTTCCCGGCTGCACTTATTGATGAGTTTCAGGATACCGATCCTGTGCAGTATGATATTTTTTCAACTTTATACAGGAACGGGCAGGGGAGTTTGCTTTACATTATCGGCGATCCCAAACAGGCGATCTACAGTTTTCGCGGAGCGGATATATTCGCGTATATGAAAGCAGGCAGGGATGTCGATTCCCAATGGGCACTTGAACATAATTACCGGTCCGAGCCCGGGCTCGTCAGGGCGGTAAATACTCTTTTTTCAGCAGCAGACAATCCTTTTCTTTTCAGGGAAATAGCCTTTTCAGGTGTCGCCGCAGCCGATATAAAGAAAAGAAACGTGCTGACGATAAACGGCTGCCGGGAGGCTCCTTTTCAGCTTTGGCAGATACGGCGTAGAAATTGGGAGAAAAAGCTCCTGAATAAGCAGGATGCAAAAGACGGAATTCTTGCACCACTTGCCGCGGAAATCTGTCGTCTTCTTTCTCTTGGCGTAAAGCAAAAGGCCCTTATTGGTGACAGACCCCTTTGCCCCATGGATATTGCCGTGCTTGTCCGGGAGAACAGTGAAGCGCAGTTAGTGCAGAAAGCCCTTGCGGAGAAGGGAGTTGCATCGGTTGTCCAGAGTGCGGATGATCTCTTTGCGTCCCGCGAAGCTCTGCAGTTGCAGTGCGTACTTGACGCAGTAGCCTTTCCGGGCGATGAACGCGCGGTGCGTGCTGCCGTGTCAACGGATATCCTGGCAGGCTCCTGCTTTATGTTCAAGGAGTTTGAGCAAGACGAGGAAAAATTGAGCCGCTGGTTTACGGTTTTTGGCAAGTATCACAAGAGCTGGCAGGAAAAAGGATTTATATCCTTGTTTCGGCGGCTGCTTGAGCATGAAAATGTTCGGGAGCAGCTGCTGCGTTTCGACGATGGAGAGAGGCGCTTGACGAATCTTCTTCACCTTGGAGAGGCCCTGCACCAGTATGAGCATAGTGAAAAGGCTTCCATGGCTCTGATGCGTGCCTGGCTTGCCGACAGGATTTCCGGCAGGCAAAAATCCGTGGAGGAGTATCAGCTGAGACTTGAAAGCGATGGAGAAAGGGTGCAGATTGTTACCATCCATCGTTCCAAAGGACTGCAGTATCCTGTTGTTTTCTGCCCTTTCACCTGGTCTGGTGTCCGAAATCCCTCCGGGGCCTTTTCCTTTCATCTGCGTGACGATGACAACAGACCGGCTCTGGATCTTGGTTCGGCGGAGCAGGATTTTTTCAAGGAGTTGGCAAAAGAGGAAGAGCTTGCTGAAAATATGCGTCTGCTTTATGTGGCTCTGACCCGGGCAATCAATCGATGCTATCTTGTCTGGGGAGGTTTTAACGGGGCGGAAAGTTCGGCCCTTGCCTGGCTTTTGCGCGGTCAAGATGATTTGGCTGCCTTAAAAAAACGGTTTAAAAATATCACGGATGACCAGATAGCTGCTGAGCTGCAGGATGTTGTCAATAAGTCGCAGGGAACAATACATCTTGCGCAGTTTGGTGAAGATGAACCGGGTGTGGCGGAACTCCCTGCCGGGCAGGAGAGTGTTGATGGATGCCCGCTTTTTGACGGGAAAGTTGTCCGGAATTTACAGGTTTCCAGTTTTTCGGCAATTGCCCGCATGACAAGCCATGAGAAAAGAAAAATGCTTGCCGGTCCGGATGAAAAAGGGGCAAGTGAAGAGAATTCCATTTTTTCATTCCCCAAAGGTGCCGGCCCCGGTGTTTTCATGCATGAAATATTTGAGCATCTTGACTTTACTCTTGTCAAGAGTGAGCCGGACATATGCAGAGAGCTGATCCTGAAAAAACTGACTGCCTACCGGTTTGACGAAAAATGGCTGGCTCCTATCTGGAATATGGTAAAAAACGTTCTCTCTGTGCCCCTTTTACCGGATTCGGAGTTTGCCTTGCAAAATGTCGGCATGGAAAGCCGCTTAAATGAACTTGAATTCTATTTCCCTCTTTCCGCAGTCCGCGCCCGCTCTGTCGGCACTCTTTTTTCCGCTTTTGGAATGGCTGATGCAACGGCGTCATCTCTTGAGTTTGCAACTGAAAAGGGTTTCCTGAAAGGATTTATCGACCTTGTCTTTGAACATAACGGTCGGTTTTACATAGTTGACTGGAAATCGAATTTTCTGGGATTTGATAAAAGCTGCTATCAATCCGGTTTGCTGCAGGAGGTGATGGTTCGTGAGAAATACATCCTGCAGTATCTTCTCTATTCCATAGCCCTGCACCAGTATCTGCAGCAGAGATTGGCAAAGTATCATTTTGAGGAGCATTTTGGCGGCGTTTTTTACGTTTTTCTAAGGGGAGTTCAGGCAGAGCAGGGCAGCAGGGATTATGGTATTTTTTATGATCGGCCTGATGCCGGGCTTGTGGCAGGATTAAGTGAAACACTCGTGGCGCAGGAATGGAAATAGACCAGACTCATCTCCTTGGATCGCATTTTGCCGATTATCTTGGGCGACTGGCTGATACGCCTTCTGACGAATTGCGTATCGCAGCGCAGCTCATCAGTCGGCATACTTCCGCTGGCCATATTTGCATTGACCTGGCGGAGTTGTCAGACGCGGATGTTCTTCTGCCTGATGGAGAAGTTCGCTGCCCGGATGCAGGGGCGTGGCGGCAGACGTTGTTGTCAAGCGGTGTTGTGGGTGAACCGGGAGAGTGGAAACCTCTTATTCTGGATGATACGCTGCTTTACTTGCAGCGCTACTGGCTCTATGAGAAAAAGGTGGCCGATTTTGTCCTGGAAAAATGCCGCAAGACACCGGGCTGGCTTAATGTGGAAAGGCTTGATGCCGGGCTGGACAGAATATTTGGCCGGGAATCGACATCGGCAAATACGGAGACAGACTGGCAAAAGGAGGCTGTTCGTAAAGCCCTCTGTCGAAAATTCTGCGTCATCACCGGAGGTCCGGGAACCGGGAAAACCACAACCGTAGCCCGGATGCTGGTTCTCTATCTTGAACAGAATCAAAGTGAAAGCACTCTTTTTCTTGCTGCGCCAACCGGCAAGGCTGCTGCCAGATTGCAGGATTCGATACGCCACGCCAAGCTCCTGCTTGACTGTTCCCCGGAGGTGAAAGAGGCCATACCTGAGGAAGCAGTTACCCTGCATCGTCTGCTGGGAAGATCGTCACAGGGATGGCATTATCATGCCAAAAATCCGCTTCCTGCAAGCCTTGTTGTGGTGGATGAGGCGTCCATGGTTGATTTACCCCTTATGGCAGCCCTTATGGACGCTCTTCCTGAGCACTGCGCGCTTTTGTTGCTGGGAGACCGCGATCAGTTGGCCTCGGTGCAGCCTGGTTCTGTTCTTGGAGATATCTGCAAAGGGTTGGCTCGGGGAGGGCTTACCGATGCCCTGGCGGAATTAAAAACAAGCTGGCGTTTCGGTCATGACAGCGGCATTGGCGCCTTGAGCCGTTTAGTTAATCAGGGGGATGGGCAGGGAGCGCTGGATGTTTTACTGGATAATGCATTGCCCGATGTTGTCTGGCGTGATTTTGCAGGAACGCAGGATCTTTTTGAGCACCATATCTCCCTGTATCTCAAAAAACAACATGATAAAATTCAAGGGGCGGTTTCTGCCAATGAGGCCTTGTCTTTAATGGGAGAGTTCGCGGTCCTGGCAGCACTTCGAAAAGGCGATTCCGGGGTTGAAAATGTGAATCGTATTGCTGGACGGATTTTTGCCGATAATGACGACATCTTTTATAATGGCCGGCAAATTATGATACTCAGAAATCATTATGGATTGCAGCTCTATAATGGAGATACCGGGCTTATTCTCCGAGATAAGGAAGCGGATGGCGCTTTAAAAGCCTGTTTTGCTGAGGGAGATCATGTGCTGAAGCTTCTGCCGGCAAGATTGCCCGAACATGAATCAGCCTTTGCCATGACTGTTCATAAAAGCCAGGGATCGGAGTTTGACCATGTAGTGCTTCTCATCCCAGCGACAATGTCCCAGGTTCTCTGCCGTGAACTCGTTTATACAGGTATAACACGTGCGGTAAAATCCATTGAAATCTGGGGCGATAAAGATGTTTTTGTGGAGGCGGTAAAACAGAGGACAATACGAAGATCCGGCCTGGAAAGAGCGCTGGCCGGGGAGGGATAGTTTGTAAGTGTTTTCCGTTTCCGGGTGAGCCGCTTTACTGTTCCTGGATGTTATTGCCATGGCAGCTTTCCTTGCCAAAAGTGCTGGTTTGGCTTTTTGATTTATTCTTCTTGCCAAATTAAAAAGCCTCTGTTACTTTAAAAAAGTTTATGTTTTGAAAATCTTGACCATCTTTGTTTCTCCTCTGTTCTCCTTGGATTCATTCTGATCTTTCAAAGAGGAAGTCTTATGTTGTCAGGTTATGGCGAGTGAGATTTCGTTATATAGTTTTTTTCATGCCCGAATAATGTTTAGATTCTTTTTTTGCGGGTCTACGGGTTTGCCTACCAGGAATTCGGCTGCGTGAAATGAGAGAACAAGGTCAACCCCCAAGAATCTTATCCAGCTATGCTGAGGTTAGATTCTTTTTTTGCGGGTCTACGGGTTTGCCTACCAGGAATTCGGCTGCGTGAAATGAGAGAACAAGGTCAACCCCCAAGAATTTTATCCAGCTATGCTGAGGTTAGATTCTTTTTTTGGGGAACTAAGGGTTTGCCTACAAGGAGTTCGGCTGTGTGAAATGAGAGAACATGGCTAATTCATGAGAGTCTTAAACCTTTCAAAGGGGTATTGAACAGAGTCCAGCTATGCTGCGGTTAGGTATTTGTTTATTAAACAAATTGATTATATGAGGTGATTTCTTGAAAAAGAAGATATTGGTAGCAAATCGAGGTGAGATTGCATTGCGCATCATTCGCGCTATTCAAGAGCTTGGACATACGGCGGTTGCAATCTATGAAACGCCGGATAGCGCTGCACTCCACATACGTGTGGCTGATGAGGCTGTCTGGATTGGTGATGGACCCCGCTCGGACTACCTGAGCATTGAGACCATCATCAAAGCCGCCAAAAATCACGGAGTGGATGCCATCCACCCCGGGTACGGTTTTTTGGCTGAGAATCCAAATTTTTCAAAGGCTTGTGAGGAGGCCGGAATTATCTTTATCGGCCCATCCCATGATGTTATCCGTGATCTGGGCGACAAGGTAATTGCCAGAAAGATCATGGCTGAGGCCAACATTCCCATGGTTCCGGGTACGGATAATCTTCCTCCAGGTGACGAAGGCATGAAGGTGGCCCTGGAGTTTGGCGCTAAGTATAAATACCCTGTTATGCTGAAAGCCACAGCCGGTGGCGGCGGCAGGGGAATACGGCTTATTGAAAACGATGAGCAGCTCAAAGAGCAGCTCCCTGTTGCCCGTTCCGAGGCAAAAGCCGCCTTTAATAACGATAATGTCTTTTTGGAAAAAGTAGTTCTGACGCCCAAACATGTAGAGGTTCAGGTAATCGCCGATAAGGAGGGGACAACAATCCACCTTGGAACCCGTGATTGCTCCATCCAGCGGCGTAATCAGAAACTGGTCGAGATTGCCCCCTCGATGATTAAGGATCAGGATCTTCTTGATCGCATCTGTGAAACAGCTGTCCGGGCAGCCAAGGCGGCAAATTATTTTAATGCCGGCACAGTCGAATTTCTGGTGGATAAAGATTATAATTTCTATTTCATGGAAATTAATACCAGGATCCAGGTTGAGCATACAGTCACCGAAATGATCACAGGTATCGATCTTGTCAGGACGCAGATTAAACTTGCACTGGGCAAGACACTTTCTTTCAGCCAGGATGATATTCAAATACGAGGCCATGCTATCGAGGTTCGTATCAATGCTGAAGATCCCCAGAATGACTTCATGCCGGAAGGTGGTAAAACCGTTTCGGTTTACCGGTCTCCGGGTGGCTACGGGGTACGTCTTGACGGTTTCGTCTACCAGGGTTTTACCATTCCGGAGGTGTACGATTCGTTGCTGGTAAAACTGACTGTTTTCGGATTTAGCTGGAACGAAACAGTTGACCGGCTCCGGCGTTGTCTGACCAATTACACCATTACAGGGCCCAAAACTACTATTCCATTTTATTTGAATCTGGTGAACGATGCTGATTTCCAGAAAGGAGACTTTAACACCTCTTATCTTGAAACCCATCCCCAGCTCTTTGATTACACGGTTGATACCAGTGCGGGAAGCAAGATCGCCAGGCTTATTGCCGAGATTCATCATAAAAAGGAAAATACCTACGCGATATAAATGAGTTTTAAGTTTTATGTTTTAGGGTTAAAGCCCTTCTTCTGAGCGGCTTTAACGCAATACTTTAAACTTAATTACTTAAAAAAAATGTATCTATTCAGCGAGGGCTCGAAATGGGCCTCAGCCCCAGGCCGTAACTATTCAGATGTGCCTTAGATTTGGACAAGCAGGCCTGCGAGGC
>JAHLLM010000054.1 GCA_020444175.1 Desulfobulbaceae bacterium | reverse complement strand
CGTCTATGTGAGCAGGCCTGATCGTTCAAAGATGAGGTGCAGCTGAATAGTTACTAATAAATTTACACCGTTGCCCTCAAGCTGGAGAACAAGGCACATCAGCTTTTCTGCTCAGGGAAAATCATCCTTCCGGACAGACTATGGTCGTAGCCGCCGGTCTCATCGACCAGGGCAGTGAATTCACGATCATGCAGCAGTCCCAGAAATTGTTGTATGGATTTGTCAAAAAATCGTTCTTTGTTCACCAACAGATCAAACCGTTCCCAGCGAAGGGGAATGAAATCCAAATCAAGAAGGTAAGCCACAGCCTCAATACCTGGCCCTGCATCTGCCCGCCCCGAAAGAATTTCAAGCCCCACATCAAGATGTTTGTTTACCTCCCTGCCATACCCATCTATCTGTTTGCAATTTATGCCGACTTTTGCCAGCTCTGTATCGAGTAATAAACGGGTGCCGGTGCCAAGTGCCCGATTGACAATAGTAATATCTTTTCGTTCCAGGTCAGCCACCCCGGTCAAACCTTTCGGGTTCCCCTTTTTGATGAGCAGCCCCTGTTGGCGTCGGCAGAAATTGACGACAACAGGCATTGTGTCCAACTCACGACGCGCAATATCGAAATTGTATTCCTCTTCATCATCCTGCATCAAATGACTGGCGGCAACATGACAGAGATTCCGCCGCAAGGCATGTATCCCTCCCATGGAACCGAGATTGCCGAATACGGCCAGACGGCCTGAGTTCTTGTTGTAAATAGAAATCAGCTTATCAAGAAGAATGTCGTTGCTGCCGGCAAGAATAATGAGGTCATTATAAGAAGAGAGTCCATCAATCCTCTGGGGCAACTGGCTGATATTATTTTCGATCCATTGCTCAACAAGGTGCTTTGGAAAAAGCCACTTTCCTGTAACCTTGGTGGCTGGCAGCCCTTTATCAGCCACCAGGGAATAGACCATTTTTTCATTTACATTCAGAAATTCCGCAACTTCACGTGTATTAAGCAACTTCCCGCTCATCTCTTTCTCCAGATACTTGAATGACATACATTTTAAAACTAATGTATGTCATTCAAGTAATTTCCTGTCAATTATTTTTCAAAATGTGGCGGAAATAAAAAAAATACAACCCATAAAAAACCAAAAATGACACAAACAAGCAGCTCTTTCAGGGAAATACCTTTCCGATGCTTGCTGAGCTCGCCTTTGCGCCATAACGCCTGCCGGATTACATATAACAGATCTCCAAAAATATAGGTAGATATACGCACATTATTTGTTTATAATTTTTTTGTACGCTCTGTTACTTTACGTTTTTTCATACTCATTTTTTTCACCCAGGCCTGTTTTCTCTACGTTTGAGTGACAGAAAGCGAGTTCTTCCCAAGTGGTGATTAAAATTACTTAACGCACAGCAATACCGTGCTTTCGTTCATTTCCAGTTGCCGGAATTGCTCTGGCAACGAAAAAAGAGCCAGGCTCGGTGTTATGCGGAATGAGACTTTTTAAAGGATATCCAAAAAAATATGGTCAAAATGTTTCAAGAAGAAGAGGTTATAAAAGTGCTTCTTCCTTCAATGTTTGCAGTTCTACTTTTTGTGATCAGCCAGTTTTTCGTGACTCTTCCCTCTTTTAAAAACAATCTCATTGCTAAAAAGAAAGAAACCATCAGTGAAGTAACCCAGATAGCTTTCGACATTCTAAGCTATCACCATCTTCTCGAAAAAAATGGTATTTTCACTCGCCAAGAGGCACAGCACAGAGCCATTCAGCAGATAAAATCACTCCGATACGGTAAAGACCTGAAAGATTACTTCTGGATCAACGACACGACCCCCAGAATGGTGATGCATCCCTATCGACCTGAATTAGATGGCCAGGACCTGTCGCAATTTGCCGATCCGAACGGAACGCATCTTTTTATCGAATTTGTCAAAACTGTTGAAGCAAGTCAAAGCGGCTATGTTGAATATTTGTGGCAATGGAAAGACAACCCGGACCTCATTGTCCATAAACAGTCGTTTGTCAGATCTTTTGCCCCCTGGAACTGGATTATCGGTACCGGCGTCTATACACGCGATGTTGAGCTGGAAATCGCAGTTTTCGTAAAAAAACTTGTTTCCCATTCAACAGTCATTCTTCTGCTGGTCAGCCTGCTCTGCTTGTATATTGTCAAACAGGGCCTTAAAGCTGCAAATACCCGCAAAGCACATGATAAGCAGATGCAAAAACAGCACGACCATCTTGAGGAGATGGTGTATGAACGGACAAAGTCCCTGCAGCTCAGCAATAAAAAATTATCTGTTTCAGAAGAACGTTATCGCAAACTTATTGAGACAGCCAATGACGCCATATTTGTCTCCGATATTGAAACAGAAGAAATTTTACAGGCCAATAAAAGCGCAGAAACATTGCTTGGCATTCCTGCCGAACAAATCATCGGCAAAAAATTGAGCTCACTTCTTTATCCCCCGGAACAACAGAAAGAATTTCATGATAAATTTCGCGCGCATTACCTTCAAGGCCAAGGAGTGTTAAGCGGACTTTTGGTTCGCCACCGAGAAAATTTCCATATTCCTGTTGAAATTGGTGTCAGTATTGCCAAGTGGAGTGACCGGGAAGTTGTGCAGGGCATTTTCAGAGATATTACGAAACGAAAGAAAATGGAAAGAGATCTCTGCCAGGCCCAGAAACTTGAGGCCGTAGGCAGACTCGCCGGCGGAATTGCCCATGATTTCAATAATATTCTTACAGCAATTCTCGGCTTTTCAGAAATAACGCTGCTTCAACTGCCCAGTGAGAGTTCTGCCACAAACAATTTAAAGAAAGTCATGCTGGCCTGTTACAGGGCAAGAGATCTTGTCAGCCAGATACTGTCATTCAGCAGGTTCCCTTTTGGAGAAGAAGGCAGAAAAAGTATCCTGCTGCAGGAATCTGTCCGAGATGCCTTAAAGCTTCTACGCAGCACCATTCCGTCCACAATTGCATTCAAATACAATTTTGAACCGACATGTCCGCCAGTGCTGGCAAATTTTACCCAGGTGCAGCAGATTATCTTCAACCTCTGCACCAATGCCTCCCACTCCATGCAAGCAACAGGCGGGATCATGGAAATTTATGTTTACACGGAAGAAATATCTGAAACCCTGGCTGACTCTCTTGCCATTCAACCTGGAGAATATGCGGTTTTTGCGGTTCAAGACAGCGGTTCCGGCATGGATGAAACCACGCTTTTACGAATTTTCGACCCTTATTTTACTACGAAAAATTTAGACGAAGGCACCGGCCTCGGACTTGCCACTGTTCAAGGGATAGTGAAATCGCATAAGGGAGGGCTCCGTGTGCAAAGTGAAGTTAATCAGGGCAGTCGGTTTGAAGTATTTCTTCCTATTGCCGAGCATCCTCCACAACACGTTTCCAACGCAGACACAAACGGCCAACACAAGTTGATGCAACTCTGTAAAACAGTTTTGTTTGTTGATGATGAAATAATGATTGCCCAGCTCGGAGAAATGTACCTGGAACAGGCAGGGTGCAATGTTACAGCTTGCAACAGCAGCATAAAGGCCCTAGAAAAATTCAAAAAAAATCCGGATTCCTATGATGTAGTCGTCACGGATCAGAGCATGCCGGCCATGTCTGGACTTGATCTTGCTCAAAAAATAAAGGAAATCCGCCCCAATATACCTGTAATTATTACAACAGGTTACAGTGACATGGTGAACGAAAAAAACATCAAAGAACAGGGAATTGATGCGTTTATCAAAAAACCGATAACACTTCAGAGTCTCATTTGCGCCATTAAAAATGTATTGCCCTGACAGGAGTTCTTCTTGAAGTTGACTCTCCTCAAGCAGTTTTCTATAAAGATGCCCTCTATGACTACAATAACCCTCCGCGCTTCTGCAGGACCCATAGATGACAAAGTCACAAAAACCAAAAGCTGAAGCTTCCCATTCTCCAGGCAATATTAATTGATTTACCTTGGAGTCAGCGGCGGTTAAGCGTTTTATCCGTACACCGCAACTCCTTGATCTCAAGCAAAGAGCTTCTTACCTCAGAATCTGAGCCTCACCCCGCCTAACATACTCTTTTCACATGATTTTTTCCAAAATCAACAAAAAGGAAAGAAGAGGCTTATTCCTTGACTTTTGGACACCCAAAACAATACTCTTTGAAGAAATACTTCAAGGCAACTGAACAGGTGCTCGCATTATGAATCTACGCAAAGGCAGTCTTATTTTCGGAACACTTTTTGTCCTCTTTTTTGCGGCGTTATCCTTAATAGACCAGGCACTGGCTCATGCGCATGATTATCCAAATGCAATTAAATTCTCTATTTTTCCATATAAATCTCCACAAACCATTTTCAGACTTTTTTCTCCCATTGCCAAACGCATCCAGGAAAAAACAGGAAAAAAGGTGAATGTTGTCTCAGCTCCGGATTTTGATACTTTTGTTGAAAGAGGGATCAAAGGCGAGTACGACCTGGCCCTTCCCTGTGTCACATGCTTTTTCATGATGCAGCCTGCCGGCTACCACGTAATAGCTCGCGGAGAACCATTTTTCCACGGCGGTGTTATAACGAGAAAAGACAGTGGCATCACCTCTCTTGAGCAACTCAAAGGAAAAAAGATAGCTGCCATAGGCAGGCACTCCTTTGCAGGCTTCATGTTCCTTAAATTGCCCATGCATGAGCGAGGTTTGTCCACAGAAGAAGACATGCACTTCCACTTTCTGAAAAAAAATGATTCTATCATTTTTGGAGTACTCAATAAGAAATACGATGCAGGCGTCATCAGGCTTGACTCTTTGAACTCACCAATGTTTGAAGCAATCAGGGACACAGTGACAATTATCAATAAATCTCCTCAAATTCCACAATTTCCATTTGTTGTTAAAGATGGAATTGACCCTGAAATTATCTCGGCTGTGCTCGATATCTTAACTGGCCTCAATCCGGGCAATGAAGAGGATAAGAAAGTACTGCGCAGCCTGGGTCTTCAAAAAATAGTACCGGCACAAGACTCGGATTACGACACCTTTGGCAAGATCCTTAAAAGTAGTTCTGAGCTCTAATAACTTATGATTGCTTTTAAAATCCGCACTCATCTTATCCTTTCTGTTTCCCTGATTACCCTGCTGCTGACGTCCGTCATAGTCTCTCTTTACACAGTGCGAGCAAAAGAACATGCATTCAGCAAACTTTCTGAATATGGAGAAACCATTGCCTTTGATACCGCTTATGCCGTTGCAGATCACATTATCAACGAGGATTACGCACTTTTGCAGAATACTATTCTGAAATTCGCGACCCTTTCCAACATAGACACTATTGAAATAAGCGACAGCGACTGGACAATGCTCGCAGCCACCGACCTGAACATGCTCGGCACGATAATGCCACATACCCCTTCAGGAGAATCTTTGAAGAATGAAGATCACATCTCAGTACATATCGATCGCCAAGTTCATAAGCTTACTGTTACGGTCCCGATCTACATAGGTGACTCACTTATGGGGCACGCCAGAATATTTTTGTCCATGCATGAAATCCTGGCGCATATTCACGATATCCAGAACAAAGGCATCCTGTCCGGCATTTTCTTCTGGATGATTGCCGTCCTGGTTGGGATTGGCGCTTCGCGCATGCTGACAAAACCAGTTTCAAGGTTCATGCAGGCCACGGAAAGTATCAGCCAGGGAGACTTCAACGTTACCCTGCCCTCATCCAAGCGCATCTGGGAACTTCAAAGGTTCTCGTCAGCCCTTGAAGTCATGGTACATGCCATCGAGGCACGGGAGAATGACCTGATAGCATCGGAAAAAAAATTCCGTCATCTTTTTGAACGGGCCATGGAGGGCATTTTTGCATGTGACAGCAGCGGAATTTTCGAGGCCGTTAACCCGGCAATGCTTGCTATCCTGGGCTATGACTCTTCTGACAATTTGCTTCCTCGTAATTTTTTCACAGACATTTTAGCTGACCATGATGCCATTGCTGCTTTTAAGCAGCAAATCACCCAGCAAAACTTTGTCAAGGGATATGAACTGAATCTTTTAAAAAAAGATGGCAGTTCAATCACGGCATCTCTCTCCTGCCATGCAGAAAGAAACAGTGAAGGACAAATCATAAGATACGAAGGTTTGATTCGAGATATTACCCAACAGAAAAAAGCATCTGAGGAAATTGCCCAGATGCGAAACTACCTCCACAGTATCATCGAATCCATGCCTTCCATGCTGATTACCATAGATAAAGATTTGATTGTGACTCAATGGAACAGCGCCGCCAGTCACATTACCGGTATCCCTTCCACAAAAGCAATTGGAGAGAAAATATGGAATATTGCACCTTTTTTCCGCAAATACATTGATCATGTTGATCGTATCAGCCTCTATCCTGAAACGATCAAGCTTCAACGGGAGCATATGGGCAGCGACAAAGAACGGCTGTTCAATATGACGATTTTCCCACTGGTCACAAACGGAACCTCAGGTATTGCCATTCGCCTTGACGATATAACTGAACTTGAAACAAAGGAAAAACAGCTTCAGCAGGCCCAAAAAATGGAATCCCTTGGCACTCTTGCTGGCGGGCTAGCCCATGATTTCAACAATGTATTGGGAGGCATTTTGGGCAACCTGTCCCTTATTCAGTTCCGGCTTGATCAACATGAACTTATTTCCGAAGAGGAGTTGCGGGAATATGTCAAAAGCATGTCAACTGGGGGATACCGCGCCGCCGACCTCGTTCGTCAGTTACTTACCCTGTCACGCAAACAGAAAATTGAACTTGTGCCCGTTGATCTCAATCTCTCAATCAAGCATGTCCGCAAAATCAGTGAAAACACCTTTGACAGGTCTGTCAAAATAAATATACAGATGTTGCCGGCACCTGCTTATTGCCTTGCTGATCCTTCCCAAATCGAACAGGTTATCCTTAATATCTGCATCAATGCCGCACACTCCATGACGATTATGCGAGGTGAAACCACTTGGGGAGGAGATCTTACGGTCAGTCTAAAAAAAATGACGTCTGATAGAATTTTCTGCCAATCACATCCAGACGCCAAAGAAGGCCTTTACTGGGTAGTTTCTATCTCCGATACTGGTGTTGGCATGGACAGTACAGTTCTTGCTAAAATCTTTGATCCTTTTTTTACGACAAAAGAAAAAGGCAAAGGAACAGGGCTCGGCCTGTCCATGGCCTACAGTATTATCAAGCAACTGAATGGCTTTATTGACGTCTCTTCAAAAAAGAATATGGGCTCCACCTTCAATATTTATCTCCCCTTTCTAGAACGTCAGATCAGGGAACAAGACTTGCTGAAAGATCCCTTGATATATCCCGGCCAGGGATGCATTCTTGTCGTTGATGACGACGACATCATGCTCGAAACAGCTTGCGCCATTCTGAAATCAGCGGGTTATGACGTCCTGGCGGCACGAAACGGACAGGAAGGTGTCGACATATATCGTGAAAAACAAAGCTCTCTTTCCGCAATCCTTCTTGACCTGGTAATGCCCATCATGTCAGGCAAAGAGACATATTTAGAAATAAAAAAAATCAACCCGGATGCGAAAGTGCTTCTTTCATCCGGCTTCCGGCATGACGAAAGGGTTGACGACGTCATGCAGCTCGGCGTTAACGGTTTTCTGCAAAAGCCCTACACAATGGAAAATCTGACAAAAACCATGAAAGAAATTCTTGCAGAGTAGACTCTTTGCCGGTTTCTGGAGAAACACTCCCCAAGCCTCCCCGCAGGTACATGTGAAAATTGTAATTATTCATTGTCGAACTGCTAATTTATGGTCTTTTGCAAGTTCCTGGAGAGTTTTACCTCATTGCTCTTGTATATGATGCTTTTTAAGCATATTTCATTTTTGCTTTTTTCAAAGACGTCGATGTCCTTCCTGCCCGAGGCGTACGTGACTCTGGGCAGAATCGATACCTGAGTCTCATGCTCTGCCATTCCACAGTCTTTATTAATGACAATGTCTTACAAACATCACTTGCTCTCATTGTTTGTGCCCTTCAAAGGGGGACACCGCTCTTTTCCCCCTCCACAACCTGCTGTTTATTCACATTTTTTTGGCTTTCCGACAATATTGTCAATAAATCAATTGACTTCGGCAATTCGCCCGTGAAATAATCTTTAAGTATGCAAAATTATCCTAACAGTGGAGAATTATTTATGAAAATTGATCTTGGTCCTGTTACCAGACTTGAGGGTCACCTCAATGTAAAGACAACAATAAACAACAATATCATTGAGGATGCTCAATGCGTCGGGGAGATGTTCAGAGGGTTTGAAGTTATTCTGCGGGGGCGCGACCCTCTGGACGCCCAACAAATTACCCAGCGCATCTGCGGAGTCTGTCCTTATGCACATGCCATTGCCTCCTCTTATGCCCAGGAAAATGCCTATAATCTCGATGTCACCTCAAACGGACGCATCCTGCACAATTTGATTCAAGGTGCCAATCACCTCTACGACTACCTTCTTCATTTTTATCAACTCTCCGCTCTGGATTTCGTCGATATCACAGCCATTCTTCAATATGGCGGCAAGGACCCGGATCTTGTTAAAGTCAGGGAATGGGTGAAAGCAGAACTTGCTTCAGGAAAAACCTATCCTGCCGCGCCCTTCCTGCCGCGTTTGTCCGGCAAATATATCACAGATGCTGAGGTAAATATCGGTGCCTTAAAGCATTATATTGAGTCCATGGAAATCCAGAAAAAAGCCAATCGTGCCTCCGCCATTTTTGGAGGAAAATTTCCCCATGCAACAGCTATTTTCCCCGGGGGCTGCTCCCAGACACCAACCATTGATCATATAGCTTCATACCAGGCTCTTATCCATGAAGTTCGTAATTTTATCCATCAAAAATACATTCCCGATTTAGTCGCAGTCGCTCAAACTTTTCCGGAATATTGGGACATTGGACAGAGTAAGGGGGGATTCATGTCCTACGGCCTGTTGCCCCTTGGACCCCAGAGTGACAGCAAACGCCTTATTGCGCCGGGTATTCTCTTTGGAAACAATGTGTCCCCTGTCCAATTGAGCGCGATTACAGAGGATGTCAAATATTCAAAATATTCATCTGCCAGCGGTCTTGCTGTCAAAGATGGAGAACTTGTCCCTGAGCCTAAAAAGGATACGGCATATTCCTGGGTGAAAGCGCCTCGTTACAATGGACAGATGGTAGAGGTTGGACCTGCGGCACGAGTTTTAGTGGATTATCATCAAGGCAATAATTCCCGTATCACAGAGCTTGTTAATCATTTTGCCGGCATTGCAGGCATTACTCCTGACAAACTCAATTCCGTTCTTGGACGGCATCTCAGTCGGGCCATATGCGCCGCTGTTATTGCAGATTTTGTTCTGGATGAATGCGAAAGAATTGATCCGGACAAACCCGGGGGCACTGAGATTGAAATTCCGGAAAGCGGCGAGGGGTATGGTACGACAGAAGCCTCCCGGGGAGCTCTCCTGCACTATATCCGAGTGAAAAACCATAAGGTGGAAAAATACGAGTGTGTGGTTCCCACTACCTGGAACTGTTCCCCACGGGATGACAGGGGCAATGAAGGAGCCCTTGAATCAGCACTTATCGGCACACAGGTAGAAAATCCAGAGGAACAAATTGAATCAGTCAGGATTGTCCATTCTTTTGATCCCTGCCTGGCCTGTGCGGTTCATTAACGAGCCAAGGTGAAGAGACAGTTGTATGAGCATTATTCATTCAAGGAGTAGAGAACATGCTTGATAGACGGGAATTTGTTAAAGTGGCTGCGACACTCAGTACGGCCTTTGGTATAAGCAACCTGCCGGAACCGGTTCGAGCTGCCTTGAAAAAAATTGACCCTGCTACGATTCCCAAGCTCATCTACTTGCAGGGGCAATCGTGCACAGGCTGCTCCATTTCCCTGCTGCAGGCGGAATCCCCTTCTCCGCTTACCATGATTACCGACTATTCCCAGCTTTCATTCCATGCCGATCTCTCAGCGACTTCCGGGAAACAGTCCCTTGAGCTTATTGAAAAGTTTATTTCCGGCAATGCCGGTGATTACATTTTGGCAGTTGAGGGCGCTATTCCAGAAGATATGCCCGAGGCCTGCGTTATCGGAGAAAGAACTTTTGCCTCGTATCTTGAAGAAGCAGCTCACACCATGACTGCTGCAGTGGCAATAGGGTCCTGCGCCTGTGACGGTGGTATACCCGCGGCAGAAGGAAATCAAACCGGCGCTGTTGGACTGCAGGATTTTTACTCCAAACGAAATATTGAAAAAATTGTTGTCAATATCAGAGGCTGTTCTGTCCATCCTGACTGGGTCTGGCATACAATCGTGCAGCTTGTCAAAATAGGACTCCCGCAATTGACAGAAGAAGGATCGCCCAATCTTTTCTATTCACGCACAATCCATGAAACCTGTCCCCGCTATCACGACTTTCAGCAAGAAATTTTTGCAAAAAAACTGGGTGACAGAGGGTGCCTGTTTAAACTGGGATGTCTTGGCCCCCAGACGAAAGCAGACTGTTCGACTCGCTGGTGGAATGGAGGATGTACATGGTGTATCGATGCCAACGCACCTTGCATCGGTTGTGCATCCCCCACATTTGCCCGCAAAAAAGATTTTTCTTTCTACAGGATTAACAAAAAAGGATAACCGCGAGGAGATACTGTAATGGCGAAGGTGAGCTTTTCTGGTTTATCGATATCAATGAAACTGATGATTGCAGTTGTTATAGTGCTTTTTGCATCACTTCTGGCCGGCACATTTCTGATAAATTCCTATGTGAAACAAAAAATGACCAGTGCCTACATTGATTCCGTTGAAACCCTTGCTATATCTCTTCAGCAGGGTGTTAAGGATTCTCTGGAAAGGGGACAGATGAAAAATTTCCAGAAACTTTTGGTCAACCAGAAAAAAATAAAGGGGGTTTTGGACGTTTCTCTTTATGACAGAGAGCTCAAGGTAAACCTTTCATCATCTGGAGATGAAATGAAGGGTAATTCGCTGGAGACGGAAATGATATCAGAAGTGAACGCCTCCGACAAGCCGGTCTGGAAAATTGGCACATCTGAAGTGCGAATTTTTCTGCCGCAAGTTGTGACACCTGATTGTCTGCGCTGCCATCCCGCATGGAAACTAGATGAGCATGGTGGAATTATTGCCCTTACTTTCGATCTGGCCACACTCAATGCTTCGCTGGCAAAACAGAAAATGATGCTCTCAGCCGTGAATACAGTTCTCCTTCTGTTGATAAGTACTATTATTTTCCTGCTGGCACGCTCCATCACCCAGCCTGTTATCAAGATGACCCATGCCATGGCGCAGCTTGCTGACGGAAATATAAATGTGAATATTCCTGCCCAGGACAGATCTGATGAAATCGGTAAAATGGCTGATGCTGTTCAGATTTTCAAAGAAAACGCCATTGAAAGACAACGTTTGGAAGAGGAAAAAGAATCTGATAAAAAGCATGCCGAACAGGAAAAAATTAAACTCATGAACCAAATGGCTGATGATTTTGAAACAACTATCGGCAGCCTGATTACCAGTGTTTCAGAAGCGGTCCGGGAGATGGAAGAAACAGCCAGATCAATGTCCGGCACTGCTGAGCAGACCAAGGAAAAATCCAATGCAGCCTCGATATCAGCACAGGATACATCTGCAAATGTTTCAAGCGTTGCTCTATCAACGGAACAATTGTCAGATTCTGTGGGCGAAATTCACCAGCAGGCAAGTAAATCGTTTGAAATTTCAAGTAAAGCCGTGGAAAAGGCTGAGCATTCCAATGAACTCGTCAGCAGTCTTGTTCACTCATCTCAAAAGATAGGCGAGGTGGTGCAATTAATTACAGATGTAGCTGCCCAGACCAATCTGCTGGCGCTTAACGCCACCATCGAAGCTGCCAGAGCCGGAGAAGCGGGAAAAGGGTTTGCGGTCGTGGCCAATGAAGTAAAAGAACTGGCAAAGCAAACCACGTCTGCTACAACTGAAATCAGTGATCAGATCAGTGGAATCCAGAAAGCGACTTATGATGCAGTCGAAGCGATCAAGGATATTGGCGCAACAATAGGTGACTTAAACGATATTGCCGAGACTATTTCAGGTGCTGTTGATAATCAGGAGGAGGTAACCGAAAAAATTGCCATAAACACCCAACAGGCGGCCTCAGCCACCAAAGACGTGTCAACAAACATTTCGGTTGTAGCCGAGGAGGCAGTAAATACTGGAAATGCAGCAGCCCATGTGTTTGAAGCCGCATCCGATCTCTCCCAAAAAGTCCGTATGCTCCATGACGAGGTAGAGGTTTTCCTGAAGCAGATCCGGTCATCTAAGGCACTTTAAAAGAGATGCCTGTATACCGGAAATGCCCGTATGAAAATTGCTGTTTTTTTAGTCACACGAAAATGTTTTCCCCCGATATGGGGTAAAACATGTATCATTTGGCAAAGGGTTGAAATTTACAGGCAAGGAACCCTGTTTCATTATCAATTTTCACTGGTCAAGCGAAGAATGATTATTCTGCCACTGGTTTCCGTACGAGGATGAGACAAGGGGAACAATACCATCCATATTCTTGAGCACGCAGTTGAAAAACGACTGCGGCTCGAAACATTTTTTTGTCCCTCTTTCCCGTGTCTCAGAAGAGTTATTTTTCTGGCAGTGTTAAATGATTGTCTCTTCCTGATTGAAATCCGTCATTTTCACTGAAGTTGCTATGAGCGGCATCATGATCATTTTTGCCTCCTCCTACCAACAACATTTTCATTTCACCGATAGCTTTCCCCATCTCCTCAACCTGGAGATTCATTTCCTCAGAAGCACCTGAGAATTCCTCAGCATTTGCCGCAATCCGCTGAACAACGCTATCCATTTCGGATAAGGCTTTATTTACCTGAGCAATGCCTTCAGCCTGGGAATTTGACGCGGTGGAAATTTCCCCTATCAAGTCAACAACATTCTTCGTACTGCCGGATACGTGTGAGAAATTTTTGTTTGCTTTATTAACCAATGCTGAACCATTATTAATCTTGCCGACTATTCCATCAATCAAATCTGCGGTATTCTTCGCCGCTTCCGCCGCACGCATAGCCAGATTACGCACCTCATCCGCGACAACCGCAAAACCAGCTCCAGCCTCTCCGGCTCGAGCAGCTTCCACTGCAGCATTTAATGCGAGGAGATTTGTCTGAAAGGCAATTTCATCTATAGTCTTGACAATTTTTGAAGCTTCTTGGCTGGACTTTGATATATCTTCCATGGACACAGTCAATTCGGCCATGGATTCGTTGGCCGAATTGACTGACGAATGTGTTTCCTGCATAAGCCTGTCACCCTGTGCGGAATTTTCAGCATTTTGTCTTGACATTGAAGCCATCTCTTCCATGGCAGATGCCGTCTCCTCTAAAGCTGCCGCTTGCTCCGAAGAGCCTTCGGCCAGCTCATGGCTGCCGCCGGCTATCTGGTTCGATGCAAGAGAAACATTGCCTGAGGAATCGCTGATACGCTCAATTGCCTGGTTAAAAGGCGCAACAATAGTACGAATGACATACAGGGCAATAACTAAGGCCACAAGAACCGCCGTGCTTATTAAAATTACAGAAAAAATCAAATTACGTTTTTCACTTTTCAGCTCACGGGTAATATTTTTAAAAATACCCATGGATCCAAAAACCTGCTTATTTCCATCAATAATTGGAAGATACATCGCCGCATAAATCTGGCCGCCAATATCTCTTTGCAGTTCAACATTTTCTTTGCCTTTAAAGCTTTGCTCCAAAAAATCCCCATTAAAATCCTGCAAGCCTATTCCTTCAACGGTTGCAGCAATGAGACTTTTATTCTTTTTAAGAATAAATACCAGTTCAGCATTGGCAACTTCCCCAATCGACTCAAGAAAACTGTTATTGATGTAGTAGCCGTAGCCCACAAAGCCTGTATACTGATCCTCCTCAAAAACCGGACTGCCAAATTTGAGGGTAATGCCGTTTTTACCAACTTCATAATTCCAGGTCTTGACGTGCTCGGTCATCATTTTTTTTGTAAATGGGAAATCCTTTTTACTGTCACCATGCTTATCAGGTTTATGACCCCGTGCCAGCACGACTCCCTCTTTGTTGGTGAATTCGATATTATTCAAATCAAGTGCTTTGTAGTATTCAACCAAAATATCCAAAATACTCTGGTTATCATCTGTCATGGCAGCATACGCAACAGCTTCTTTTATGGAATTATCATGGGCGAGAAAAGATGCATAATTCAGCCCTTTAGTCTTGGTCGATTCTATGGCATTGTTATAGGCTTTCCTTGTTGTTTCCAAGGATTCCTCAATTTTGACTTTCAAGTCCGCCTTGGCATTCCGATAAAAAACAACTGTCAAGAAGGCGGCAGGCAACAATACCAATGGAATTATGAGAAGAATCAACTTAGACCTCAAGGTCATGTTGCACCTGATTTTCTTACCACCCATTCGTACTTTCCTCCCAGAAAGGTTAAAAAAACACTTCAAAAACAACTCTGATTTGCTTCAGTTTTCGATACTTTCTTCCAGCACATTTTATTCAGCTAGAAAAAATCCGGCACTGGTGATAATTGTTTGTCCCTTTGGACCTTTCATGAAATCAATAAACTCTTTCACTGATCCTGTTGGCTCTCCCTTAGTATAAAAATACATTGTTTGCTGATAGGGATATTTCCCCGACAAAACATTTGACTGATTGATGGCAACTTCTTCAGCGTTATGGATTACCTGCAACAGCTTGACGTCTTTATTTCCGTTCACATTAGCAGCAGAAAGCCAGCCAATAGCCACGGGGAAGGATTGAACCTTTTTTAATACGTTAGGGGTCATGTCAACCATCATGGAGTTAGCAGGAAGCGCATCAAACCCGATAATTTTCTTTGTGTTTTTATAATGTGCGGATTTTTCCGGGGGTGATAATATAACAATTTTTTTCCCGGCCGGCCCATTGAGGTCATCCCATTTGACTATTTGCCCTTTCAAGATACCGGTTAATTGTTCGGAGGTAATACTATTAACAGGGTTTGAATTATTGACGATAAAAGCATATGCATCAAGAAAGGCCTTTGTCTCAACCAGGCCTTTCCCTTGCTCCTCCGTGCTTAGTGGGCGACCACCGCCAGCCACATCACACTCACCGGCCAATAATTTTTTGATGCCAAAACCAGTGCTCTTGCCTTTGAGATCAAAAACCACACCTTTTTCTTCTTTAAAAATTTTGGCAGCGTCATACATAACCGCCTTTAATATTGTTGATGAACCGTTATATCTGATTGCATCTTGGGCCTGCGCCAAAGTATGCCAACACACAATTGCAAAAATTGTTAAAATGGCTACAGTTTTTCTGCTCATAAATCTCTCCTTGCGATTGTTAGTCACTGATTAATAATTCAATTCAATATTATCATACTCTATTTACTGCAAATCACCTCAGTGAAGGTAAATAGTTTATTTATTATATGCAGATATTTCCAAGCTTATAAAGAAGTAATTAATCAACAAACAAAATGCGGCAATTAACCACACCTAACACAGAATTATCACCATAATCAAAAGCAACATCCCTTATTCCCATTTCAACCTCTTTATATGAAATGAATAAACACCCATTAACCTTGGTTTGAAAACGTAAATCCCCCTAACACATAAAGACGGGTTTATCTTTTTTAAAATTCCCAAAATAAAACATAATATATTACGCATCGCCCTTTAAAACCGTACGCTTTAAAGATATATAACTCCAGGAAACTGCAATGATTGACACAATATGGACATATAAGGAGTCAGGCTGAAAGATATTCTTTTTAATGCTCTTCTCTTTCCATGCTCATGATTTAAGAAAAAATCATAACACGAAATTGCAACATCAAAACCGCTCTTTATTAATAGATTTCGTTCAAAAAAATATAACCAAAATGCATGTTTTACAGAGTGCCCTCAAAACAATCCGCCCTTTTTCCCATTCCCATGCGTATACCATACTGAACAAACGATTAAATGCTGAGGGGAATCAGTCCTTGACACTCCAAAAAAAAATTTAGATAATAAAAAAATTAGAATAAACCTATCGAATATATTAATAAAAATATACACTGAGAAGCACATGAGCACACCCGACAACAAAACACACGCATCTGGCGGAAAATTTAACATTCTCGGACTTTTCCATTGTTCCGCTGAAAGCTTTCCGGGCTGTTTTATTCAAAAATGCTTAAACACCAGTATTACAGGCAAATTAATAGGCATGCTTGTAGTTTCTTTGCTCGGATTTACCCTGGTGATTGTGCTCAATACAGTCGCTTTGAAAAAGATCGACAACCGTAACCATGTGATTAAAGCTGTCTCCATTCCCGAGTATAAGATAAGTCAATATATCCTCCGCTGTATCAACGGTTTTAAAATCTCCCTGTTACATATCCTGAACGCCGACGAACTTGAACGCAACGACACGAATGTCGTTGCCAATCAGCAGAGACTCGCCGATATGCGGAGGATGATCCTTGCTCTGCAGGAAGGAGGGCCTGTGCTCGATGTGGCCAAGGTGTCCAAGCAGACCCTTGATGTTTTTACCGTTGAAGCTGCGCAAGATCCCCAGATAAAGGAATTGATAGCTGATATTAAAGATGAATACGACCTGCTTAACCAGTCCAACCAGAAATTTATCGATTTTATGCTGGAAAACGGCCCGGAGACTGAAAAAGCCGAACGGCTTGAGGACCTGCTTGACAGCCTCAATGAAGTCTACGAACTGGTCATTGCTCTGACCGTCCAGATCAACAGTCAAAACAATGAGGAGTTTAAGGAACTGGCCAATATCATCAGCACCTCAAGAAGCCGTTCCATCTGGATTGGCTTTATAATTGCCGCAGTGCTCACCGTCGCCACCATACTTTACATAATGATTATCGTTATCCCCTTGCGTAATATACTGGAAAAAATAAAAATTATCGCCAAGGGAGAAGGTGATCTTGCTCAGCGAATTGAGGTGAAAAGTAATGATGAAGTTGGTCAACTTGCCCATCAACTCAATACGGTCGTCGATAATATTTTTAGCCTTAACTCCTTTAAGGCGGTTATCGAAGAAGAAGAATCCACCACCGAAGTCAACCAACGGCTGGCAAACCTGTTGCTTGAACGGTATCGCATGAGCAAATTGTTCATCTATGAGCTTACCGGCAGCAAGAATAATATGTCCGTCGCCTATGCAACTAATTATGAAGACGTCTGCAGCCCTGAGATTCTTGATGATTCCAACTTTTGCCGGGCCAAACGAACCGGGCACCCAATCTCTTCCCTTGAATTTCCATATATTTGCAAACAATTCCCGCATTCAGACCGCATGGAGCACCACTGTATTCCGATGATTGCCAACGGGCGAGTGGTCGGGATTGTACAATTCCTTTACGACAAGAGGAACCCTGCTGAAAGCCGCGAACTTTTTGAAAACAGGGTTAAGAGAGCCACTCGATATATCAAGGAGGCAACTCCGGTTATTGAGGCAAAACGTTTCGCATCCGCTCTGCAGGAAACCACCCTCAGGGATCCAATGACAGATCTCTACAACAGGCGTTTCCTTGAATCGTACACAAATACACTTGTGGCCAGCACACTGCGTCGTGAAAGCAGTGTTGGCATCCTCATGTGCGATATGGATTTCTTTAAGGAAGTCAATGACAACTATGGTCATGAAACAGGCGATATTGTTCTGATTAAGACAGCAGAAGTCCTCAAGAGCTGCGTCCGGGAATCCGATATGGTTATTCGCTATGGCGGTGAAGAATTTATCGTGCTGCTCATTGACGTAAAAGCCAAGAAGGATATTGTTGATTTGGCTGAAAAAATCCGTAGAACCATGGAGTCAACCACAATAAACGTCCCTGACGGAACACTGAAGAAAACGGTGAGTATAGGTGTAAGTGAATTCCCAGGCGATACCGATGGGTTCTGGGAGGCTATCAAGTTTGCCGATGTTGCCCTTTATCAGGCCAAGGATTCCGGCAGGAACAAGGTGGTCAGTTTCAGCCCCGAAATGTGGAACAGGGAAGAGTATTAATTTTGGACGTTCCCGCTCAAAAAAACCGGTTGTCTCCCGGCGGTACACCTCGCTCTTGTTGATATTGAGTTAACGACTGGTCAGCTTCAGGACTTTTCCCGACTCCATCAATTTTTGAGAAATTCAAGAAATGCAGAATAGTGACTCGGCAGAGTCCGCTTTTTATGGGTCGCGATATAAAATGAACGCTGCATGGATTCTCCCAGTCTCACTTCAGTCAGCGTCCCATTCTCAAGTTCTTCCTTTATTGCACGCCTCGACAGAATTGAAGTGCCAAGACCCGCCTTCAAAGCCTGTTTAACAGAGTCTGTGGAGCCCAATACAGCAACCACATTCATCTTTTTTAACTTGATACTCATTTTACGCAGAAAATCTTCCATTGTCTTGCGTGTTCCAGACCCCTCTTCCCGAAGCAGAAAAGGTATTGTATACATCTTTTCCTCAATAGACTTCAGATTGCTGAAAAACTTCGGCGCCCCTGCAAAAACCAGTTCATCATTCTGAAATGACTCATAATGAAGCACCTTTGGTTCCATGTCGGCCCCAACCACCCCCATGAAAAAGTCATGGTTCACGAGCATATCTGTGATTTTTCGGGTGTCCGCTATGACAATTTCAAAAAAAACATCCGGATATAGTTCGCGAAACTGTGTGGCAAGAAGCGGCAGCATATAATTACCAGGAATTGTACTTGCCCCTATGAGAAGTTTTCCTTTAATTTTTCTCTTTCTTTCATCCAGTATATTTCTTATTTTCGCCATATCCTCGATAAGCTGCATTGCTTTCGGGAAAATAAGGTGTGCCTCGTTTGTCGGTTCTATTCGCCTGCCCAGCCTATCGAAAAGTGTGCACCCCAGGCCTTTTTCCAGATTTTTGATATGTTCACTGATGGTCGGTTGACTGATAAACAGCTGCTCAGATGCCTTTGAAAAACTTCTGTTCCGGTAGACTGATGTGAAAATTCGTAATTGGTGGATATCCATTGTGTCACGCTCCGCCTATAAGTATTCCCATTTTTATAGTTATTTCCTATTTGAAATATTAGACTATTTTCCATAAATTGTCATTAGCTATGAACAATTTATCTGGAGATACTCTTATGGAACATATGAAAAAGCTGGATTGCACCGGACTGAACTGTCCGCAACCGGTTATACTGACAAAAGATGCCTTAGCGGAAATGACGGAGTCTGAATTGCTGGTTACCGTTGACAATGAAGCGTCATGTTCAAATGTACAGAGATTTGCTGAAAGCCAGGGGCATGAGGTGACAATTTCTGGGAAAAATGGATTTTACAACCTGCACATCTCCAGGGGAGAAGGTGGCGCTGTAAGCGAAGAACCTATCATTGAGTGCGATCTACCGTCTAAAAAAGGAATCGCACTTTACCTCTCGTCGGAATTTCTTGGAAAAGGCGATGATGAACTTGGTGCAATTCTGATGGGGGCCTACGTTGAGACACTCAGTCATTTTGCCAATGATATTTCACACATTGTTCTTGTGAACTCAGCAGTGAAACTGGCAGTGGAAGGGGCTTCCGTATTAGATCATCTTCAGGAGCTGGAAAAAATGAATATCGAAGTCCTGGCCTGTGGCACTTGCCTGGATTTTTTCAAGATTAAAGACAAATTACAGGTGGGGTCGGTCTCCAACATGTTTACAATTCTTGATATTCTCGCCAAGGCGCCAAAGGTGCTCACCCCGTAAAGAGGAGGGTTTTATAAAAGATACGGCCTGTTTTTTTATAAGCCTCTTTGAAGAGCCCTGCCACCTTATACAGGAAAATAACCCTAAGCCACTCACAGGCTGTTGAAAAAGTACTGCGCTCGAAGTCTCTGCGGCGGTCGTTACGTTTTTCAGCAGCCCCTTAATAATTGAAACCAATCTGCTCAATCATTTTACGGATAATTTTTCTCTCTTCCGTTGAAAGACTTGTTACTTCAAAACCGGTATCGAAAAAATCCGGATTAACATCATTAGAAGACCAGAGACTTTTCCCTTCAAAATGAATTTCTCTCTGATTGAAATATCCCTCCGGCAGAATTAATTTCAGAATAAAGGTCCTGTTAAGCTCAATCTTTTCTTTGCTGATCAGTTTTATACCGCGGGTTGTTATGTCAACCAGATGGCCCAATAGCTTTTCCGTTTCGTGATCATGTACTTCCAGGTAATATATCAGATGATGGCGTTTTAAAACTCGTGACTTCGTCATTGCTTTTCACCCTGGCAATCTTAAGAGGAATCTATCACATCCTGACTCGAATTGATGGATGTTACATGTGCTGCCTTGACTTATTCTGGATGTTTTTTTATAAATTTTCAACCTTTTCCAGAATAAATACCAAAACTTGATCAACAGTCATCTTGGAAGAATCTATTATACAGGCATCCTCTGCGGCCTTTAAAGGGGCAACTGTCCGAGATGAATCATTGTCATCACGTTCTATAATCTGCTGCAGTATTTCCTCCTCATCGGCCTGCTGGCCCTTCTCACGCAACTGCTCACAGCGTCGCCTTGCTCTTTCCGCTGGAGTTGCATCAAGATAAAACTTATGTCTTGCTTCAGGAAAAACCACGGTGCCGGTATCCCTTCCCTCGGCAACGACCATTCCCTTTGCCCCCATTGCCTGCTGCATTTGGGTAAGTTTACGCCGTACGACAGGTTGAGCCGATACCTGGGAGGCAACAAGTCCCATCTCTGCCGTGCGAATTGCATCGCTGATGTCTTCCTGGTCAAGGAGGACTCTGGTATCGCCCTGTCCGGGAGCAAGTTGCAGGTCTAAATTTGCGAGCACTCCTTCCAGCCCCTGCACATCATCAAGATCTATCCCCATTTTTCGGGCTTTAAATCCGACGGCCCGGTACATGGCCCCTGTATCAAGATACGTGTAACCCAGCCTGGACGCAATCAAACGGCTCAGCGTACTCTTGCCGCTGCCGGATGGGCCGTCTATAGTAATTATTTCATTTTTGGGCAAAGCAGCCATTTTCTTCTCACAAACACTCGGCAAGAGTTTTTACAAGCCGGTCATTCTCGGCCTCTGTACCAGCAGTGATCCGTATAAAAGTGGGGTAGCCATAGGCACTCATGGGCCGGATAATGACTCCCTTGTGCAGCATTTTTTCATAAAGTGCCTTGCAGTCTCCAGCCACGTCAACGAGAAAAAAATTCGTCTGGGTCGGAAAAACACGGCAACCGAGTTTTTCAATCTCAGCAGTCAACCACTTGATTCCATTCCTGGTTCCGGAAAGCGTCTTCTGGTAATGCTCTTCATCTTCAAGGCAGGCAAGAGCAGCAACCTGAGCCAGTTCATTGACGTTGAATGGCTGCCGCACACGGTGCAGATAGCCCGCTATCTCCTCGGCCATAATGCCGAATCCGACCCGTAGTCCTGCAAGTCCATAGGCCTTTGAAAAGGTACGTAGCCCCACAACCGGCACACGGTTATGGAGATACTTGCGCACGTCAAGGCGAACGGCAGGATCGACAAAATCGACATAGGCCTCATCAAGAACGACAATCACGGACTCGGGAAGTGACTCCAGGAATCCTTCGAACTCCTGCTTTCCAAAGATAGTGCCCGTTGGATTATTGGGGTTATCAAGGAAAATAAGACGGGTAAGCGGTGTAACCTGAGCCAGAATCGACTCAAGATCATGATGCATATTTTTTAAAGGTACAACCCTGTTGACGCCCTCGCGAGCCTGAACCATGGTTTGATAGACAAGAAATGACGGATGGCTGGTTATAACTTCATCGCCTGATGAAATAAAGGCCCGGACCAGAAGGTCAATCACTTCGTTTGAACCGTTGCCAAAAACGAGCTCCCGCTCCTGAACCGCAAGTTTTTTCGCCAAGGCCTGGCCAAGATAGTAGCAGCTACCGTCAGGATAGCGATGCAGGTTTGTCAATGAGTCCTCAATAGCCTGCAATGCCTTTGGAGAAGGCCCCCAGGAGTTTTCGTTTGAGGCCATTTTGATGGAGCCGGTAACACCGTATTCACGCTCAAGCTCCTTTAAAGGCTTTCCCGGCGGATACGGAATAAGGGTTTCAATATTTTTGCTTACTGAAAGTTTCATGGTTTATTTCGAATATCATTTAACTTAAAGGAGGTTTACTGCCTGCAAGGTCAAGCCTGGTTTCCAGATTAAAGCCCACTCTGAGCAGTTTTTCCTCATCAAAATGGGATGCCTGAATCTGCAAGCCGATGGGCAACCCCTCATCACTCATGCCACAGGGCACTGAAAGCCCGGGAATTCCTGCCAGATTAGCGGGAATAGTCAGCACATCGGAGAGGTACATACTGAGCGGATCATTGCATTTTTCCCCGATCTTCCAGGCGGGCGAAGGCGTAACCGGGGACACCAGCACATCGCACTCGGCAAAAGCTTTCTTGTAGTCCTCGACGATAAGTGTCCGCACCTGTGAAGCCTTTTTGTAATAGGCGTCATAGTAACCGGATGAAAGGGCGTAGGTTCCCATGATAATACGCCTTTTTACCTCATCCCCAAAGCCCTTGGAGCGTGTCTGGTTATACATATCCTGAAGAAATTCCGCTTCCATATCCCGCATACCGTATTTTACCCCGTCGTAACGGGCCAGGTTGGAACTTGCCTCTGCAGGAGCAATGAGATAATAGGCGGCAACGCCATATTCCGTATGGGGCAGCGAGACCTCTCGAACCTGGGCTCCCGCTTCTTTTAATTTCTCTATGCCGTTTCTGACTGCCGCCTCCACCTCGGAGTCGAGTCCTTCACCGAAATACTCCTTTGGAATACCAATGGTCATGCCATTCAGGCCATCGACTAATGCGTCGCAGTAATCCGGCACATCCCGGTTAACGGAAGTGGAATCTTTTGAATCATAGCCGCTGATCACATTCAGCATCAGGGCGCAGTCGGTAATATCCTTGGTAAGCGGCCCGACCTGATCAAGGGATGAGGCATAAGCCAGAAGCCCAAAACGCGAAACTCGGCCATAGGTGGGCTTGAGCCCAACTATACCGCAGTGCGATGCCGGCTGCCGAATCGATCCTCCCGTATCAGAGCCAAGAGAGGCGATGCATTCGTCCGCCGCCACCGAAGCAGCGGAACCGCCGCTCGATCCGCCGCAGATAGAGTCAAGCTGCCAGGGGTTTCTTGGCACGCCATAGGCGCAGTTCTCATTGGATGATCCCATGGCAAATTCATCCATGGTCGCTTTTCCAACAATAATCGCTCCTGCATCTTCAAGTTTTTCTACCACAGTGGCTGTATAAGGCGGCACAAACGGCTCAAGAATTTTAGAACCGGCCGTTGTCCGCAGCCCTTTGGTACAGAGGACATCCTTAATGGAAAGGGGAATGCCGCACAGAGGGCCTCCATCGCCACTTGCTCTTTTTTTATCTGCTTCCCCGGCCCGACGAAATGCCTCGTCCTTGTTCAGGGTTATAAAAGCACCAATCTGCTCTTCGACGGCATCAATGCGCTTGAAAACAGCCTCGGTCAATGCCGAAGGCGTGGTTTCCTTCTTTTTGAGCAGCTCATTTAATTCATGAATTGATAACGCATTTAAATCCATATCTTCCTCGATTTGAGATCTGATCGCATAAATCGCTTATTGTCTAGGCACCTTACTTAAAAACCACAAAGGCACAAAGACACAAAAATCATCAAACTCCTGTCCCTGTGCCTTTGTGATCAAAAGAGGCTCCCGTTATTTCAAATGATGCGCGGCACAACAAAGGCCTCGCCATTCTGCCTTGGTGCATTTGCCAAAGACTCATTCTGGGGCAGAGAAGGCTTCACCTCATCCTCCCGAAACGCATTCTGCAGTGCCAGGGCATGGGTGGTGGGCTCTATGTTTTCTGTATTAATTTCGTTGAGCTTGGCAACGTACCCAAGAATCCGGTCCAGCTGTTCGGTTATTTCCGCAACCTCCCCCTCAGAAAGGTCAAGGCGGGCAAGATGCGCTACTTTAACAACTTCTTCTTTCGAAATATTCATTGGTTCTATTTCCGCTTGGCAAGAATTTCAGCAAAGGCTTCCACGACTACAGGATCAAACTGGGTATTTCTGCATGCGTACAGCTCAGCCAACGCCTCATCTTTACTCATATTAATTTTATAACTGCGCTTTGAAGTCATTGCATCAAAGCTGTCGGCAACGGTAATAATCTTGGTGAGCAGATTTATCTCTGAGCCCCCCAGCCCATCGGGGTAACCTTTGCCATCAAGCCGCTCATGATGATGCCGGACGATCTCCCCTTCCCTTTCGAGAAAGTTGAGAGGTTTAATTATATTCTCCCCTATCTCCGGATGTTTTTTAACCAGTATCCACTCCTCGTCCGTTAACGGGCCGGGTTTCTGAATACAGCTGACATCAATAACGAGTTTGCCGATGTCGTGCAGCTGGCAGGCCCGTGTCACCACATCAATCTCTTCTTTGGGAAGATTCATACATTTGCCGATCATCTGGGAATATTCCGTCACCCGTTTGGTATGACCGGCAGTATATTGGTCTTTTTCCTCAAGGGCAGTGTTGAGGGTAATTATGGTATTTACGGATGAAACTTCCAGATGATGGCTGTATTTTTCCAGCAGAATATTTTTTTCAGCGAGCTGCCTGGTTTTCTTGCGAACCTCTCTCTCAAGATTCTCCTTGTAGGATTTTTCTCGTCGGATAAAAGTCCGTTTTTCAATGGCCCGCCTGATTTTGACCTCAAAAAGATCAAGATCTTCAATGGGTTTGGCAATAAAATCATAAGCACCGAGGTTGATTGCCTTGACAGCATACTCCATTGTTCCGGCCCCGGTCAGAAAAATAACCGGAATATCAAACTCGCCTTCATTGAGGATTTTGATGGTGTCAAAGCCACTCAACCCCGGCATATTGATATCCAGAATAATCGCATCTATATCGTCTGAAGCTTTTTTCAGAGCTTCGTTGCCGTCACTTACAGCAACGACGTTATGCCCGAAAAGCTCAAGGATTTTAACAACCGCATCCCGAACCAGGGGGTCATCATCAGCGATAAGAACGTTGGATTGCTCCGGGGATTTTAGATAACCTGGAAATGACACGTAATATCCTTAAAATGATTCTTCAGAAAAAAGGGTGATTTGATCCCGCCAATCAAGCGCGTCATACTTTACAGGGTCGAGAAGTTTTTTGCAATTCTTTGTGCTTGGTCCAGTGCGGGGAAGGGCAAGTCGACCGTGCTTAGCTTGTCAATTGTCTCTTTTTTTAAAAAACTCTTGCCCACCATCTCGGAAAGCACGGCCAGCACGCCGTCCCGTTGCCCGGATATGTTATAGCCGCCTTCCAGGGTTGCGACCAGCCTCCCTTGGCAGAGTTCATCAGCCAGTTCAAGGAGAATCCGGGTCATATAGGCAAAGCCTTCGCTGGTTACATTCATTGCCCCCAGCGGGTCACCCATGAAGATATCAAATCCTGCAGAAAGCAAGATGATGTCAGGTTTATAATGACGGGCGATTGGTGAAAGAACCGTATTGAAAATCTGGGCATACGCACTATCTCCCTGCCCGCCAGGCAGGGGGACATTGACGGTAAACCCCTCTCCTGCCCCTTTGCCTTGCTGCGCAAATGAACCGCTTCCCGGATAATGGGGATACTGATGGGTGGAAAAATAAAGCACTTTGTCTGTATCATAAAAGCTGTGCTGCGTGCCATTGCCATGGTGCAGGTCCCAGTCTACAATAAGCACTCTCTTTAGCTTCAGATGATTGAGGGCATAATAAGCCGCAACAGCCACATTATTAAAAAGACAAAACCCCATACTTCTGTCTTTTTCAGCATGATGCCCAGGAGGACGAACAAGGGCGAAACAGTTGTCCACTTCTCCCTCTGCGACCAGCCTTGTCCCTTGAACAACTGCCCCTGCCGCCAGGCAGGCCGCATCATACGAACGGGAAGAAGTTGTAGTGTCAGGATCAAGCATATCAAAGGTTTTGCCTGCCGTGCCGGCTATCCTCCGAATGAGAGGTTCCGTATGATTTAAACCGATAATCTCATGGCTTGCAGGTTCAAAGGACGGGAAAAGAAAATTTTGTCCAATTTCCGGTCGATTCAGCTGTTCATAAATTACCCGTAACCGATCCGGTGATTCTACATGGTCAAAGCCCGGATCATGCTCCATAAAAAGGTCGTCTCGCATCACTGCAGTTTTTCGCATGGCATTTCCTTTTGGCAAGATGGCTTCTTACTCGGCCTTAAGTTCCTCAGACACTATCGACCTGAAAAGGTAAAAAATCACATCCCTGCTTCTAAAGCTAAATTATTTTGTATATTTTTCAGTAATCAGTAAATGTACGAAATGAGTCCACACTCCAGACCGTAACTGCCCAGATGTGAGCCAAATCTATGGACAGCCAATTGAAAGAAAATGGGGACACAGTGGGTTGCTGCAGCGGAACATTTACTTTATTTTATACAGTCTTTTTTCGGTTATCAGGTAGTGCATCCTCTCATCATGCTCCATTACCGGAACAGTGTCAACAACCTGCGCTTCATAGGCAAGACCGACGCGCAATGCTTGAGGTGCCTTCATAGAAAGGAACCTGTCATAGTATCCCCCTCCATATCCCAGGCGCCCTCCCTGAGGATCAAAAACTGAACCAGGAACCAGAACCACATTAATTTGGGCCGGGTCGACTGCTTCAGCTAAAGTGACATCCGGTTCAGGGATGCCGCAATATCCGGGATGCAGCTCTTTTTCAGGATTGCGTATACTATACGGAATAAGCTTTGGTGGTTTGGTAACAGTCAGCGGCACAACAACCTGAATCTTTCTTTTATAAAAAACGTCAAAAAGAGGACGCGTTTCCACTTCACTGCGGAAATCGACATAAATCATGACGGTTCGTGCCCTTGCAACGTCTTCTATTTTGAGTAATTTTTCACAAATTAATACACTTTTTTCACGCCGCAAAGCCGGATCTATCCCATCTCGCTCTTTTAATTTAAGGGTTCGTAGTCTCTTTCTTTCTTCTGGCATTTTATCCTTTCTATTTCTTTTTTTCACCCGTGATACTGATGAGCTGGCTGCAAAACCCGCGAATAAACTTGGCTTCCCTTGCCCGCACACCGATTCTGCCGAAAAAATGCCTTATGTTATGCATCCAGTAGGGGTAATCCGTTTCCTTCAAATGCCCCATACTTTTCAAGGCCTCTTCAATATGACCATACATCCATTCAAGCTCTTCGGAGCAGGCAAGTTTTGCAGTGGGTTTGATTTCCGCACTCCGACTTTCTACAACGCCGTAAAAAAGTTCGTAGGAAATTATTGCCACAGCCTGGGCCAGGTTGAGTGAAGAAAAATCAGCAGTGGGAATCGAAGTCACCATGTTACAGAGGCGCAAATCATCATTTGTCAGGCCGGAATCTTCCGGACCAAAGACCAAAGCCACTCTGTTATGCGCCATTTTAGGCAGTATTTCCGTAACCATCCGCCTGGGTCTGGCGAGAGAATGGCGCTGTCTTCCCTTTCTTGCACTGGTTCCAACCACCCAGCTAAAAGGGGCAAGACAGGTGGCAAGGGAAGGAGAAAGTTTCATCTTTTCGACAAGATGTCCTGCGTGATGGGTGGCAACACGAAGCATTGTCGCTTTGTCCGGCAGTTCATCGCCAACAAGCCAGATCTCACCTATCCCCATATTCACCGCAGCTCTGACTGCAGCCCCAACGTTTTCAGCACGCTTTGGGCGCACCAGGACGATGGCAACATTTTGAAGCATTTTTTCCTGCTGTATCATTTTTAAGGGAACCCGCCATATTATTTTACTGTCAAATTCTAGTGGACGCTAACGACTTGCTCATGCCTTGGCAAGAAAAATCACAGCAAAAATTTTTTTCTAAAAGGCACGCAATACCACAACGTAATACAAAACAGACGCTATTTCCCACTATCCCCTGAAAAACACGTCAAAATTTCAATAATTGTTTGACGGCATCAGGGGGAACCCCGTAAAATTTAAATTTCTAATTTAAAGGTAAACGTAATGGCAAAAATTCTCTCTCTGAACATAAGCATGAGTAAAGGCGTTAATAAGGAACCTGTGGAGGAAGTCAAACTCCAGGTTGACCATGGCATTGTAGGTGACGCCCATGCCGGCAAATGGCATAGGCAAATCAGTCTTCTTGCACAGGAGTCAATCGACATAATGCAGGCCAAGGGTCTTGATCTTGAGCCTGGTGCTTTTGCTGAGAACATCACGACCGAAGGTATTGATCTGCCCAATCTTCCTGTGGGAACACTCCTTTCTGTTGGCGAAACGCTATTGGAAGTCACCCAGATCGGCAAAAAATGTCACAAAGGCTGCGCCATTTTCAAACAGGTCGGCGACTGTATCATGCCAAGAGAAGGAATATTTGCAAAAGTAATTACCCCGGGAACTCTTCATCGAGGCGATCTTATTAAGATTGTAGATAAAGAGTAATTTTTTTGACGGTCTTGCGAAAAACCTGCGTACCCAACCGCCGACAGGTGTTCAATGTGTTCATAGTACGTGGACGGACGGGCAGCTTCAGGAGTTTTTGCAACCTTCTCATTTTTTCGTTTTAATGCGCTCCATGAAAAAAACCTGCTTAACAACTATCGAAGATATCAGCGCAGAGATCGACAAGCTGATCAATCAAAAAATTGGCTTATTTTGTCTCCGTGAGAACAAAAAATCAAAAATTTTTTTTGCAAAAGGAAAAACCCAGACAAAAAATGGCCCTCTCTTTATTTTGAACCATCCATTTAAACCAGCCTGCGGCAATAACTGCCTTTTTTATTATCACCTTCAAGGACAGCCATTACGAGGTTTTCTGTGCAGGCAGGAAAAACATGTGGGCACCTTGCTCGGATTACATTATCCGGACGAAATTTTTGAGATTCAACGCAGAAAATACCCCCGCCTCCCTGCCACCAAAAACTCAACAGCAAATTTTGCCCTGCTCAACCGTCAAAAATTCTTTGTTGGCAGGGTCGAGGATATTTCCCTGCAGGGAGCCAGGATAAGTGGAAATTTTCCGGTCATCATTGCCAAGGGCGACACGGTAACCCCAATAACCTTACGCCTTTTCCAGAAACGCATGAAAGACGAAGAAACCGAAATACATATCCCGGAAGCGGAAGTGGTCAGGGTTTCGGCTGATGCCGAGACGACAAGTGAAATTGCCATCCATTTTACTCTGCAGGACAGAGAGCATAAATCCCTCATGCATTATATCGATATCCGCACAATCGAAGAAACAAATTAAGCCGGCAGGTAGATTGATACAGCTGTCCCTCTTTTTTCGGAACGTACAACAAGGTAGCCGTCATGCTGTTTTACAATGGAAAGGGCAACGGTCAGGCCAAGTCCCATTCCCTTCTGCGCCCCCATTTCCTTTGTGGAAAAGTAAGGATCAAAAATATTCGGCATGATTTTTTCCGGTATTCCTTTGCCATTGTCACGAATCGTAATTTTGACAAATTTTCTGTCCCAGGCTGATTCATCAGGAATTTCTTCCCCATTCGGAAAGGAAATGTTTTCAGCATGAATTCGAAGCGCTCCATCCTCGGCCATGGATTCCATGGCATTCTGCAGAACATTTTTAAAAACCTGACTCATCTGGCGTCTATCCATATCTACCTGCCAGAGGTCATTTGCAAAGGTTATCTCCCTTGTACAACTGTCTTTTTCAAGGGTGGATTCAATTGTTTTTTCCAAAAGATCCCTTACAGAGGATAATTTTTTAACCGGACTGCCGCCTGAAGAAAAGGTCACGAATTTATTCGTCAAATCCTGGGCTTTTCTACTTGCCTTCAGTGCTTCCTGAAGCGTATAGGCACCTGGGTGATGTTTGCCGATATCATCCAGAGTTAAATCAACGTATCCAATGATAGCCGCCAGGAGGTTGTTAAAATCATGGGCAATACCGCCGGCAAGAACAGCCGTTGCCTCCATTTTCTCCCGTTTGACAAGCTCTTCCTCTATTTTTTTCCTGTCTGTAATATCAGTTGCAATCTCCAGGCGAACCATACGACCGTCAAACCACTTTATTGCCCTGTCTATAATATGAAACCATCTGCCGTTGATGGTGTTTTGGAATTCCCAGACATAGGGTTTTTTAGGATTTTTATTTTCATCAAGCAGGTACTTGTTGGTGCAAAATGAGCAGGGACCATCCTGCCCATTTTGGAGGACCTGCCAGCATGTTTTTCCGGCAACCTGGCCAAAAAGTTTTTCTGCATAGGAATTTACGAACAGAAGCTCACCCGTATCCATATCAGCAAGGTAGACAATGGCATCAAGACTGTTGAGAATGGTGGTCAGCCGTTCATGGGATTCTCTTAATTTTTCTGTACGTTCCTTAACAAGGTCTTCAAGGTGCTCTCGGTATTTCGTGAGTTCCAGCTCATTTTTTTTGCGCTCAGTAATATCGTTTATAAGATAAATAACCCCGTTTATCTCCCCTTTTTCATTTTTCAACGGGGTTGTGACAATCCAGGCCTTCAGCGTCTTCTGTCCCAACGGTATATCCTTTTCTACTTCATGCCTCTCTCCGTCTTTCAATGTTTCAACGACAGGGCAGTATACACACGCTTTTCCCAGAGGAGGATCATAAAAAGCTTCATAACACCGAGTCTTCCGGCTGCAGTCAAAATGGGGATATCGTTCACGCATCAGCTTATTCATTGACAAGATTTCCAAATCCGGACTGATGAGCGCCACTCCAATACCAATGTTATCCACAAGGCCCCGGTAGCGATTCTCACTCTCTGATAACTGCATTTTATTTTCCTGAAAACGGCCAAGTATTTCATTAACCGTTGTCACCAGGAATCCCAGTTCGTCCTTTTCATGTCCCTTGGGAAGACGGAGCAACTTTCCTTTCGGATCCGCGGGAGAAATTTCAGAAATCGAACGCGCTGTTTTGAGTAAGGGTCTGGTGAGATGCCTGGAGAAAATAAAAAGCAGGAGAAGTGAAAGAATAATTGAAAAGCTGAAGGCCGAAAAAATAATGAGCTGGCTTCGGTGAAAGAAATTATGGGCAATCAGATAATTATCAACGTTGACGGCAATTTTTCCGACATATTTTTTCCCTCCATCAACGAAAAGTGGAATTTCGTACGATGAAGTTTTGCCCCAGATTCTAATTGAGAGAAATTCAAAATGCCCTTCGCTTAATTGTCGTTTTGCTTGCGCCAGAACACCGCCGAAATCATCATAGAGCACGGCCTGATGAATAGACTGATACTCAAACAGACCGTTAATAACGGTCTGGGCAAGATCAGGATGCAGTCCATAAGCTGCACGGGCAGCAGGTTCCTGTACCGTTTTCAGAACCTGTATGACTGAACTTTCAATTCTGCTCCTCTCGTGAAAAAAATCCACCCCAATTTGCAGCAAACTGGACAGAAGCCCCAATAAAAGGGCAGCAAACAAGGTGTTTCCGGCCTGCCTGTAATGCAGGCTGTCCTGGAGCCTGAGCTTCATTATCACATCTCGGACATTGTTAATGGTGGTGCCACTCCGCTGGCAAATACCTGGCAAAAATACGAGCAAATTCCCCGCGCTTGATCAACGTTTCCACTGTTTGGACGATTTTCTTTTTCGCGTCCTGGTTGGCTGATTTTCTAGAAAAATGCAGCCAGTCAGCAGCCGTACTTAAAAAAAAGGGCCTGCCAAAATCCTGGGAGACAAGCCCCTGTTTCTGCAGCTCCCAGTAAAGGGTTGCGGCGGTACCGACGATAGCATCAATCCGACCGGACTTGAGCATGCGAATTCCATCAGCATAGTTGTCCACCATATGCTTCCTCAGGGTCGTATCACTGTCAAATTGAGGGTCAAAATATCCTCCGAGCCGCACGGCAATACTCAATGCTTTTAAATCGTCGTAAGTTTTGATGTCCGTACCGGAACGACCAATGACAATTATGTCCAAATCCCCCCATTTAACAAGGGGCTCCCCCGCCTTTTCACTTTTTTCGCTTCGATAAAAAATGGCAAAATCTGCCGCTCCGGTTTCCAGGTGTCGTATCATACGATTATAGGGAAGCAGTTGGATATCAATGGGTTGGCCCAACTCTTTGGCAATAGCTGAGATAATTTCATACTCAATACCAGCGACCTTGCCATTGTCATCACGATACCCCCAGGGAGCAATTTCAAAAATAGCGGCAGTTAATTCTACGGCACTGCTTAAAGGTGGAAAAAAAAGACAGGCGGCAATCAAGCAACTTATGACGACCCTGAATAGCGGCCTGCTGCCAATGAATTTTTTTTTGCTTTTCCTGTTCCTGATCATTCCCCTCCCCCCTTTTCCTCTGCCGGGTTCAATTATTTTATCTTTATTGTAGAGTATCTATTCAGCGAGGGCTCGAAATGGGCCTCAACTCCAGGGCGTAACTATTCAGATGTGCCTTAGATTTGGACAAGCAGGCCTGCGAGGCAGGT
>JAHLLM010000053.1 GCA_020444175.1 Desulfobulbaceae bacterium | reverse complement strand
GCCCTACACTAATTTTTCAAGGGGTAGATGTCTCACTTACATTGACACAGAGGGTTTCCTCCTTCGGCCCAAAGCCTCTTTTATATCAGCTAGATAAAGGAGAGCTGTGCTCGTACTCGTAACAGAGGGAACACGCTCTTGATCTCGCATATCCTCGAATTATTAAATTCAAAGATATGATCATTTAAGCTCCAGAAGTCGTTTTCGACTTTCAGTAATTTTTGCCATGGTTGCGGAAAGTCCTGCGACTTTGTCTTTCTCCTTGGCAATGACATCAGCTGGTGCATTGGCGAGAAATTTTTCATTTTTAAGCTTGCCATTGCTTTGATTCAGTTGCTTGTCAATCTTTTTCTGTTCTTTATCGAGTTTGGCAAGCTCCTTGTCAACATCTATAAGCCCCTCAAGAGGAACAAAAACTTCAATGTCTTCAAAAATGTATGAAGCAGCTCCTTCTGGTCCCTTGCCATCGTTTAATACCGTCAGGCTTTCGGTTCTTGTCATAGCTTTGATTTCAGATGTATGATCAACTATGATCTCCGCCCTCTGGCTGTCATGGGCCACCACAACAGCTTCAACCTGGGCAGATGGATGAATCTGCATTTCACTGCGGATATTGCGGATGCCGCCAATGACACCCATAATAAGATCTGCGGTTTTTTCAGCTTCAGGGTCGTCCCAGGACTCTATCTGTTCAGGATAAGGTTCAGTCATGATGCTTGTCCTGTCTCCGGGGAGAACATGCCATATCTCCTCTGTAACAAAGGGGATGACAGGATGCATCAGCTTGATAACTGATTCAAGAACAGTAAAAAGAACTGCCTGGCCTTTTTTCTTGTCTTCCTCCGAGGCAGAATAGAGTTCCGGTTTGACAAGTTCCAGATACCAGTCGCAGAATTCATGCCAGACGAATTTATACATGGCGGAGGCTGCATCATTGAACCGGTAATCTCCGAGGCTTTTGTGAACAGTCGCAACTGTCTGATTCAAACGACTTAAAATCCAGCGATGGGAGAGGCTCAGTCCATCAACTGAAAGGTTTCTGGTAATGCCGGGATCACACTGGCTGATATGCATCAGTGAAAAGCGGCAGGCGTTCCATATTTTATTGATAAAATGACGGTAGCCTTCAATTCTTTCCTCTGAAAGGCGTATATCACGGCCCTGGGCGGCAAAAGCTGTCATGGTAAAACGCAGGGCGTCCGTGCCGAACTTATCCATTACCAGGAGAGGATCCATGACATTGCCCTTGGATTTACTCATTTTCTGTCCTTCAGCGTCCCGTACAAGGGCATGCAGATAGACATCCTTGAAAGGCACTTCATCCATAAAGTGAAGGCCCATCATCATCATTCTGGAAACCCAGAAAAAGAGAATGTCAAAGCTTGTGATCAGAACTGAGGTGGGGTAGAAAAATTTCAGTTCATCGGTTTTATCAGGCCACCCCAGGGTTGAAAAGGGCCAGAGAGCCGAACTGAACCAGGTGTCAAGTACATCGGTTTCCTGCAGGAGTTGCCTGGAGTCGCACTCTGGACAACTTGCCGGATCGGTTTCACTGACTATCATTTTGCCACAGGCTTCACAGGTCCAGGCAGGGATCTGGTGTCCCCACCAGATCTGGCGAGAGATGCACCAGTCACGAATATTATACATCCAGTCAAAAAAGGTGTTTTCCCAGGTTTTCGGATGAATTTTTATATCACCGTTTTTAACAGCCTCTATGGCTTTTTCAGCTAGCGGTTTTACCGAGACAAACCATTGCTTTGACAGTGCCGGTTCAACAACAGTGTTGCAGCGGTAGCAGTGTCCCACGCCATGCTGGTAATCCTCGATGCCCTCAAGGTATCCCTGTTTTTCAAGATCTTTGACAACCTGTTCTCTGCAGGCAAAGCGGTCCAGTCCCGCATAGGGTCCGGCCTCAACATTCATATTGCCGTTGTCATCCATGACCTTGACAAAAGGAAGATCATGTCGGCGTGAAATTTCAAAGTCGTTCAGATCATGGGCAGGTGTTACTTTAAGGGCGCCTGTTCCGAATTCACGCTCAACATGTTCATCAAAAACAATGGGTATTTTTTTGTCGACCAGAGGAAGAACAACAGCCTTTTCAGGAAGAGAATTAAAACGTTCGTCATCCGGGTGGACGGCAACGGCAGTATCTCCGAGCATGGTTTCGGGTCGCGTTGTGGCAACAACGATATAGCCGTCACCTTCTGCATGGGGGTATCGAATCTTGTAGAGCTTCCCGTTTGTTTCCTCATGCTCGACTTCCAGATCTGCCAGGGCTGTATGGCAACGAGGGCACCAGTTGATAATGTAGTCCCCCTGGTAGATCAAGCCTTCTTTGTAGAGACGGGTGAATACCGTACGCACCGCTTTAGAAAGACCTTCGTCCATGGTAAAGCGTTCCCGTTCCCAGTCACAGGAGCAGCCAAGACGTTTGAGCTGGTTGATGATCTGTCCGCCTGATTCAGCTTTCCACTTCCAGACGCGATCTATAAATTTTTCTCTGCCAACATCATGACGGGACAGATCCTCGGCAGCAAGTTGTCTTTCAACGACATTTTGGGTGGCGATTCCAGCGTGGTCTGTACCTGGGACCCAGAGGGTGTTATAGCCCTGCATTCTTTTATATCTGACAAGCACATCCTGCATGGTGTTATTCAAGGCATGGCCGACGTGGAGGACACCCGTAACATTGGGCGGCGGGATTACGATGGAAAAAGAAGGCTTGCTCTCATCCATGTTTGCTCTGAATTGTTTCTGTTCCTGCCAGTTGGCGTACCATTTTTTTTCAACATCCTTGAAATCATAGGCCTTGGCAAGAAGTTCTGCAGTGTCTGTTGTGTCGGATCTGTTTGTCATACGTATACTCAAATAAGAAATAGTGGTAAATTGATTGGTAATTTGTATCTCATCATCGAAGGCACGGAATAAGCCTTCACTCCAGGCCGTAACTGTTACTTCTGAGGCTCATCTAAACAGCTACGTTCATTTTATAACCCGGTTCACTCAGGGGGTATAACTTAACGCACACTCCAGCGTTTAGGGAAGAAAATATTTGTGTAAAGGTCAAGAGCATATCGATCGGTCATACCCGCAATGAAATCACAGACCTTCTGCTGCCTGGGCGTTTCTTCTCCATACGCTGTTTCCGCCTGCCAGATGTGTCCGTCGGCAAGTTTTATATCTTCTTCCATGAAATAATGATAGAGTTCTTTGATAATTTTCATGGCTTTGACAAACTCATCGTGAACACGTTTGGTCTGATAGACTCTTTCAAAAAGAAAAGTCCGCAGATCTGAAGTGGCCTGCAAAATTTTCGGACTCATGGCCAGACGTGGCTGACCAAGTTCCAGAGTCTTGACTATGAGGTCGTTCACCATGGCGCTGATCCGTTCGGAATTTGTGTTGCCAAGGCTGGTCCGAATGTGATCGAGCATGTCTTTTTCTTCAATAAGACCTGCCCGCACCGCGTCGTCAAGATCATGGTTCACATAGGCAATTATGTCGGAAACCCGAACAACCTGACCTTCCATTGTTTCGGGCAGCTCACTTAAATCGTCCGGCAGGATATCCTTTCTTCCTTTTGAGTGTTTCAGTATGCCATCCCGGACTTCATAGGCGGCATTCAGGCCTCTTCCTTTGTTTTCCAGGACCTCCACAACGCGAAGACTCTGTTCGTAGTGCCTGAAGCCATGTGGCGAGAGTTCATTTAAAACAGATTCACCGGCATGTCCGAAAGGAGTGTGGCCAAGATCATGCCCAAGAGAGATGGCTTCTATCAGATGGCCGTTCAGGCTCAGTGCGACGCCAATGGTTCTGGCTATCTGGGCAACCTCAAGGGCGTGCGTCAGCCTGGTGCGGTAATGGTCACCAGTTGGAGAAAGAAAAACCTGGGTCTTATGGGTCAGTCTTCGAAAGGTTTTTGAGTGAATTATTCTGTCTCTGTCTCTCTGGAAGATCAACCTGATAGGGCATTCGGTCTCCTCACGACGCCTCCCTTTACTGTTTTTACTGTGACAGGCAAAAGGAGAAAGATTTCTTGCCTCCCGTTCTTCGAGTTCTTTGCGCAGACAGCGTATCATGTTTGCAATATCCCAAAAAAGTTCCCACAGAAGCTTGGCCGCCTCTGTGGGATTATGAAATTACAGCGTGGGAAAAAGCAAGGGATGTTCTCAGGGAGCAAGGCTGCTTACATGAGTAACAACATCACCTTTGGCAAGCTCTTTTAACACAGGATCTTGCATAATCTTGTTTGGTGCTTTTTCGCCGTTTATGTTTGTGATAATAAGAGAGCCTCGTCCCTGACCGTAGTTATTGTTAAAATCATAGACACCGCCGACAACAACCATGTCTCCATGGGAAACTTTGTCATGATATAACTTCATGGAATAGTCAACCTGATAGTCCACGTTGCGTTCGACATTTTTAGCCCAGCGCTCTTTAAAGGAACCTTCTCCGTCATCTTGGGAAATAACAGGCATAAGGGGATCAAGCTCATTTTTTATACCGCTTGTTTCTCCGGAATAATCTCCCATGGCTGCTTTAACAGCGCCACAGCTTGAGTGTCCCATAATGAGAAGAATTTTTGTGGGCAGGTGATGGACTCCATAATCAACAGAGCCTTCTGAATTTTTAACCTGGTTTCCCACATTTCTGATAATGAAAATATTGTTGTCAGGCTCAAACCCGAAGAGATGGGTGTGGACCCGTGAATCTGCACATGAGATAACAGTCAGGTTCGGAACCTGTCCATTCTGGAAGGAGTCGAAATGCCGGCTGCCTGCGTGCTCTTTAAAGGTGTTGTTGCCTTCAATGACGGCCTTTATTGTTTCACTGGGAGATTTTGCAGCCTGAGTTGCGGCACCAGCGCCATGCCCACCACCATGACCTCCTCCAGAGGCAAATGCTGAAGGTGTAACAGCAAGAAATGCGGCAAGACTAAAAGCAATGAAACATTTTTTTACATTTTTTTTCATTTCAATCTCTCCTTGAATTTTGACGAACTCGTAAAAAGTCCTGAAGCTGACCATCCGCCAATACAATATTAAAATTTACATGCTTTACGGCGGCGGTTGAGCTGTTTTTTCACCCTCACGGGGCATAAATGCGTGACCGTCAATTTTGACGGTTTCGTAAAAAACCCCTCAACCGCCGCCGACAAGTATGTAACTTGTTGATATTTCGTTGGCGGATGGTCAGCTTGAGAGCTTTTTGCGAGACCATCAATTTTGGTGGTCATCCTCAAAAAAATATAAGGTAAATAAGCAAAAGACAATACTGACAATTCGTGTGATGGTCAAGAGATCAAACCTGTTTTATATAATAAAATAAGGACGTTTGATCAAAAACTTGTAAACGGGGGGCAATTATTGCGCATATTGTGCTTCTATGTCCTCAACTTTCTCCTGTGCCTCTTCCCATTTTTGATAACAGCGGCCAAGCCGGCGATCTACCTGAGCATATTGTTTGTTTTTTGCAGCAAATGCCTCCTGGTCTTTATAAAGCTCGGGATCTGCCAATAGGGTTTCAAGTTCGCTTTTTTGAGTTTCAAGCTCTTCAATTTGTTGTTCAGACTCTTTAATTACCTTTAAAAAAGGCTTGAGAAGCTTTCCTTTTTCCTGTCGTATCCTGGCCTGCTCCTGGCGTGATTTTTTCCCCTTGGACTTGATGGTTTCCTTTGAATCCGTATCCCCCTGACTTTGTATGTTCTCTGCTGTGGCAGCTGATTGTTGTTTCTTTAAAGCTTTTTCTTCAGAAACTTTTTCCAGATAGCGGCTGATGTTGCCTTCATAAATAGTGGCTGCGCCGTCTTTTATTTCCAACACTTTGTTTATAAAGTGATCAAGAAAAAAACGATTATGGCTGACAATAATAATGGATCCGTCATACTGGGCAAGAGCATCCTGCAGGATTTCCTGGGACATCATATCAAGATGGTTGGTGGGCTCGTCCATGACAAGAAGGTTGGCCGGTGTTGCTATCATCTTGGCAAGGGCCAGCCTGCTCTTCTCTCCTCCGGAAAGGACCTGCACCTTTTTATCCACATCTTCTCCACGAAAGAGAAACGCACCCAGAAGCGATCTGGTCTGGCTTATGGTCTTTTCCGCTTCAACATGGGTGAGGGTTTCAAGAACAGTGTATTGTGGAGAAAGTTCCTGTGCCTGATGCTGTCCGAAATAGGAGAGTGAAACATTGTGTCCCGGACGTATGGAGCCGCTGGTTATTGATTCGATTCCTGCGATTATTTTAACAAGAGTCGATTTCCCGGCCCCGTTGACCCCGACAATGGCGAGTTTGTCGCCTCTTTGCAGTTCAAAATTAATTTTATCAAAAACAAGGAGCTTGCCGTAGGATTTGCAGAGATCATCTACAGTGATGGCCAGTTTGCCGCTGGCGGGAGCTGGGGGAAACCGGAAAGAAATATGATGTTCACTGTCCTCAAGTTCAATTAAATCCATCTTTTCAAGCTGCTTGATCCGGCTTTGAACCTGTTTTGCCTTGGTTGATTTAGCCCTGAATCGTTCAACAAAGCGCTTGGTCTGATCGATTTTAGCCTGCTGGTTGGCATAGGCGGCACGCTGAATCTGTAGGCGCTCTTCCTTTTCCTGAACGTAACTTGAATAATTTCCTTTATATACGTTCAAGTTACCGAGACTCAGCTCCCAGGTAAGATTTGTCATGTTGTCAAGAAAGGAGCGATCATGGGATACGATGATCAGAGCACCGGGATAAGAAGAAAGAAAATCTTCAAGCCAGGTCAATGTTTCAAGGTCAAGATGATTTGTCGGCTCGTCAAGAAAGAGAAATGAAGGAGAGGCCAGAAGCTGTTTGGCAAGCATCAAGCGCATGAGCCAGCCACCGCTGAATGAGTGACAGTCGCGAGTGAAATCCTGCTGCTTGAACCCCAGACCCATGAGGATTTTTTCTATCTTGGCCTGCATTTGAAAAATATCGGAATGGTCGAGTTCGTGCTGCAGTTCTCCCTGGAGTTTGAGAAGATCTTCCAGTTCGGAGGAGGAAACTGATGTCGTTGCAAGACGTTTATTAAGGGCATCGAGTTCCTGTTGTTTTTCAAGAAGGTGGGAAAAAGCGCTTTCCGCTGCCTGGTAAAGTGTTTCCCCCTGCTCGATTCCGGTTATTTCCTGGGGCAGATAACCGCAGGTGGCATGGCGTGAAAACGCAACAACGCCATCCTCCATTTCCGTCACCCCGGCAAAAATTTTCAGCAGGGTTGACTTGCCCGCTCCGTTTACACCAACGAGTCCAATGCGGTCACGGCTGTTTATGCGGCATGAAATATTTTTAAAAAGGTCTTTTTCTCCATATTGAATAGAGAGGTTATTAATGGTAATCATATGTATTAAAGAAATAATTTACAGGTTATAAATTTGAAATCCGTAGCCGGTACGTATTACCCCTGTTGTTAAGGGACTTATACCCCTCAAGGGGGTACTGAAAAGAGTCCTGAAGAATTTGATATTTTATTCCACTTTAGCGGGTTTGGGTAAACTGAAATGCAATCAGCAAAAAATAGCGAAAAAGGCACTGTTTTTTCCATTGAATTTACCGGATGGGAAAAGAGTGTTCCTCCTCTGCTTGATCGGAGCGCTCTGCCAGAACACCTGGTGGGGAAAACTCAAATCTTGATAAAACCGAATCTGGTTGAATCCCTTCAACCTCCGATTACGACACCGGTAGGCATAATAAAGGTTCTTGTTGATTATTTAACACAAAAGGCGCCTCACTGTGAAATTATTATTGGCGAAGGGTGCGGCTCTCTGGAATATGACACCTGGCGCGTTTTTGACGATCTCGGGTACACGGATCTGAGCCGGGAAGCCAATGTCTCCCTTGTCGATTTGAACGAGGAAAAATGTCTGTGTCTCAAGAATAGCGATTGTAAACGTTTTCCGTCCATTTATCTGCCGGAAATTCTTTTTGATTCATTTTTGCTGTCTGTCCCCGTGTTAAAAGCACACAGCCTTGCCGGTGTCACCTTGACTATGAAAAATATGATGGGGGCGGCTCCTCCCAGACACTATCAACAGGGTGGACATTGGAAGAAGGCCTCATTTCATACTGGTGTTCATGAGGCTGTTTATGATTTGAATCGTTACCGTGCCGCTGATTTTACACTGCTCGATGCAACAATCGGCATGGCTGAGGCCCATCTCTGGGGCCCGACATGTTCACCTCCCGTCAACAAGCTTGCCGCAGGTTTTGATCCTGTAGCACTTGACGCATACGGCTGTCATTTACTGGGGAAAAGGTGGAGCAACATTGCGCACCTTCGATATGCGGATGGGATTCTCGGTTCAGCCGAATATAAGGAAATACGCTGCACTCCATGAGTTTCAAGGGCGTAGGGAGACCTTTTTCTTTGGCAAATCGATAACCTGACAAATCTGGGTGGCAATTTCCTCAATCGATTTCCCCTGGGACGAAACGATGGGAATGTGGTGGCGATGATAGAGAGCTTCAGCCTGCTGAATTTCTTCCTTGCAGGTTGACAGACTGGCATAATTACTGCCGGGATAGCGTTTTTCTCTGACACTGCTCAGGAACTTCGGAGATGTTGTCAAGCCAACCAACTTTTTCCGAACAGATCTCAAGGCAGTAGGAAGTTTGTTGTATTGCTGAATATATTCAACAGTTAAAGGAAAATTTGCCGACATATAGCCCATCTGGGTAGCCAGATAAACACTGACTGGAGTTTTACCGGCACGGGAAACGCCGAGAATAATGATTTCAGCTTCATTGTATTCACTGGTTTTTGTGCCGTCATCGTGGTCGAGACAATAATTAATAGCTTCAACCCTTTTGCTCATACCATTATTATCCGTATGATGGGAAAAGCCTGGTTCCCGCAATGCCTTTGTTTCAAGGGATTCTTCCAGACCGTCAAGAAGGGAGCCGAAAATGTCGAAAAATTCCACTTCCGGTGTGTCGAAAATTTGCCGGATTCTGGGGTCCATGACCGAAATAAATACAAGTGGTCTCCTTGCTGCCGAGCGTTGGAGAATTTCCTTTAAAATGGTTCTTGCCTGGGCAATGGTGCGAACAAAAGGATAGCTTTCTTCGATAAAATTAATTTCAGGAAACTGGCAGGTTAAAGCCTGACCGAGATTTGTCACAAGAATACCAGTGCTATCGGATATATAATAAACGTCTTTTGAATTCCACATTCGCTGAGTATAAAAAAAAGAAGAAAAAGTTGAAAGATAAAAATAACACTCCTTAAACCAACAAGTTTCCTCGCAACGAGTGTCATGGCAAATAATCTATGGAGTTTATAGCGGGTGGGGATAGAGCGAACAAAGCAGAGACTGAGAAGCCTTCACGACACTTAAGAGTCGCCATGGGTATGGCGACCTGCATGACAAATAAAGGGTGACATGACACGAGGTTTGGCTAATATCTGACTGCCTTTATCTATCAAATCAAGCATACATCCAGTTGTTGAATTCACGCATGAAGTTATTTTTCAATTGGTTCTTTTCACTGTGAAGGGCAGGGTAGTCGGCATTTTCCACCCTGTCATCAATGGCCTTATGGGCCAGGGATGGTCCTAAAGGAGCAAGCCTCGGGTGCTGGGCGACGATTTCCTGAAATCTGTTCATCATACGCCGGGCGACGGGTTGATTTTTTTCATATTCAGGCGGAGTTGTTTCATTATTTCGCGGTGAAATTTCCGTATTCCTGGACTCCAGATATTCTTTTATCTGCTGCCATTGTGCATGGAGCTGTTCCGCATATTTCATTTCATCAGTGTTTAGCTGTTCAACAAATTCAGGAAGATCAGCAAAAAAATCCTGCCAGGCTCCTTCCATATTTTCAGCAGTGGGAAGCGGATGATAGTCGGAAAGCTGTGAGCTTTCAGAATAGGCATAGGCGTATTGGGCTGTGTAGCTGAAAGATGCTGAAAGTTGAGCCAACGAGCCCATGTCTCCGAGGTTTAAAGCATCATCAAAGGCATCTGACAGGTTTCCGCTGAAGAAGTTTTCAGCAATAAGGGATAAATCATCAAGAAGATGTTGGATATCTTGAAGTTCTCCTTCATCCAGATCTCCTTTGACTGAAAGGTCAAAAGCATCCACAGATAATGAAGAAGCAGTAAAATTCAATCCCTGTTCATATGGACTGTTCCATTGCTGGAGGGAAACGGTGGATGATTGTTCCTGAAATTGAGAGAGAGTGACGATGTCACCGTCTTTTGTCATTATGGAAATATCGGCCTGGTTTCGCTGGGCCGTCATTGCTTTATAATTTGAGGTGTAGTCGGATTGTTGGGCTGTTTTCGAAGAGGGGAAAAAAGAGGGAAAATTCGTGTTTTGTATTGAACTTGTCATGGATTTCCTCCGGAAACAATCAGCTCATTTGAGCAGGAAGTATTGATCAATTATTTGCATTATCCACCGCACATGATTGGAGTGATGTACAGGTCGATTTATTGCTTATAATTATCACTTCGGTGTTTCCGGAAAAAACTTAATTTTTTATATGGCTGCTGATTCGATTTATCAATTTTGACGGTTTCGTATTTATGCCCTTTGGGGTAAAAAACCTCTCATCCGCCGCCGGAACGTGTGTAACTTGTTGCTATTGCGGTGGCGGATGGTCAGCTGCAGAGCTTTTTGCTATATAGTCAATTTTGACGGTTTCGCAAAAAACCGCTCAACCGCCGCCGACACGTATGTAACTTGTTGATATTACGTTGGCGGATGGTCAGCTGCAGAGCTTTTTGCGATATAGTCAATTTTCGCTTTGATAAATTTTTCGTAGTTTCTCTAATCTGTTTTGTACAGCTTTCGGCACCTTTAATTCATAACGAGCAACATACTCAGCAGCCATTCTGTGGGTATTGAATATTGGACAGTTGAGTTCTAGATTATGAATACATTTATCAATGTAAAGGGAACGGGATTTCGCATCATAGAATGATTTAAGGATTTGAGGAAAGATATCGTAAAAGGAGTTCGAATCCTGTTCATAGAGAAGACTTGACGGGGCTTCACTCAGGCAGGCAGTATCAATGTCTGATTCATATCCGAATTTCCATCCGGTTTTCCCGTCATGATATCCTTCAACCCACCATCCATCCATGGTACTGATGTTGGGAATACCATTCATGGCAGATTTCATACCACTGGTACCGCTTGCCTCAAGGGGTCTCTTGGGACTGTTTAACCAGGCATGCACACCGGCAACCATCATTTTGGCAATTTTCATATCATAGCCCGGAATAAAAACAAGCTTGGCCATGCCGTTGGTCTTTCTGTAAAGCTCTTCCTGGATATCAAGAACAAGTTTAATGATGGATTTTCCAGGTTCATCGGATGGATGCGCTTTGCCGGCATATATAAAATTAACTGGATAATTATTGCTGATCACTATGTCGGCCAGTTTGTCAATATCGTCAAATATGAGATCCGCCCGCTTGTACGTTGAAAATCTCCGTGCAAAACCAATGGTGTAAACATCAGGACTGAGTTCCTGTATCCCATCGTCGAGGTTTGAAAGAAAATTCGGCGGATCAATCCAGGTCTCGTGCATCTGTTTTCTGTGAAGACTGAGCATCTGGTTGATATAGTCAATAAGAATTTTGGTATCTTGTTTCCAGGCAAGTTCAAAAGCTTCACGGAACGACTCGGAATTAAAAAGCAATCCGGCTTTGGAAAACACAGCAGGGTCATCACGCCAGTTTTTTAACTCGGAAAAGCTGTCATAAAAAGCAGCCTTTGCTTCACTGATCCAGGTGAGGTGATGTACACCATTAGTAATGGCTGTGATTTTTTTGGAAAATTGGGGGAACTGTTTCTGGGTAACGGCCTTATGAAGCCTGCTCACACTGTTGGTTGAGCGGTTTACCTTCATTGCCAGGGCGGTAAAATTATACTGGTTGGGGTTTTCATCATCCTGGGCAAGGAGGTGCAATACCCTGTTGCAAAAGGCATGGCCAATTCCACTTATTATGCTTTTGTCAAAACGGTCATGGCCGGCCTTGACCGGGGTGTGAATCGTAAAAACAATATGTTTGGCAACCGCATCAGCTGCTTTCAATATATCTGCATCAGTTGCTTTTGTGTGATAATCATTGCCAACATGTTTGCTTAACCATTCACCAATCATATTTAAAACCACCACCACCCCATGCTGTTCATTGAGATGGAAAATGTTTGCTGTAATCCCCATCGCTTTTTGAATCGGAATGACAGATGCTCCGAGCAGTCTTCTCTGTACAGCTTTTGCCTGATCCGAGATACTGTCGTAAAGGCGTTGTGATACCTGTCGAATCCATTCAGGAGATGACGGAATATTGTAATCAAGCAATATCTCGGGCACAAAAAAATCGAGGTGTTCATTTACTTCCATTTTCATCCACAACCTTGCTATGGCAAGCACTTCATTGTCGTTGTCGTCAAAAAAAGGAACCTCTATTTCCAATGGCAAGTCAGGGAAGTCCGGATTTTTAAGAAGATAGAGAGAAGGTGTGTTTTCAGGCGACCAATCCGTAGCTGTAGAAATTTGTCCAAGTCTGGAATCGACGAGTTGAGAAAAATATCCTTTTCGATAAAGGAGTGAGATCGCAAGGGTCGGGATTTTCAGGTCAGCAAAACTTTTCAGGGTGTCTCCTGCAAGAATGCCTAGTCCACCGCTGTAATTTGGAATTTTCTCCGGACCGTTCAAGAAGAGTTTGGCATAGTGGCGCAACAGATTGCTCGCGGTTTTGTCAATATCGCTGTCCTGTAGTTTCTTTTTTATCGGATGGTAGACATCTCGGTCAGCTCCGATTTCCATTGAAATGTACACCACTGAATTCCCGCTGGGATCAGTGAGGTTATTCCAGACAGTATCAAGTGTTTTTTGTGAAACTCCAAAAAAGGTGCCCCAACGATTTGTAGCAATAAGGTCGTTCATAATTTTTCAAGAAATAAAGTTTTATAGTAAATGATACTATGTGTGTTAGAGGGATAAATGAAAATATCATAAAAAAGCCATAATTTTTTACGGTTAATCAATTCAAGATTGGCAACAGCTAATCTTGAATCAGCGCCGAATGAACAGATTCACCCACAATCTGCAGCGGACCACAAGAAAACGTAATATCAGCATGTTACACACAATCCACTGTTAATGGAACAGGAGTGCGGGACCGTAAAAAAGTATTAATTCATCAATGTTCTGATTATTTAGTACTGAATAACAATAATTTTGCAAGAAAATTGATGCCGCAGCCATGATAAATCTTCGTGAAAATAACTGGGTAATGTTAAGATTGTGTTTAATTTTTCAAGTTCGCTAATGATTCTAAAAAATTATGTAAAAATATATTGAATTTCAAGTCAGTTTTCTTTAGTGTTAATCAATACATTCCATTGGCACCTTTTTTTTGAGTTTATCACTTTTGAAATAATATTTTCGTCTAGTCAAGGAGGCAAATGATGAAGGGTAATCTGGTTAGGATGATGGTTTTTGCGTCAGTAATGGTTTCATTTACTTTTCTTTCAAGCGGTTGCAGTAAAAAACAAGTCCCTTCAGAAGAAATGAAAGTTACGCCTACTGAAACGACCCAAACAGCTCCTGCTAAAGTTGATGTCGGGGAAAGCATGGGTTCTGAGGAATCTATCGAATCAGGTGCCATAACCAGGAGCAATGCACAGATTTCAGAGGGCAGAACCCATGGCCCTATGCTTCCTGTTTACTTTGATTTTGATAAATCCAACATTCGTGACGATCAGAAGTCACGAATTGAGACAAATGCTTCTTTTCTTAAAGAAAATAATGCCATTAACGTGACCATAGAAGGAAACTGCGATGAGCGAGGCACAAACGAATACAACATGGCTCTTGGTGAGCGGAGAGCACAGAATGCAAAAAAATACATGACGAACCTTGGGATTGCAAGTTCCAGGGTCAATACAGTCAGCTACGGCGAGGAAAAGCCCCTTCTTTATGGGCATGATGAGTATTCCTGGGCACAAAACAGACGTGCTGATTTTGTAATTCGTTAAACACTTTTTTGTATGTTGTTGAGCCGGGAAGAACGTTTATTGTTTTTCCCGGTTTTTTTTATATCAATTTCCTCAAATCAATTACATTTCAGTAACTGAAAGAATAAATTAAAGGAGCAATCATGAAATTTTCTCGTACATTCGTCCTCATACTCGTTATGGGGCTATTCTCTTTTGGTGCATATCCGGCTCAGGTTTTATCCGCGGAAATCAAGGTGGCTACAATCAGCCTGCAGGATGTCCTTGCTCAGTCAACAGCAGGGAAAAGTGCCCAACAGGAACTTCAGGCAAAGGTAGAGGAATTTCAGTCTAAATTCAGCAAAGAACAGGAAGAGTTGGAGAAAACCGGTGCTGATATAGAGAAAAAACGTTCTGTCTGGAGTCGCGAGGTTCAGGAAGAAAAAGAACGTGATTATCAGATGAAAATGCGTGAGTTCAAGCTGAAAACAGATGACGCTCAATTTGAACTGAAGCAGCTTGAGAAAAAGCTTATGGAGCCCATTCTGAAGAACCTCCACGATATTATCGCTGAATACGGCAAAAAAGAAAATTACACCATGATTTTTGAAAATACCAGAAAAGGTCTGCAGTCACGCACTGGACTTCTGTATGCCGCAGATTCTATTGATATCAGTGAAGAAATTTTAAAATTGCTTGATGCGCGCAAGTAAGTTTAACTCTCTTTTTTATAAATTAAAAAGGCATGGGGATTGCTCTCCATGCCTTTTTTTTGCCCAGAAACTTTTGCAGCTCTCGCCTGGCCAGGGATACCGGGGAAGGGGACAATCTCCTGGCTGATGGCGGAGAGGTACTTTCATGATTTTTTATTCGCCGTTCCCATACAACCCGCCGGCAGATAAAATATGAGAATCATGCCCGGCAGCGAAAAAACAAAACTTGTTCCAAAAAAGAAGGCATACCCCAGCCAGTTGACCAGAAAACCGCTGAATGATCCGGCATACACGGCTGACACACTCATAAGCCCGGTGCCAATAGCGTAATGGGCGGCTTTAAATTCTCCTGCGCATAATCCCATGAGAAATGTCATAAGCACCGCCGTGCCGAGTCCTCCCGCAAAATGATCAAAGGCTGTCACCCCTGAAATCAGAAGAAGAGCTGTCAGACTGGTTCCGTCAGTATGAACCGGAACATTGTCCAGAACTATGGGCAGAATGAAGGCAAGCGCCATGTAGGCGAGATTGGTCACATTCTGGGCGAGAAGAAACGGCCAGATCATTTTTCTGAAACTGAATTGAGCTATCATCCATCCTCCAGCCATGGCTCCCAAAATAGAGCAGGGGAGTCCAACTATACCGGTAATCCATCCATAGTGATCTTTAAAACCAAAATCGATGAAAAATGGTCCGAGCATGGCTGAAAGCATGAATTCTCCAGCTCGTACAAAAATGATGAAAAGGATAATGGCCGTAATATTTTTCCTGTCAATAAATGATAAAAATGCCTGGGCATAGTTTGAATCTGGTGAATTTCGAATATAAAAAAGAATGGGTTTGCGAAGCAGAACAAGCAAAAAAAGCGATACAAGAAGACAAATACCGACAAGACTTGCCAGTGGCAATGAGACGAGGAAAGTGTTTTGATAGATTGAATGGAAAGCAAAGACAATTACACACCAGAAAATCAGGAAAAGCCAAAATCGGGGAGCAAATATCTTATGAAAAAGCGATTGTATTGATTTCTTTTTTCTCTCAACATGGGGCAGTCTGTTGGTGTGAAAGATAAAAAGACCTGCAAATATAATGACTGACAAAAAAAAAGCCCAAAACCAGCCTGAGTGTGAGCCAAGGGTGACAATGACTCCGCTGCCAAACATCATGGCAATGCGATAGGCCATGACCCGGTAACCGACAAATTTAGCCTGTCCCTCCTTGTCAAGCACCTCAAGATAATACCCGTCTATAGCAGTATCATGGGTGGCAGCCACGATGCTTGCCAGAAAGAAAAACAGGGCAATGAACGGTACGGACCAGGAAAACAGACAGAAAAAGGCAATTATGCCGAATAGAAGGGTAAGCGTGCCCTGGGTGAGGAGAAGCCATTTCCTTTTTGACTCATAAAAGTCAAGATAAGGCGCCCAGAGGAATTTGAGTATCCAGGGCAGTCCATACAGGGAGGTGAGTCCTGTCACTTCCAGACTGACACCGGCAGCCCGAAAGAAAAAACTGGAAATTGTTCTGATAAGAACAAACGGCAGGCCTTCTGCGAAATAGGTTGTAAAGGCCCAGATATATGGAGGACAGGAATTTCGAGTTTTAAGTTCTGGGGTCTGGGTCACGGATTTTTGAGTTGAGTGTTCTTTTTATGTTGAACAATGGTGGTTAACTTAATGTTGACGGTTTCGTAAAAACCCTCTCAACCGCCGCCGGAACGTGTGTAACTTGTTGATATTGCGTTGGCGGATGGTCAGCTACAGGACTTTTTGCGAGATTGTCAATGTTGAGACACAGAACTCGGAACAAAGAACTCAAAATTCGCTGCTTTCCTTGCCCATTAATTCCAAAGCGCTGCTGATAATTGCCGGTGTATCAATTTTGCAGTGATGATACAAAATATCCTGGCTTCCATGTTCGATGAATTTATCAGGAAGTCCGAGCAGTTTAACGGGAATATGGGAAAGTGAACGTCTGGCAAGAAGTTCCAGAATGGCGCTGCCGAAACCGCCTTGCCTTACATTATCTTCGACAGTTATTATTTTTCCGGTGGTTTCTGCCCATTGACATATTAAATCACCGTCAAGGGGAGTGACAAAACGCGGATTGATTACGGCGGCATCAATGCCAAGTTTTTCAAGACCTTCAGCCGCAGCAAGAGCAGGATAGACACGGTTGCCGACTGGAAGAAGCAGAACATCATTCCCTTCACGAAGAAGCTCCCCCTTGCCGAAAGGTATTTTTTCAAATTCGCCGATCATATCGACACCTTCTCCGTTGCCCCTGCAATATCGTATAGCAGTTGGACAAGGCATGAACACGGCTGTATACAGCATTTGACGCAGTTCCATCTCATCTTTGGGTGCCATGAGAACAAGATTCGGAATAAAACGCAGAAAGCTGAGATCAAAAACGCCATGATGAGTAGGTCCGTCATCGCCGACTATGCCACCCCGGTCCAGGGCAAAAGTAACTGGGAGATTGGGCAGACAGACATCATGGATGACCTGGTCGAGGGCACGCTGCATAAATGTTGAATAAATGGCAACGACGGGTAAAATGCCTTCTGTTGCAAGGCCTGCGGCAAAGGTGACGGCGTGCTGTTCCGCTATTCCAACGTCAAAAAAACGATCAGGAAATTCCTGGGAAAAGTCAGTGAGACCTGTTCCTGCCGGCATTGCTGCAGTAATGGCAGCAACTCGGGGGTCTTTCCTGGCAATTTCAACGATAGTGTCACCAAAGGCTTTGGTGTAGGTGATCGGTTTAAATGGAGCAGGAAGTGGTTTGCCGGTATCAATGTCAAAAGGCCCGACACCATGATAGGAACCAGGGTTCTTTTCAGCAGGGGCATAGCCTTTGCCCTTGGTGGTCAAAACATGGATAAGAACAGGCCCCTTACTGAAGTCTCGAACGTTTTGCAAGGTTTCAATCAGGGTTTCAATTTTGTGTCCCGGAATAGGACCGATATAATCGAATTTCAAGGCTTCAAAGAGCATACCCGGGGTAAAAAATCCTTTCAGACTTTCCTCGCTTTTTTTCAGGACGTGTCTGATGTTTTCACCCAGGGCAAATTGTTTCAGAAACCGGCTCAAGTCATGTTTTGCCCGTACCATTGCACGGCCTGTCAGTTTTCTGCTGAGAAAGCTGGACATGGCTCCCACATTTGGGGAAATGGACATCTCATTATCATTGAGAATGACAATGAGATCTTTATCAAGATGACCTGCCTGATTGAGTGCCTCAAAGGCCATGCCGCCGGTCATGGAGCCGTCTCCGATGACTGCAATGGTTTTGTCCTGCGAGCCTTTCAGATGCTGGGCGATACCAATACCCAGTCCTGCGGAAATGGATGTGCTGCTGTGGCCGGTGTCAAAGGCATCATAGATACTTTCATCCCGCTTGGGAAAACCGCTGACACCTTTATACTGACGCAAGGTGTGAAATTTGTCTCTGCGACCGGTTAAAAGCTTGTGGGCATAGGCTTGATGGCCAACATCCCAGATAAGCTTATCATCAGGAGTATTAAATACATAATGCAGAGCAATGGTAAGCTCAACTACCCCAAGGCACGGAGCAAGGTGCCCTCCAACGCGCGAAACTGTCTGAATGATTTCCCCTCTGATTTCTCCAGCCAGTTGCTTTAAATCGTTTTCGGATAGTTTTTTTAAGTCTGCCGGGGAATCAATGGTTGGCAGAATGAGTGATTTCAATATGGCTTCTTCCATGTAACTGTCTCAGATATGGTAAAAAACTCTGTTGTGTTTTTAATTTTTGACTGTCTCGCAGTATGCCCTTGAGGGGTAAAAGCGCTCGACCATCGCTGACAAGCGTGTAGCTTGTGCTGGTGCATTAACGGATGGCCGGCATCAGAATTTTTTGCGAATTCATTATTTTTTGACATATTCGCTTAAAAAAAATGAATGAACCATGATTTGGATTCGCGTTTTAATGATGCCGACAGGGGCGGTCAGTTCGTTTTTTTTGTGACTTTGTTAATTTTTCCGGTAATAAATATACCTGGCCAGTTCCCGTAGCGGCTCGGCATGATGATCAAATTCCTGTAAAGATTCAATGGCACCGTCAACAGCTTCCCTGGCCATCTCATGGGTTTTTTCAAGTCCGAAAATAGCCGGATAGGTTGCCTTTTCAAGCTCGGCATCCGAACCCGCAGCCTTGCCCAGTTGTTCTGTTGTTCCTTCAACATTAAGGAGGTCGTCGACTATCTGAAAGGCAAGACCGATCTGGTTGCCGTATGAGGTCAAAGCCTCGAACTGGCTGTGTGCAGCATGTCCGATGATAGCGCCTGTCTGCACTGCTGCAGTGATCAAGGCCCCTGTTTTACAGCTGTGCAGATATTGCAGTGTTTCATAAGGAATCGATTTGCCTTCCGAGTCAATGTCAAGAGCCTGTCCACCCACCATGCCGCGGGAACCAACCGCCCTGGAAATAATATGGATGATTTTCAGCCTCTCGTCAGGGGTCAGATTGCCTTGCAGGGTTGGAGAGGAAAGAAGTTCAAAGGCAAATGTGAGCAGACCGTCGCCTGCCAGAATGGCCTCGGCCTCGCCGTATACTTTATGATTTGTCGGTTTGCCCCGGCGCAAATCATCATTATCCATTGCCGGCAGATCGTCATGAATCAGGGAGTATGTATGGATACACTCAAGGCTGCAGGCCAGAGAGAGGCAGGGTGCCGGGTCAACATGAAGTGCCTCGCTTACAGCAAGGCAGAGAACCGGACGAATTCGTTTGCCACCGGCAAAAAGGGAGTATCGCATTGATTCGATATGCCTGGCCAGGAGTCCATCGGGTTGGAGCATATATTTCTCCAGGCCGGCTTCAACCTGGAGCTTTTTTTCGAGAAGATATTTTTTCAGGTCCACGTACTTATGTCTCTTGGTTTATATCTGTTTCAGGGTCAAAAGGTATAGACTCAAGCTTGCCGTTTTTATGCAACAAAATATCAATTTTCTTTTGCGATTCATCAAGTTTGGCATTACAGAACTGTATGAGCTTCATCCCTTCGTCGAATTTTTTAAGAGAAGTATCAAGTTCGATATCTCCGTCTTCGAGTTCACGGGTAATTTCCTCAAGCCTTGAAAGAGCTGTCTCAAAATTTTTTTTAGCCATTGTCATATGAACATGTTAGTTTATGGGACAAAATCCTATTATTATCAAAATAACTGTACATATTTACCATCCTCTCGGTTAATACGCAAGAATGACCATCTTCTTTCAGGAAAAACATCAAGCTGATGAAACATATCTGCACTCTTTTATAAAATGGCTGGAAGTTGAAAAAGGCTATTCCCCTCATACTGTAAGTAATTACAGGCGTGATGTTCTTGAATTCTTATCATTTTCCGAAGAACCGATGCATGTCGACTCTATTGATGTTCATTTTGTTCGTTCCTTTGTGTTTCAGCTTAACTCCCGTTGCAAAAGTTCTTCTGTGGCCAGAAAACTTTCCGCTCTCAGGACTTTTTTTCGCTATCTTTTAAAAGAAAAAATTGTTGACCATGACCCTTTTGCTGCAGTCTCCACCCCGAAACAGGGAAAATATATCCCTGTTTATCTCACCATTGACGAAGTTTTTACTCTTCTTGATGAACCAGGGATGAATGATACTTTCTGTTTGAGGGATAAGGCTGTACTGGAGCTTCTTTACTCGACAGGCATGCGTGTTGCCGAAATTGCCTCGTTAAATATCGACCGGGTTGATTTTGCCGGAGGAATGGTTAAGGTTACCGGCAAAGGAAACCGGCAGCGTCTCGTCCCCATGGGAGACCCTGCCCTTGACAGGATTAATGATTATTTGCCGGAACGCCGGGAATTAACCGCAGCCCGGGTTAAAAGAGGCCATGAGCCTGAATTGAAAGCTCTTTTTCTGAACAGTAGAGGTGGGAGATTAACGACACGAAGCGTGGAAAGAATAGTAAGTTATTATGCTGAGCGTGCAGGTATTGCAACAAGGGTCACTCCTCATGCGTTACGGCACTCCTTTGCTACCCATCTCCTGGAGATGGGAGCGGATCTTCGCGCAGTTCAGGAACTGCTTGGTCATGCAAGTCTATCAACCACACAGAAGTATACCCATCTGAATATGGATCACCTCATGAATGTTTATGATGGGGCTCATCCGAAAGCAAAACGTTCCTGAAAAAATCAAAACCGGACCAGGTAAACAGCATCCACGGCAATGACCGTGCAATGCACATTAAAGATGAGAAATAACATTATGGAACCAAAGAATAACAAGCCGCAAATAAGATCAACGACGATACTTTGCGTACGTCACAAAGGGGACATCGTTGTCGCGGGCGACGGACAGGTGTCCCTTGGCAATACGATAATGAAGCACCAGGCAAAAAAAGTGAGGCGTCTCTATCAGAATAAGGTTGTAACCGGATTTGCCGGAGCAACAGCAGATGCCTTTACTCTTTTTGACAAACTTGAACAGAAACTTGAACAGTTCAACGGCAATCTGACCAGGGCCGCCGTCGAACTGGCCAAGGACTGGCGAACAGACAAGATGCTTCGCCGTCTTGAAGCAATGCTTATTGCCGCAGACAAAGATGCTGCCTTTATTTTAAGCGGCACCGGTGATGTCATAGAATCTGATGACGGCATCCTGGCCATTGGCTCGGGCGGACCCTATGCCCAGGCCGCGGCCAAGGCACTAGTTGCCCACAGTTCGCTCAATGCTGAAGAAATATGCCGGGCTTCCATGGAAATAGCCGGCTCAATATGTATTTATACAAACACTCATTTAGTTGTGGAAAAAATATGACAACACCTCAATCCCTTACCCCGAAAGAAATTGTTACCAAGCTTGATCAGTATATCATCGGCCAGGAGGATGCAAAACGCTTTGTTGCCGTGGCCCTGCGTAATCGCTGGCGACGTCAACAGGTCGATCCGCCTCTTCGTGACGAGATTGCCCCTAAAAATATTATCATGATCGGCCCCACCGGAGTCGGCAAGACGGAAATAGCCCGAAGACTCGCCAACCTTGCCGAATCACCTTTTTTGAAAATTGAAGCTTCAAAGTTTACTGAAGTTGGTTATGTTGGCAGAGACGTTGAATCAATGATACGAGATTTGACCCAGCTTGCCGTGAACATGGTCAAAAAAGAAGAAAGTAAAAAAGTCGATGGCAAAGCAGCGGTTATGGCTGAAGAAAAAATTCTTGACCTGCTTGTCCCTGGATCATCAGCTTCTCCCTCGGGCAGACTCAGCCTGCCTGGCGGCAAAGACCAGGAGCCTCAATCAAGCACAGAGTCGACTCGGGAAAAATTTCGAATCATGCTGCGTGAAGGCAAGCTTGATGACAAAATAGTCGAAATGAGTGTTGACCAGTCTCAAAGCATGCCCATTGTTGAGATTTTTTCCAACACAGGCATGGATGATGTCGGTTCCAGCATGAAAGATATGTTTGGTAAAATGTTTCCCAAAAAACAGCAGCGCCGTAAAGTCAAAGTTGAAGAGGCATTGCAAATTCTTCAGAAGGAAGAGGCTGAGAAGCTTATTGATATGGATTCCGTGACAAAACTTGCTATCAAGAGAACGGAACAGTCCGGAATTATCTTTCTGGATGAAATCGATAAAATTGCCTCCAGACAGGGTGTGGCACAAGGTGCGGAGGTATCCCGCGAAGGTGTGCAGAGAGACCTGCTGCCTATTGTTGAAGGGGCAACTGTAACAACCAAGTTTGGCATGGTGAAAACCGATCACATTCTTTTTATTGCCAGTGGTGCTTTTCATCTGTGCAAACCTTCAGACCTTGTTCCCGAACTACAGGGGCGTTTTCCGATTCGAGTGGAACTTGATGCCTTGGGAGAAGAAGAATTTTTCCGCATTTTGACTGAGCCGCAAAATGCTTTGATAAAACAGTATACCGCCTTGATGGCTACAGAAAATATCCAGCTTGTTTTCGAAGAGGACGCCATCCGACAAATGGCTAAAATTGCAGCTGAAGTAAATCAGAAAACTGAAAACATCGGGGCGAGGAGACTGCATACCATCATGGAAAGGCTTCTCGAGGAACTGTCCTTCCATGCCCCGGACATGGAAGGACAGGAATTTGTCGTTACTGCCGATTATGTCACAAACCAGCTTTCGGCAATTTCGCAAAACGAAGATTTGAGCAGGTACATCTTGTAGAAATAATGGTATCTTTTCAGTTAGGGCTCGAAATGGGCCTCAACTCCAGGCCGTAACTATTCAGATGTGCCTTAGATTTGGACAGGTAAGCGCAACGAAGTGGAGACTCCGAGCAGGCCTGCGAGGCAGGTAAGCGAGCTTGCGAGACTCCGATAGCCCGTCTATGTGAGCAGGCCTGATCATTCAAAGATGAGGTGCAGCTGAATAGTTACAAATAATGTAATATGAGAGGAAGAATACAAACCCCAAATTCCACTCAATGAGTATGAAGCATAAGGGAGAAGATAATGATTGATCCTGATTTAAAATATTGTCCCAAATGTAAGGACGAGTACAGGGCAGAAATCGAACTTTGCGCTGCTTGCGGTATCGTGCTGCTTCTGGGGTCCGATATGATGGCCGCCCAAAATCAAACAGATGCCATGAAGAATTCCCGGAAAGGGGCTATCCTTCCAGGTGAGGATATCATCCCAATTCATAAAGGAGCTCTCAACGAATTAAAGGCGATTGAAAAGGAATTGGAGTCGGAAAATATCGGATCGCTGATAAACAAGGAAGGCGGGGGGTGCAGCAGCAGTTGTTGAGGCTCGACATTTTACCTGCAGGTTCGCAGGGAAGAAGCCCAGGACGCCGTAACCGTCATCCAGTCATATATTGACAGAACTACCGTAATCAGTGATCACGATTTGTCCAGGTGTGATAACGTTTTCAATCCGCAAGCCGAGCAGGCGGTCTGTCCGGCCTGTGGATTTGAGTTTCAGACATCCACCACCACATGCCCTGATTGCGGCTTGTGTTTTGGATAATAGGCTCCATGAAGATGAGTTGTACATAATCAAGAGGTGAGAGCTTCAGCAATACTTTTTACCAGTTGGGCTGCGACTCCGTCCATATCCTCATCAACTTCCGTTATGGCAAGTCCGGATCTTTCGGCCCTGCGAATTTTGGATGAGCTTGAAAAGACTGCTATCGGCTCTGTACCCAGGGCTTCAGTAAGAAATTTTTTGTCTTCGTCATCTTCCACCTGATTACCGACAAAAAGTATCTTGCCAATACCCGATTCAGTGGCCAGCTTCTGGATTTTGAGGGCTGTTCTTACACTTGATTTGGCAGGAATGACAACAATGAGCAGAATATCGACACCGGCAATCGTTCCACGGCCAAGATGCTCTACGCCTGCCTCCATGTCGAGTAAAATTGTCTGTGTTGAAGTAAGAAGCAACTTGGTGAGTAATCGTTTTAAGACCGTGTTTTCCGGGCAGGCACAGCCCCCTTCAGCCGTCTGAATTGCGCCCAGAATCATCAGTTTTACACCATCTTTTTCCAGCATAAATTGAGCCGGCAGATCATCAATCTTGGGATTGATGTTGTAAAAAGGAGAACCCTCTACCTTGCCGGAACGATCGGACAGCATTTTCTTCATATCAGCAATGGGCGTGATGTCACCAATATTGTCCATTCCAAGGCTCTGGGCCATGTGAGGACTTGGGTCTGCATCAACGACCAGAACCTCCCTGCCGCTTTTTTGAGTTTGGCGGGCCAAAAGGGCCATAATCGTTGTCTTTCCAACGCCGCCCTTGCCGCTTATAGCAATTTTCATTATAATGTCCTTTACTTAAAGGTTGCGGGTAACTAAAAAGAAATATCAAAGCCTGATTACAGAAACATTTGTTTAAAAATAACTGTCATCGCCATTATGTCAAGACAGACTTAAATTATGACCAGACTTGAATCTAAACATACGACCAAACTCGGCGTGGAAATGCTTGTTGCTGATCCGCCTCGTTGGCTTCAAAAAAAACGCATAGGGCTGCTTGTTAATCAGGCCTCTACAGATAGTTTTTTTACCCACAGCCGGGATCTGATTTATGATGCATTCCCGGAACAGCTTACCTGCCTTTTTACTCCCCAGCACGGTTTCTTCTGCGAAAAACAGGATAATATGATTGAATCCGATCATATGACTGATCCTGTAACCGGTCTGCCGGTTTTCAGCCTTTACGGAGAAACGAGAAGACCGACCAAAGCCATGTTCGAGCATCTTGACGTTCTTATTGTGGATCTCATTGATGTCGGCACAAGGGTTTACACTTTCATGTCCACGCTTGCCTACTGCCTTGAAGCGGCTGCTTCCTGGGGCAAACAGGTTGTTGTTCTTGATCGTCCCAATCCTGTGGGCGGAGAACTTGTGGAGGGCAATCTGGTGGATAAAGATCTGCGCTCTTTTGTCGGTCTCTATCCTGTCCCAATGCGGCATGGTCTTACCTTTGGAGAACTGGGGCTTCTTTTTAATGAGCACTTTGGCATAGGTGCGGATTACAAGGTTGTCAAAATGAAGGGCTGGCAGCGGCGAATGATTTTCCCGGAAACAGGTCTTCCATGGCTTTTTCCATCGCCCAATATGCCTGGCCCTCTTTCTGCCATGGTTTATCCCGGTCAGGTAATCTGGGAAGGAACAAATGTTTCGGAAGGCAGAGGAACAACTTTACCATTCGAGCTTTTCGGATCACCCTATATTAATACACGGGCTCTTCTTGATGCCTTAGATCCTGCTGCAACAGAAGGCTGCAGCCTCCGACCGCTCGTTTTTCTTCCCACGTCAAATAAGTGGGCAAATAAAAATTGTTTTGGCTTCCAGTTGCACGTCAGTGACTGTCAGCGTTTCAGGCCATATCGGACAAGCCTTTGTCTGCTGCAGGCTATTATGAAGTTGTATCCTGAAGATTTTGCTTTCAAGACTCCCCCTTACGAGTATGAATTTGAGAAACTGCCCCTTGATCTCATACTTGGTTCCAAAAACGTGCGGGAATCGATTGAAAGAGGTACGGATATTGTGGAGCTTGAACAATCTTGGCTGGGAGATTTGCAGGAATACGATGCCATCCGTAGAAAATATTTTCTATATGAAGACTAGCTGGCGTCGCATTTACCTCTGTGAAAATCAAGCTATCATCAGATTATTGTGGCGGGGAAAGCAGTTTTTTTTCAAGATCCGGTAGTGGATTTTTTAATTCGAATTTTGTATCTATTCAGCGAGGGCTCGAAATGGGCCTCAACTCCAGGCCGTAACTATTCAGATGTGCCTTAGATTTGGACAGGTAAGCGCAACGAAGTGGAGACTCCGAGCAGGCCTGCGAGGCAGGTAAGCGAGCTTGCGAGACTCCGATAGCCCGTCTATGTGAGCAGGCCTGATCGTTCAAAGATGAGGTGCAGCTGAATAGTTACTGAATTTTTTTGATATATAAATGTGATTACCACTGAAACTCAGCCAGTCTTGCAGCAGGTACTGTAATGCATTAATAATTCAAAAAATACTGTCCACACAAAAGTCATTCCCGCGAAAGCGGGAATCTCGGCGGATTAGCCAACTACTCTGGATTCCCGCTTTCGCGGGAATGACGTATAAAACGGCTGAAGATGAGTGGTAATCATATATATAAAAGGACGCATTATGGCGAAAATACAACCTGTAATTCTCGCAGGAGGAACCGGCTCTCGTTTATGGCCGTTATCAAGAGAACTTTATCCTAAGCAATTGCTTCATTTAACAGATGACTGCTCTTTACTGCAGACAACATTAAAGCGTGTCTCTGTTTTACCGGACGTCCTTTCTCCCCTCGTTATTGTCGGCGAAGATCATCGTTTTCTTACATTGAATCAGGTCGATGAATTAAAACTTGATGATGGCGTGCATATTATGCTTGAACCGGTGGGCCGCAATACGGCTCCTGCCATCTGTGCTGCAGCCCTCTATGTCCGTGAACTGCTGGAAGATGATGTTGTGTTGCTTATTCTGCCGGCTGACCATCTGATTCGCCGGGAAAAAATGTTTCATGACGCTGTTCGCAAAGCGACGGATCTTGCCGGGAAGGGATACCTCGTTACTTTCGGTATTACACCGAGTTCTCCTGAAACAGGCTATGGATATATAGAAAAAGGGGAAGGGGACAAGGTAAAATCCTTTGTTGAAAAACCTGATCGCCTTACAGCGGAAAAATATCTTGCCGCTGGTAATTACTTCTGGAACAGCGGTATGTTTGCCTTCTCTTCTCACTGCTTTCTTAATGAAGTTGAGCGCCTTAATCCGGACATACTCGAAAAAATGTCCGAGGCCGTGAGTAAGGGAAAGAAAGACCAGCATTTTTTTCGACTGAACAAGGAGAGCATGATGGACTGTCCGGATGATTCCATTGATTATGCAATAATGGAAAAATCAGACAACGTTGCCGTCATCCCCGCTGATTTAGGTTGGAGTGATATAGGTTCCTGGCAGGCCCTCTGGGAGGTTTCCGACAAAGACGAGCAGGGAAATGTTTTCATGGGGGACGTTATGGCTGAAGATGTTTCAAACAGCCTTATCCATGCAGAACAAAACCTGGTGGCTGCTGTGGGACTTGAGGACACCCTTGTTGTCGAAACAGCAGATGCCGTACTGGTCGCACCCCTAAACCGCTCCCAGGATATCAAAAAAATTGTCAATCGTCTGAAAAAAGAAAAAAGGGAGGAGCACATCCTCCATCGCACCGTTTATCGTCCATGGGGCAGCTATACAATCCTTGAAGAACAGGAAGCCTTTAAAATAAAACGTATAACGGTTTTGCCCGGAGTGCAACTCTCGCTGCAGATGCATCATCATCGTTCCGAACACTGGGTTGTGGTAAAAGGCACAGCCAAGGTTACCTGCGGCGATGATGTTTATCTGGTTCTTGAAAATCAATCCACCTATATACCCTGCGGAGAAAAACACAGACTTGAAAATCCCGGTGTTATTCCTCTTGAACTCATTGAGGTGCAAAACGGCAGCTATCTCGGAGAAGATGATATTATTCGTTTTGATGATGATTTCGGACGTGAGGGGACAAATTAAGCTTTGAGCCTTTAAAATGTCTGATTTGAAACGTTCATATGGGCCGGAAGATTATTCTATCAGCGAATATCTCACCTATTTTTATGATATTGGGGTGGAATGCCCTTATGGAATAAAAGAGAAGGCTGTATACCGGCAGCAGCAATTTGTTTCACTGCCGGACCCTTTGCTTGCAAAATTTCTTCGAGCAGGTTTCAGGCGTAACGGGAATACTCTTTATACCATGGTGTGTCCAGATTGCAGGAAATGTACGCCAATCCGCCTGCATCCAGAGGAATTTAAGGCCAACAGAAATCAGAAAAGGGTTTTTAGAAAAAACGAGGACCTTGATATCACCATGAACGTCCTCAAAATAACAGAGGAAAAACTTGCCCTGTGCAGTAAATTTCTTGAAGAGCGCTATCCCGGCAAAGGGAATTCCGCTGTGGGTTATTATGGTACTTTTTTTGCCAATTCAATCACCAGTACGCTGGAGATTGAGTATCGGAGCAAAGGGAAACTTATTGGAGTCGGAATAGTTGACATCGGCACGGACTGGCTGAATGCAGTTTACAATTATTTCGATCCGGACGAAGCAAAGCGCAGTCCCGGCACGTTTAACATTCTCTATCTTGTTGAGTTATGTCGGAAAAATAAGATACCTAATTTTTACCTTGGCTACCTCATTCGCGAGGTACGCGCCATGAGCTATAAGAAAAATTTTAAACCCCACTATCTTTTGATTGATGGACAGTGGAAGAAATACAATTCATGAAAGTAATTCTTGCTAAAAAGGCAGGCTTCTGCATGGGGGTCCGCAGGGCTGTGGAAACAACTCTTGACACGGTACAGAAGGGTGGAGAAAGTATTGCAACCTTTGGCCCCCTCATTCACAATCCCCAGGTTCTGAACCTCTTGAAAGAACAGGGCGTTGAGATTCTGGATAAGATACCGGATAAAAAATCAGGAACCATCATCATACGCGCCCACGGGGTTCCACCCTCTCACAAAGAAAAACTTATTGCATCCGGTGCTGATGTGAAAGATGCAACCTGTCCCCGAGTCATGAAGGTTCAGGTGATTATAAAAAAATTTCGGCAACAGGATTATACGACAATCATCATTGGCGATAAAAACCATGCTGAAGTTGTCGGACTCATGGGGTACGCTGAGCCTAAGGTACATGTGGTCAGCAATGAAGAAGACATTCAGTCACTGCAGCTTGTCGGGCCATATATTATTGTCAGTCAGACAACCCAGGATGATTTCACCTTTGAAAAACTGAGCAAGGCGATTCTTGAACGTTTTCCCCACGGAGAGGTTTTTAATACTATCTGTGATTCAACCCACAAGCGTCAGGACGAGGTGAGAAATCTTTGCAGAAGAGTTGATGCAATGGTTGTGGTCGGTGGCCGGGGAAGCGCGAACACGCAAAGGCTCGGCCAGGTGGCTGAGGAAATGGGCTGCCCTGTTTTTTTAGGAGAAACTGAGCATGATTTTGACCTTGAGGCACTTTCCCGATATAAAAGCGTCGGTGTTACGGCAGGAGCGTCAACCCCGGGTTGGGTAATCGATCTTGTGGTGAGAACATTGGAATCTCTCCCTGAAAAAAATGAAGAACAACAATAAAAAATAATAAAACCGAGGTGCTCCATTATGTTGGGCTGGTTTAAAAAGAAACTGAAAATTGGCAAAAAAGAAGAACCTGTTGTCGAAGAGGTCAAATCCTCGGAAGAACCTGTTGTTCATGAAAAACAGGTCTTTGAGGCACCTGCCGAGAAGAGTGCTGTTGAGGAAAGCAAGCTCCCTCAAGCAGAAGTTGCTACAGAAACGGACAAAAAAACAGTTCAGAACAAGGATTCCGGCGGACTGTTCAAACGACTGAAAGAAAAACTGGGCAAAACAAGAAACTCCCTGGTCAGTAAGGTTGACGAGTTGTTTCTTGGCAAAAAGGCTATTGATCCGGAGCTTCTTGATGATTTGGAGGAAATCCTGATTACCGCAGACCTTGGCGTGGGAACTACCCAGGAGCTTGTTGATTCCGCAAGACAGGAGGTTGACAGAAAGCAGCTCAGTGATCCTGCCGCCTTGAAAAATTTCCTCAAAGAAAAGATCGCAAGTTTTATTCACAGTTCGGATCAGCCGGCTGAACTCGTCATGCCCCAAGATGGCCCATTTGTCATTATGGTTGTTGGGGTCAACGGCGTCGGCAAAACAACGACAATCGGCAAGATGGCCCATAAATTTGTTTCATCCGGCCAGAGCGTCATGCTTGTTGCCGGTGATACATTCCGTGCTGCTGCTGTTGAACAGTTGCAGATCTGGGGACAACGTATTGGCGTGGATGTCATTTCCCAGCAATCCGGGGCCGATCCTTCCGCTGTTGTATTCGATGCCATGGACCACGCCAGGAAAAAAAATGTCGATGTTATCATCATTGACACAGCAGGGCGTCTTCACACCAAAGTGAACCTTATGGAGGAGCTTAAAAAACTAAAACGTGTCATGGGCAAGAAGATTGAAACCGCTCCCCATGAAGTCATGCTGGTCATTGACGCCACAACAGGACAAAACGCCATTTCCCAGGCAAAACTTTTCAGCCAGGCTGTTGAGATAACCGGTCTTACTTTGACAAAGCTCGATGGAACGGCTAAAGGCGGCATTGTTGTCAATATCTGCAGAGAGCTCAATATCCCCATTCGTTTCATCGGTATTGGCGAACAAATGGATGATCTGCGTGACTTTGACGCTGATGAATTTGTAGAGGCCCTTTTTGCAGAGAGTGACTCATGAGAAGATACGAATATCATTATCATAACCAGCCGGGGTGCGGCGGCTGTCTGATGATAGTCGCCCTGCTGCTGCTTGCTTTTGGTGGGGCACCGCTTTTGATCGATGTTATCGGCATGGTGATGGTGAGCGGACTTTTTTTCTTTTTTGCCCTGTTTATCGGGCTCTGGGTCTTCTCATACTATATCAAAAGAAAGGTAAGCGACTATGAACAGAACCAGACGGAAGCACGCAATAATTTTGTTTCCCTTCTTGTTCATATACTTGTCAAGATCGCTCAGATAGACGGTACTGTTACACGGGCTGAGCTGCAGACAATTAAAAACTTCTTTCGCGTTCAGCTGCGCTACGGTCAGGATCAGATGTTCTGGGTCAATGAATTGATCAAGGATGCTACCCATAACACTGATTCCATGGAAACTCTCCTGGCTCAATTTAAAAATTCATTTGCCTACGAGCCCAGACTCATCCTGGTTGAACTTATTTATCAGGTCCTTTTCACGAACGATCATGTCAGTGACAAGGATATGGAGCTTGCCGGAAACATCGGCGAATACCTTGATCTTTCAGCCTATGACCTGCAGACCATTCAGAGCAAATATATCCACAGACGCAGGGCATCCGTAAACAGTGAAGAGCAGTATTATGAAGTTCTCGGTCTGGCGCCGGGCACGGACTTTGAAATGATAAAAAAGGCGTACCGAAAATTGAGTATGAAGTACCATCCCGACAAAGTTGGTCATCTCGGGGAAGAATTTCGCGGCGTTGCCGAAGAAAAGATGAAAGAAATCAACGCGGCGTATCAATACTTCAAGAAAAAATATAATTAACTATTGAGCTGCACCCCATCTTTGAACGATCAGGCTTGCTCACATAGGAAGGCTATAGTCTCGCAGGCCTGCTTGTCCAAATCTGAGGTACATCTCAATAGTTACGTCCTGGAGTTGAGGCAAATTTGGAGCCGTCGTTGAATAGATAAAAATATAACAACTGAAAGGAAAAATATGTCCATATCAAAAAAAATGAATGAATTCGCCAAAGCTTCATCCTGGATACGGAAAATGTTCGAGGAAGGTGCTAAATTAAAAAGCCGGTTTGGCGCAGAAAATGTTTTTGATTTCAGTCTCGGCAACCCTGATCTCTCTCCACCCCCGGAGTTTGATGCAACCCTGCGCAAACTTGCAGCCAGTGATGCCGCCGGCGTGCACAGTTATATGCCCAATGGAGGCTATCCCCATGTGCGTGCAGCCGTTGCCGGGCAAATTTCAAAAGAGCAGGATATGTCTGTCACGGCAGATGAAATGTTGATGACCTGCGGTGCGGCCGGAGCTCTCAATGTTGTCCTGAAGGCAATTTTGAATCCCGAGGAAGAGGTCATTATCCTGGCTCCTTTTTTTGTGGAATACAAGTTTTATGTGGATAACCAGGGAGGCAAAACCGTTGTTGTTCCCACTCTGAACGATTTCAATCTTGATCTTGCGGCACTTGAAAACGCCATAAACGAGAAGACAAAAGCAGTCATTATTAACAGTCCAAATAATCCAACCGGACAGATCTATCCGGAGAAAGATCTGCAGGAACTGGGTCAACTTCTCGACAAATGCCAGGAAAAATTCGGGACAACCATATTTCTGCTCAGTGATGAACCGTATCGCAAAATTATTTTTGATGATTACATTGTTCCGAGTATTTTTCGGCAATACAGGAACAGTGTCGTTGTCTCAAGTTACTCAAAGGATCTGTCTCTTCCCGGGGAGCGGATCGGCTATATTGCCGTCCACCCTGAGATTGCAGACAAAAATGAACTGCTGGGGGCAATGACCCTTGCCAACAGAATTCTTGGCTTTGTCAATGCTCCGGCTTTAATGCAACGGGTTATTGCCGAATTGCAGGGGATGACTGTTGATACTTCTATTTATGCCAGACGCAGGGAAACATTTTGTGCCCTTCTCAGCCGGGCAGGATTTCAATTTGAACCGCCTAAAGGAGCATTTTACATCTTTCCCAAAACCCCGACAGATGATGATGTCGCATTCTCCGCACATCTGCAGGAGCACAAGATTCTTGCTGTGCCAGGCAGAGGATTTGGTATGCCTGGTTATATTCGCCTTGCTTTCTGTGTTGAAGACGCTGTTATCGCCCGATCGGAAAAGGCATTCATGCAGGCGATGGACTCCTTTAAGTAAGATTTTTTCGTATCTATTCAGCGAGGGCTCGAAATGGGCCTCAACTCCAGGCCGTAACTATT
>JAHLLM010000052.1 GCA_020444175.1 Desulfobulbaceae bacterium | reverse complement strand
TCCTGTCATTATTTCGTTGCACGCAAGTGTCGAGGTCAGGAGTTCTGAACTTGTTGTTTCTGTGACAGGAAGGGTAGGAGGTTTCTGCGACAATTTGCCGCATTGATTATCTGATAAAGCCTGGTGTATAAATAGAGTCAATTGATAATAATAGTAATTATTCTGACTTTCTCTTGCAAGAGTGCTGGTCGTCAACAAAAACAGTGGTGTCTATTCAGCAAGGGGCAAAATGAGCCTCTACTCCAAACCTAACAGGTCAAAGATGGAGTGCGGCTGAATAGCAACAAACATTATAACATTTTATTTTTACACAAGGAGAATTACACATGAAAAAGCTGCTCTCTACCATCGCATTTGGCGCTTTAGCTCTTATTTCACCACTTTCAAGTATTGCCGGGACCCTCGATATTGGGGAAGAGACCCATCTTATTTTTATGAGGGAAGAGGAAAAACTGGCCAGAGATGTCTATCTCACCATGAATTCTCTCTACCCGGATGAACCTACATTTTCAAATATAGGTGATGGTTCCGAACAGACCCATACTGACACTGTTCGTGACATGCTTGCTGTTTACGGTATTGAAGATCCCAATCCAGGAACCAACAATTTACCTGAGAGCATCGGTGTTTTTACCGGTGATGGATACGGATGGTATTTCACGGAAAAATTTGATCTGTTGGTTAACTGGGGAGCGCAGAGTCTGCTTGATGCCTGGTATGTCGGAGCATTCATTGAAGAGCTCGACATGGTTGACATTATCGGTTGCCCTAAAGTAATTGTTGATACAGATAACGGTATCGGTGAGGGTGAATGTGGCATGGATTACACCGATGAGGCCGAGCTTAAGACCATGTATGGACATCTAGTCGATGGTTCAGAAAATCACCTGAAAGCCTATGTACAAAATATCGAGAACGTTATCGGTGTGGGGAACTATGAGGCGCAGGTCCTTACCCAAGATCAGGTTGATGCAATTCTGGGTCGTTAAAGTGATTTTCAGGTAAGAGTTTCAAAACAAAAAAAGTCGGCAACCCATGAGTTGCCGGCTTTTTTTTGTTGTCAAGATGATAAAGAACTCTGGGTGATACGGAACAGGCACTTCAAGCAAAGGAACGACATTTTTTTGCCGGAGCAAATAGAGAATTGTTCTCTCCGCATGATATGAATCAATCAGGCATTGCCTTTTTCTTTCATGGAAATAGCCCGCTCTTTTGCAAAATCCATCATGCGCTGCAGCGGGACTAATGCCCTGCTACGGATATGCTCTTCAACCTCTATCTCATTCGTCCCGGTCTCCAGAACCTGTTTCAGGTTTCGTAAGCCATTCATGGCCATCCAGGGACATCGCATGCAGCTTTCACAGGTGGCACTGAGGCCGCCGGTCGGGGCTTCAAGAAATATTTTATCAGGCGAGGCCTGTTTCATTTTGTAGAAAATCCCGGGTTCGGTTGCCACGATAAATTTTTTTTCATGAGAGGTACTGCTTGCCTTGATAAGTGCTGTTGTTGAACCGACAACGTCGGCCATCTCAATGACTTCTGCTGGTGATTCCGGGTGGACGAGTACCAGTGCCTCAGGATGCTTAGTCTTCAAAAGCTTGATGCCGTCTGCCTTGAATTTTTCGTGGACCACGCAGCTTCCTGGCCAGATCAGCATCTGAACACCTGTTTTTTTTTGCACATATGAGCCAAGGTGCTTATCCGGCGCCCAGAGGATTTTTTCATTCTGCTCTGCCAGATGTTCAACAATCGGCAGGGCAATACCGGAGGTGACAACCCAGTCTGCTCTGGCTTTGACAGCAGCGCTTGTATTGGCATAAACAACAACGGTATGGTCGGGATGGGCATCACAGAATTTTGAGAAGGTCTCTACCGGACATTCCAGGTCCAGCGAGCAGGTGGCGTTTTTATCGGGCATTAAAACCCGTTTTTCCGGATTGAGAATTTTAGCTGTCTCGCCCATAAAGCAGACACCGGCAACGACAAGGGTCGTTGCCGGATGTTCGTTGCCGAATCGCGCCATCTCCAGTGAATCTGCAACATAGCCGCCTGTTTCTTCAGCAAGCTGCTGGAGTTCCGGGGCGGTATAATAGTGGGCAACAAGAACTGCGTCCTCTTTACGTAATAATGATTTTATCTGATTGACCAGCTCTGCCTGCTCACCCGGCCCGTATGGCGCTGTTTGTAAGGCTGCCGCGCTCTGAGCCTCTTGAATTAATTTTTCTGAAACATTTGGGAGAGCGACCTCTGCGAGAACGCTTTTTACATTTTCCGTAAGCATGTCCATTCCTTCATCTGTTGTTCTTGATATAACTCTATTTCTATCCTAAAGAAAATAGTGCCACATGGTGGGATTATCAAGATGTTTTGATGCACTCATCAACTTTTTTTTTAATGGACTGATGTCAGAATAATTTTACCATATGCAAGGCGTGTGGCAGGGAATGGCCGCACCATTCCCTCTATATCTGTGTTCCTGAGTAACACCCGGTGACGTACTGAAAAAGTAGCGATATCTCTTGAAGAGACAAGGCTTTCAGGGAGGAAGGACGCTCGTTTTACCTGCCTTGAAGGCTGATTAGATGGAATTTTTTTAGCACCTTTTAAGTTGATATAATCAGGAGCTGACCGGCAGCTCTACAGTGACAGTGGTATGGTTGTTTTCCTTGCTTTCCAGGAATATATGACCGTCATGCAGTTCTACAAGCTCTTTACTGACAGAAAGTCCCATGCCAACTCCTTCTGAAGCCGGTTTGGTGGAGAATGATGGCTCGAAAACCTTGTTCACGTTTTCAGGGGAAATGCCCGTGCCGAAATCAGTGAAGGTCAACGCGAGCATTTTTTTGCCCTCTTTTTCGATTTCCGCAGCCTCTATTCTTAAGATTTTCCGGTCGTCTTTTTGCGGGAAACGCTCATTCAAAGCCCTTCTGGCATTGGTCAGGATGCTGAGAAAAACCTGCTGTATCTGTCGTCCGTTAGCCTTACAGATAGGTATGGTGTCGAGCACTGTATCCACTCTGGTTCCATCTATTTTGAAATAATGCCCCATGAGAGCAAGGGAGTTCCGCAGAACATCGTCAATCTTTGCAAGTTCCTTTGAGGCGACATCATCCTGGCCAAAAGCGAGGAGGTTTTTGGAAAGGTCTGCTATCCTTTCTCCTTCAATGATTATTTTATGAAAGAGTTTGTCCCTTTCCAGTTCGAATTCAGGATCACAGGCTCCATCGGCAAGCACCTGTGCATAATTGATAATGCCGTTGGTTAAGTTGCCTATTTCATGGGCCACGCCGGTGGTCATTTCTCCAAGGGTAGCCAGGTGGGAAATTCGGACCATTTCTACTTTTTTGTTTTTTGCCTCTGTAAGACTCTCTTCCAATACGTGGATTTTTTCATACTCATCAGACAGGTCTATCCCAAGGCAATATACAGAGGGCATTTCGTCGTCAGAGAGCGGGTTGCGTATAAAGCAGCAACGGACAGTTCGGTTCCGTTCCGTTGATGTTGCCAGCGAGATGAGGAGTGCATTTTGGGTTTCGCAAAGATCATGGATGGTAATATTTCCATCCTCTGTATCGAGCAAACCTGTATCGCGAACGAGAAAGAATTCCTGCCAGGTTTTACCTGTGAGTTCTTCTACACTGAAACCGCATTTTTCCGCAATACTGTGGTTGATGGAGACAATTTCACCATCTTTTGATATCTCCGCCCAAACTCCTTCAAGGGAAGAAATGATGTTTAAGGCCGATTCACGCGCTGTTCCGACCCGATTCTCAATGAGCCTGCGCTGTCTTATTATTTGGCTAAATGATTCTGTTAACTGTGACACTTCCTTTGAAGATGAGCCGACAACAATTGAATTTATCTGGCCTGATACAGCACTCGCACTTTTTTTGACCAATTCCAGCAGAGGAATGATTAATTGCCTGTGAAAAACAGCTAATACGGTGACAAGGAGAAAAACAATAAGGGAAGCTGAGCCGATAATAATGTTTTGAAAACCAATTAATTTTTCTTTGGCGTTATTAACAAGCAATCTGTCAAAAAGGATAAGGCGCTCACCCAGGGTACGCATTTCCCTGTTCAGTTCACGTATGTTTTCAATTTTGCCATTGCCGCCTTCAATTTTGCGAAGAAGAAGGATAATTCCAGGGAGATCTATGCTGTTCAAAAAGGTGAGTTTATATTCGTCGCCGATATTTTTATCAGCTAAGATGGAGGCGAGATTACTGTTTAATTTTTCCATTTCCGGAGAAATGTCCTTGAGTTCGGACTCACAACCGGCAAGCAGTGATTCTGAGACCTGCTCACGAATTATGGAGAATTGGAAAATAAGATTCTGAGTCTGGGAAATAACGGATTCATGTTCCTGAAAGAGCCGGTGTTGATGGATCCCCTGGCTTAGAAGTCCGGCCAAGGCAGCCAGAACAACCACATAAATTGTATATATTGTCGATTTCAGTGGAAGTGCCATTAGTCAGCTCTTAATTGCCAGGGGCCTGAAGACGACCCCCGGCTCAGAATTGTGTTTCTGGAATTTCCTGTTACTTTGACTCTCCCTGCCAGGTGTACAGAATAGGAAGACGACAAAGTACAGCCCTGTAGACAACGATGTATGTCGCGTAAAGAACCACGGCGATGATAAATTCACGCCAGTGAGGGATTTCCTGGTAAAGTTTCCAGTTATAGGTGATCAGGGCCGTATCAAGCCTGTTTAAGGCGATACCGAATACGGCAAAGAAGGCCGCGAGTCTGGCTAGTCCTGCCCTGTTGCTTCGTATGGCTGTTGTGAAAAGTGCAAGAGGCACCAGAGTTCCGACTGCCAGTTCAAAAATGTAGAGCTGTCCCCAACCGGAGAGAAGATAGGCCCACTCATTGTCATGGGCAAGGGCGACAATTTTGATGACAAAGTAGGTGATAAGTGCCATGGAACAACCTTTTCCGAGTCCCAGAGTTATCCTGTCCAGGTTTTTCAGAAAATTGTCATCACATCGCCAGCTGAGAAACCATTTGGACAGGGTGCTGACGACTATGAGCATGGAAAGACCGCCAAAAATGGAAGAGCAGAAGAAATGGAACCATTGGAAGGCGGAGCTGTACCAGAGGGGGTGCACTTTCCCTGGAGCATAGGTGAACAGAGCTCCAAGAGCTCCCTGATGCAGGGTGGACAGAATAATTCCAGCGACAGTCAGACCAAGTACGATACTTCTAACGAATTTTTTCGGTTTTACCCAGCCCATGAGTTCACTGGCAGCAGGAACCAACTCTGCAACCTGTACTGACAGATATGTGGCAACGTGCCAGGCGACCAGAAACAGAACTGCAGCAGGTCCAAGGGAAACGAACATCGGGTAAACCAGGCGCCAGGGCTGTCCAAGGTCAACCTGGAGAAAGACAACCGCAAAGAAATAACCGAGTAGACCGTTTAAAAGGCCTAGTCTTTCAATGGGTTTAAAATCTTTGCGTCCGAAGAGCTCTACTGTGGTTCCCAGCATGAAACCTGATGCTGACAGAGGAACCATAACAAAAAGTCCCCAGCCAAGAAAGAGCCCCCAGGGATAATCATAGGAACTGTGGGTGGCCCAGCCGAGACCGAAAATGAATCGGCCAACCAGTATTGGAAGACCCACTGCGTAAATAACGGCAAGAATCCAATTAAAAGGATTGCGAACCAGTTGTTTCATGTATTCCTGGGGGGTTAGGCCAAGAAGCATTTTTTCTTTGAATGTCCATGGGTTATTGGTATTTGGTTTTACAAAGGTGTCAATGGGCTCAAAGCCTTCATTTTTCAGTTTTTGCATTTTTTTCCCCTCCCGTTACGCCTTATTGGAATCATCTTTGTTGGCATTTTTCCTGGTTGCCAGGAGATGAAAGCCCGTGAATAAGGCCGGCCAAATACAAAGAACCATTGGGACAATTGCCAGAAAATCTTTCACATAGTTGAGAATTGGATCCGGCCCAAGATGGGTATCAAAGCCAATTTCTTCAAAAGGCACGTCGGAAATATACATCCAGGAGGTGCCGCCAACCTCTTTTTCTCCATAAACATGGTCGACATACTTGTCAGGTTTATTTTCAATGGTTTCATGGGCGAGGTCGATAAGATCCTTTCTTTTGCCGAAAGTCATAACCCCTTGAGGACATGCTTCAACACAGGCAGGAGGACGTCCGAATTGCAGCCGTGTGTCGTAGCACATGATGCATTTTTTTACCACTGGGTTGATGGGGCTTGAATAACTGTATGCCGGCACATAAAATGGACAGGCAATCATGCAGGTTCGACAGCCGACACATACTTTAGGGTTATATATAACAGCGCCTTCCGGGGTTTTAGTGTACGCATTTACAAAACATGAAGTAAGACAGGCCGGCTCGTTGCAATGATTGCATTGGAATTTTCGGAAAAGGGGGTGTTCGCGTCCTTCAACTTCATATTTGTTAACAACGGTATAGGCCCCTTCCGTGGTTCTCCGGGGCAGACCTCCGTGTCTGTGTTCATCAAAAACACTGTAATCATCAAAAGGCCTGTCCGGTTCCGGCAGACCCTGTTCTTTGTTGCAAGCCGCCTCACATGTGCGGCATCCAATACATTTTGTCAAATCAACGAGTACACCCATGCTGTCCGGATATCCGCCAAAAGTTCCACCGGCAGCTGAAGCATTTTTCGCTTTACCTGTTGCAGCAGCAGTCAGTCCCCCTGCAAGACTTCCTTTAATAAAATTTCTTCGATCTATTTTTTTCATACTTTTACCTCTATAAGATGACCAATTATGAACGATTTAGTGATGACCTGAACTTTGACCACCGGGTTTCTCTTTTGGAGCGTAGTGTCCGGTGTTGTAGAATTTTTCACCTTTGTCGGTCATAGTGTGGCAGTCCTGGCATCCTGTGGGACCGCCAGTTTCCTGATGGCAGCCAAGGCAATTGAGGTGATAGACTGCTTTCAGCCCTGGTTTGGCCGTGTGATATAAATTCGGAGTGTTGTATTGTCTGTCAAGATTGGCAGCAGAAAAAGGTTCTGCGACATGACAGTCGCTACACTTAGGTGAATCGGCTTCGCCACTGTTGCGATGGCACCTCACACAATCGGGTTCCTCCGGTGGAGTTCCGGCTGTGTGGTGGTGGCAAACCGTGCAATTATCTTCAGTTGCCTCAATGTGCATGTCGTGGTCAAAGCTGACCCCTTCATACAGGCTGCTCAGGCTGTTAAGTTCAAATACCTCGCCACTGACTGTGAACGGCAGTGAAAGAGGGGCCGCAATGGCTATGATAGCCGCGAGGCCGATCGTCTTTCCTTTTTTCAAACTCATTTCCTCTCTCCTTTTTGAGAATGAACGATGTCAGGCCTTACTGTTACTAGCCTGTGTATTCTAGAGCAGGTCGCCCTGCAAAATTTGCAATCTGTTAAAAGAGCCTGTCAGATTGTTTGTACTTTTTTTAAGTTGTTGTTAAATTTGACTGAAATTTGCAGGGTCGGCATTCTGCAACTGCATCAATTTCTGTTGGATTTGAGCTTGTGCATAAACAATGCCAAGGAGAGAGGTGATTTGTTAGGAGAGAAAAGCTTTGCAGGGGGGGGTGAAAAAAAAATAAAATTATTATGAACGGTGCTTCATTCTAGGGAGGGGGCGACACACAAATGTGTGGCATAAAGTGTTGCATGCCACACATTTGTTGCTACACATTTGTGGTGCTACATCATCTGTGTTTCAGTGCGTTTTTTCTGCAACATTTCCTGGTTCAGCTTGCTGACTTCTTTGCATTTGAGAATAATATTGACTTCTTCTGCATCAATTGTCTCATTTTCAAGCAACACCTCGGAAAGTTTATGAAGGTAACCTATTTTTCCTTCAAGGAGTATCATGGTTTCCTGGTAGCAATCTTCTATGATTTTATTTATTTCCATGTCGATAGCCTGGGCTGTTTCACCACTGTATGACAATCTCGCCGCACCTGTGCCAAGAAAACTCTGATCGCTCTTGACGTAGGCGCGTGGTCCGAGAAGATCACTCATGCCCCATTCGCACACCATTCTTGTGGCAATCTCCGTTGCGACCTGTAAATCGTTGCTTGCCCCTGTGGTAAACTGATTAAAAATGATTTCTTCAGCCGTTCTGCCGCCAAGGAGTGTCATTACTCTGGCCCGGAGATATTCGCGACTGTAGGAATGCCTGTCGTCAAGGGGAACCTGCATAGTGACGCCCATGGCTCGCCCTCGCGGGATGATGGTGATTTTATGAACCGGGTCTGCATCGGGAAGCACTTCAGCAATGATGGCATGTCCTGCTTCATGGTAGGCGGTTACTTTCTTTTCCTGGTCGCTGATCACCATGCCTTTTCTTTCAGCTCCCATAAGGATTTTGTCCTTTGACTCCTCGATGTCAGGCAGTTCAATACATAGCTTGTTTTTGCGGGCTGCCATCAGGGCTGATTCGTTCATAAGATTGGCAAGCTCCGCTCCGGTAAAACCAGGGGTGTTTTTTGCAACACTTTTCAAATTTACATCCTCACCCATTTTTAATTTCTGGGCATAGACTTTGAGAATTTTTTCTCTGCCTTTTACATCTGGTGGAAGTATGTTTACCTGGCGGTCAAAGCGTCCGGGGCGGAGCAGTGCCGGATCAAGGACATCCGGTCGATTGGTGGCAGCCACTATAATAACGGTTTCCCCTGATTTGAAACCATCCATTTCAACAAGAAGGGCATTGAGGGTCTGTTCCCTTTCATCCTGGCCTCCCTGGGCGCCGGCACCGCCGCGACTGCGTCCCACAGCATCAATCTCGTCAATAAATATGATGCACGGAGCATTTTTTTTGGCCTGTTCAAAAAGATTTCGAACTCTGGAGGCCCCGACTCCAACGAACATTTCAACAAAATCAGAACCACTCATACTGTAAAAAGGAACACCTGCCTCTCCAGCAATGGCTTTGGCAAGAAGTGTTTTGCCGGTTCCCGGGGGGCCCTGAAGGAGAACTCCTTTGGGGATATGTCCTCCTAACTTAGTGAATTTGCTTGAGTCTTTCAGGCATTCCACGGTCTCCACAAGCTCTTCCTTGGCCTCGGGAATACCTGCAACATCATCAAAAGTGACATCTGTTTTTTTCTCAGGAGTTATTGGGGACTTGTTTTTATTAAACAGTCCTCCTCCCCCAGGCTTTTGCTGGCGCATCATGAAAAACATCCAGCCGCCCATAAAGAGAATAAAAAGAAGCGGCGAGAAAAGTGAAACCGGAGGTTGTGGTGAACGTGTTGAAATTGTGATGTTTTTATTCTCTAACCTTTCCAGGATGGTACTGATGTTGGGGGCATAGGTCGTAAACTCACGACCGAATTTGTCTGTTGCCTCAATGGTACCACCCGTGATGGATACTTTGGTAATTTCATCATCTGCCAGCTGGGCAATAAAGCTTGAATAATCAACTTGCGGCAGCTTCTTTTCCGCATTCCAGAAGTTGAGGCCAATCAGGACGACGATGAGAATGACAATGGTAATGAGAAAAGTGCGGAAGGGATTTTTCATGGTTTCCTCCAGGCCCATGGCCCTGTAATGAAAGAGTTTGTTCTAGTCCTATATGGCCGTACTGCAAGCATTGGGCCTTATGGCGAGGGAAAATGTATTTGAATGCAGAGTTGAGTCAGGTGAGTTGCTGAAAGTTTTTTACCACAAAGGACACGATATTGTTTTTATCATCGTCATGCGGAGTATTGTACATTCGTGTCCTTTGTGAAGATCCTTTTATAACAGGTTGTCAGCATCGATGTCAAACTGTCTGAGTTTCCTGTAAAGGGTACTGCGGTCAATGCCAAGAATACGCGCTGCCTGGGCTTTGTTGCCATAAGTGAGTTTCAGGGTGTTGATGATGCGTTCCTCTTCGTTTTCGTTGCCTGACTCCAGTTCAGCTTGATGAGAATACGGTGAATTGCTCTCAGGCTGGGAGGGTACGTTTTCCTGATCCTGGATTTCCAGCGGCAGATTTGACTGGGTAATGGTCATTCCGGAGCAGAGCACGCAGGCTCTTTCCACCACATGCTCCAGCTCCCTGACATTGCCCGGCCACCGATATTTAATGAGCTGTCCCAGTGCCTGGTCGGATATGCCATGGATTGACTTATCAAGTCTTTTACTGAATCGCTCAATAAATTTTTTGACAAGCAGTGGAATATCATCACTGCGTTCACGCAGGGGAGGAAGAACGATATCAACGACTTTCAGCCGATAATACAGGTCCTCTCTGAAGTTTCCTGCGACAACCTGGGACTTCAGGTCAGCGTTTGTGGCAGTGATGACTCGTACATCAACTTTGATGGGACGATCTTCGCCCACCGGGTAAAAGGTGCGTTCCTGCAGAAAACGCAGGAGGCGAAGCTGCATCATGGAGGATATGTCACCGATTTCATCCAGAAAGAGCGTGCCTCCGTCAGCCTGCAGAATACGCCCTTGACGATCACGGTCCGCCCCGGTGAAAGATCCTTTTTTGTGGCCAAACAGCTCACTCTCCAGGAGATTTTCAGGTATGGCGGTACAGTCTACCTTGACCATAGGCATGTCTCTTCTCGGGCTTTCCAGATGCAGGGCCTCGGCAACAAGCTCTTTTCCCGTGCCGCTTTCTCCGGTGATAAGTATCGTCGTATCGACCTTGCCAACATTTTCGACCAGGGTGTAGACGGTTTGCATTGGCCTGCTGTTGCCCACCAGTCTGTGCAGTCCGGTCCTTACATCTCTCTGTTCCAGGGCTTCAAGGCGGCTGACATCCCTGGCCACCAGTACGACGCCTAAAAAGTAGCCGTCAGAGGTGAGAAGAGGAGCTGCGCTCACTCTGAAAACCGTTACTCCATGGCCTTCCATTTCAAATTCCACTCGGTGCTCGGCAACTTCATTTTCTTCTCTGAGTACCGTTTGAGCATCAAAGGCAAAGATTTCGGAAAAACAGGGAAGTTCATCGATTCTTCCATCTGCGTGTGCCTGGGCTTCCGGGCTCAGCTTTTTAAGCCATTTTTTTGCCTCATTGTTCATGTCAATGATGATCATCTCGGAGTCAACAGTTACCACAAGATCCTTGATACTCCGGAAAACAGTTTCCAGGTACTGCTGATAGCGGTCTTTCTCCAGGATGAGTTTTTCGTTTTCCTTGTGAAGATTGTATTGTTGGAGAGCCATGCGAGCCGTACGCAGCAGGTTGTCTTTTTTCACCGGCTTGGCCAGATAGTCAAATGCTCCCAGTCGGACGGCTTCTGCCGCTGAATTGATGTTTGGATACCCTGTTACCATGACCATCGGGCACTTGAGTCCAAGTTCCTTCACTTGGCGAAGCAGGTCAATTCCGGATGAACCCTCCATGACAATATCACTGACAATGAGGTCGAATTTTTGCGTTTTAAGCAGTTCCAGGGCTTCATCATACGAAGAAGCTGAAGATACGGGGCCGTAGCCGGCTCTGCTCAGAAACATTTTAAACGTGAGCCGCAGGCTTTCTTCGTCATCTACTACCAGAATAGGGCTGTTGTTTTCAGTAATACTGTTTTCGCTTTTTATTTCATTACTGTCCATCATGCTGAGCACCCTTGAATGTGGGAAGATCTACCACGATATTGGTAAACTCGCCCGGTTCACTATTTATTCGTAAAAATCCATTGAAGTTTTTTATCAGTCCCTGGCTGATGCTGAGTCCGAGTCCGGTTCCTTCACCCGATTCCTTGGTTGAAAAGAACGGATTACAAATAAAATTAACAATTTCTTTAGGAATTCCCGTGCCGTAATCCTTTATTGATATCCGAACATAAGTCGTTCCCAGCATCTCAACAGTGTTTACTTTAAGCTCCAGGCGTTTGTCATCGCTTTTTTCTTTAAATTTTTGGTTTAAGGCATATCGCGCGTTGCTGAGCAGATTTATGAGTACCTGTTCAAGCTGCTGGGGATGCACCCATACCGTGGGCGTATCTGGTTGTATGCTAATAGCAATTTGTATGCCATCCTTCAGAAGTTGATGGCGAACCAGGCAAAGTGAGTTTTCGAGGGTTTCCTGAACAAAAGTCTCGGCAAAGGACCGGCTGTCATCCTCTCCCTGACGCGCAAAAGACAGGAGTTTGCTGACGATGTCGGCAATACGCTCCCCTTCCCTTATAATACGCGGCAGAAGGGAGTTGATTGTGTCCATGTCTTCTTTGTCGTCAAGAATAATCTGAGCATAGTTGATGATGCCGTTAATGGGATTATTTATTTCGTGGGCCACCCCGGCAGCCAGCTCTCCGATAGAGGCGAGTTGGCTTGTCCTGATTTTTTTGGCCTCATAAGCTCTCATTTCAGTAATGTCGTTAAAAAGCACGAGGCACTTTCTTTTGCCGTCAATATCCTGGAAAGGAGCATAGCTTTTTCTGAAATAACGCCCTTTATCCGTATGAACTTCCTTATCGATTTGTATTTCATTCGTGTCTGCGGCCCGCATCATCAGACAATCCGGGCATGGCTCAGAGCGTCGCTTGTAGAGTTCATAGCAGGAATGGCCGATTTTATCGCCGAGAAGATCGCTGATAATGGCATTTTGAAATTCAATCTTGTAATCATTGTTGATTATGTGCATGCCCTGTTTTGTGGCCATGAGCATGGAATGAAATTTGTCTCTCTCGCCACGAAGAATTTTTTCAATTTCCCTTCTTCGGGTAATCTGCTCACCAAGAATTTCATTGCTTTTAATCAATTCCTCGGTTCTTTCGTAGACATTTCTTTCGAGTTCCTGGTGGCCTTTCTGTAACATGGCAGCATACTGATTTCTCTCTGTAACGTCTCTGAATGATTCAACAATGCCCAGGAAGTCGCCGTCACTGCTGTTGAGGGGCGCTGCATGTACTTCAAAAAATCGAGTCTGACCCGTTGACATTGTGTGCTCGATTTCAATGGTAGCGGGTTTATCATTTTCAAGAACTTCAATCAGGGGGCAGATTCTACCGAAGTGGGCACAGGGGCGGTCGGAGTCGAATATCAAGCGGTAACAGAACGGTTCAGTGGCATGTATGCAGGCGTTATCCCTGACAAAATTACAGGCAGCCCGGTTGGCATATTTGACCCTGAAGTCTGTGCCTATAACCAGTATGGGATCAGCCACTTCGTCAATAATCGAGGTGAGAAACTGGTATTGTTTGTTCAGAGTTTCCCACAACTCGGCTTCGTTTGCAGCAGGAAGCTGTTTGCCGTTTTTAAAAGGTGAGGGAGTTTTCATCTGTTATTCCTCATTTTTATGGCTTCATGTTTTCCTGTTTCACCGGAAGCTCAATAATCATACTGGTATATTCATCAGGTTTGCTTTCCAGATGCATTTGGCCATGGAAACTTTTTATCAATCCCTGACTTATGCTTAATCCGAGGCCTGTTCCTTCACCCTGCTGTTTTGTTGAGAAAAATGGCGTAAAGATCATGTCCACAATGTCTTCCGGAATACCGCCGCCGTGGTCTTTAAAAGTAATCCGAACATACTCCTTGTTCTCTTGCTCAAGCATGCTTGCGTCAATCTCAAGGATCTTATTCGGGTCTTTCCCTGGGTAACGTTCATTTAAGGCATGGCTGGCATTACTGAGCAGGTTGACAAAAACCTGCTGAAGCTGGTGAGGATTTACCTGAAGGGGAGGGATATCAGGCGGCACGGTGATGCGAGTAGTGATACCATGGTTATGGAACTGGTGTTTGAAGAGTGAAAAGGAGTTGTCCACTACCTCGCTGAGGTTGACATCGTCAAAAAAACCCTGGTCATCCTCTCTCTGACGGGCAAAGTCCAGAAGTTTGCTGACTATGTCCGCCACGCGCTCTCCTTCGTTAAGGAGTCGATTTAAAAGCGCTTTGCTCGTCCCTTTGTCGATATCCTCCAGAAGAAGCTGGGCAAAGTTGATAATGCCGTTGATGGGGTTGTTGATCTCATGGGCCACACCGGCGGCCAGTTCACCAATCGATGCGAGTTGAGCCGTGCGCATGGTTTTTGCCCTGTTTACTTTTTCGACAGTGATATCCCTCAATAGAACCAGGCATTTTGTCTGCCCGTCAACGTCCTTGAAAGGAGCATAGCTCTGACTGTAATGCCGTTCATTGAAAATGATATCTTCAGCATGCTCTATCTGGTTTTTCTGGAAAACGGAATGCATCCGGCATACTTCGCATGGCTCGCTCCGTTTTTTGTATACCTCATAACATTTGTGACCAATTTGATCCCCAAAGATGTTTTTCAGCACATCGTTTTGAAATTCTATTTCATAGTCGGAATTAAGGATATGCAGTCCCTGTCTTGTGGCAGCAATCATGCCCTGAAATTTGTCCCGTTCCGATCGAAGGGCTTTGTCCATCTCTTTTCGTTTTGTTATATCTTCAAAGGATTCAATGCCGCCGATAATGTTTCCTTTCGGGTCATGCAGCAGATCAGCACTTTTTGCAATGGTCAGGATGCGTCCATCTTTGGTTCGCATGGTGCATTCATGGTTTATGATCGGTTTTTGAACGTTTTCGGAAAAAAGGCCGCAGGTGGGTTCTGAACAGAGGATTTTGCATTTTCTGCCCAGAATTTCTTTATAGGAATAGCCGCTGATTTCTTCTATTTTATTATTCCATGAGGTGATGTCTCTGTCCGTATTAACCGTAAAAATAGCGCAGGGAGAAACCTTGTAAAGGAGCTCAGCCTGCTCAAGAGCCCAGCGCAGACGCTCTTCGGTTTTCTGGCGTTCGGCTATTTCCTGGCGCAGGGCGTTATTGAGGTCAATCAGATCTGATGTTCTTTCCTGGACACGTATTTCGAGAAAATCGTGTCCGGTTTCAAGCAGCTGTTTGTCGGCTCTATGTTGGGTAACATCCCTGATTGTGTAGACGATGCCTAAAAGTTTTTTTTCTTCTCCCCAGATCGGCGATCCTAATATTTCATATATTTTTTCCTCTCCATTCTCAGATATGGTGCTATGGTCCATCGTGACGTCTTTGCCATTTTCAGACACCATTTTCAAAAGGCATTTTTGGCCATTCTTGTCGCATGGAGAGTCTGAGTCAAAAAGCAGTTTGTAGCAGTAGACTTCGTCCTTGCGGGAAATGTTTTTTATGCCTGAAAGGTTGTAGGCCGCCCTGTTGGCGTATTTCACCTTAAAGTCAGTGCCAATGACGAGAACAGGTTCGCTTATCTCATCTATAAACGATTCCAGAAAAATAATTTTTTCTGAAAAATAATCCCGCTGGCTCCCTTTGCTCTTTTGTTCCTTTTCCAGGAGGGTCAGCCTGGTTCGAAGAGCCGCCAATTCTTCAAGGAGCTGCTTTTTGGTTTTCTTGCTGTCTTGCATTTTGGGCCTTTTTCAAAATAACTTATGTTAGGAGTATAATGATAATGATTGCCGTTCCCGAAAAATGCAGCTAAAAAGTGATGAACATGCAAAAGCAACGAAGTTCCCAGCCTCTCACTTTTCTCATATCAACATGTCAAACATCTGACCGGGAAGCGAGGTTGCTTTTGCAAGACAGTCAAAGGTTCTTGTTGAAAATCTAACATATGCAATATACTTGCCAGATTCAGCGGGCATTCAGTTAAGCGATGCCGCTCTTTTTCCGCACTCATATGAAGATTTTATTTTTTGTTGGTAAACCGCTAAAAGTAATGACGAGGAGGTTGCCGAAGAATATCCTTTTTGCCAATTTCTACGTTGTTTTTCAACAGCCTGCTGCTAGAGATCCGTGCAAACACAAAAACTTGCCGGTCTTCCCTGAACAGTTACATGCTTAATACGCATATCAAGCCAGCTCTCTTCCCCTGACTTTTTCTGCAACAGGACTTCATAATGCTTTGGGGGAGCGCCCACTTTTTGGCTGGCCATGATTCTGTCCCGGAGTGCTCCTTGGTATTCGGGATGAAAGATATCCCACCAGTGCATGGTAAAAAGTTCTTCGGAGTCATATCCTGTGATAAGCTCCATCACGGAATTTACATAAATAAGCCTGGATTCCTGGGTAATAAAAAGACCTGATCGGGTAAACTCGGCAATGGTTCGCAAGCGTACCTCTTTTTCTCTGATGTCGAGTTGATTACGTTCTATGGCATCAAGCATAGTATTAATGGAGGAGGAAAGGGTGGCCAGTTCATCTGTGCCTGGCAAATGAACCCTGTTTGCAGGTTGCGCGGTGCGGCTTATTTTCAGGACATCCTGGTTTAAAGTGGCTAGTCTTCGCAAAACCACCCTGTCCAGAATGAGAAAAATTACCAGGGCAAAGAAGAGACATGTTCCTATGGAAGACCATATAAGGTAGTTCAGGGTACGCTGGCCCTGGATATGGATATCCCGTGGGAAGACAAGACGCAGGAAAAGTTGCGGATCTCCGAAAATATCGTTTTGTAAGAAATATCCGGCAACTCTGTCCTCATTTAAAGGAGCAATGCTCACTGTGTCAGGTGCCTTGAGAAGGGAGGCAAGGGGAATCGTTGAATAAGGGTCGGGAAGAGGGGAGCCTATCTTGTGAATCGTGAAGTCAGCCCGTGTTGATTCTTTGATACCCTCAATGCGTTCGTCATCAAAAAGGCGCATCATAAGCAGTGTCCCTTTGCGTGGACCGTCACCATTGCTGTTTAATATAGGTCGAGCGGCAATGAGAAGTGGGGAACCGGAGAGAATGATTATTCCCTCGTTGTGACTCTCTGTGCCGGGATGGTGAAAGAGAGCGCTGTTGCCTTGCAGTTGGGCAATAAACTCAAGGGGGACAGAAGCCACTTCTTCTTTTTGCCGGTCATAAAATGAACCATGCACAAGATTGGCGTTCAGATCGAAATAAAGAAGATAGTCGATTTTGGCACTGCTGGTGAAGGTATCAGCAACAATGTTGGCTTTCTGGTATTCCTTGTTCCTGTCCTCAATAAAGAGATAGGTGTCATCCCAGCTCGCCCAGTCATGGGTAATGGTGTCAAGTGCTGCCGCTTCATTTACGATGCTTGCCTTGACCCGTGCAATGCTGTCATTGACAAAGCGAGTCTCGATTTTGTCAAAATTATTCAGAATGACGGTTTTGAACAGGGCATAAAAGATAAATGTCAAACAGAGGGATAATGCTCCCAGGATGACAAGAACTTTTATGCGAATATTCATTACATCACCTTGCGAATTGAAGAATGCTTCATCCGCATAAATTCACGAATATGATCGAGCTGCGGGTTATTTTTTAGCTTGACACTTCATTTGTATGAAAGGTAAGTGTTTGTTAAAAAGTTATTAATTTTACCTGATAAGAGCTGTTTTTGCAAATAATCAGAGTAAATTGCCTTGGTAAAAAATGGTACCGACGGCACGTCCAGCTGAACTTGGAAGTTCACAAATGAGAAAAAATATTGCTCGCCTGAAGAATTTTTCGTTTTTGTTGATAATGTGTTCGCTGGTTTGTGTCTCTTTGATTTCGTGTGCAGGGCCGGGTGTAGAACAATCTTGTTCTGTCTCGCCGCCAGAAGAAGTTGCTGCCCCAATTGAGCACTCTCCAGAAGCAGCAGCAGAAACAGTTGCCCCAATCGAAGATTTTCCGGAATCAGTTGAGGAAGTTGCTGTCCTGATCGAGGATTACCCTGCGCCATCAGAAGAGGTAGCTGCCCCGGTTGAGGATATCCCGGAACCAGCAGCAGAGGCAGTTGCCCCATCCGAAGATTCCCCGGAACCAGTGGAAGAAGTTGCTGCCCCGATCAAGGATCTCCCTGCGCCATCAGAGGAAGTAGCTGCCCCGATCAAGGCTTATCCTGCGCCATCAGAAGAATTAGCCGCCCCGGTTGAAGATATCCCTGAAGTGTTTGGAGGAATTATTACCCCAATCATAGGGTCCGAAGTGCCTGTTGATGGTATGGTTGTCAGCGCAAATGGAGATGCGCAACCTGTTGATTTACCATCAGAAAAGCTTAATGATTATACTGTCGCATTAGGAGCGGACAAGCAGATGAAAATTCCTGGATTGCCCGGTGAGCTTCGAGTCTGGATCGGCAGTTCAAAATTTAAGCCGGAATTTCCCACGCGTATGGGGCAAGACGAAACAACCATACCCGCAGAGGGCGAATGGGCCACGGTAGAACCTTTTGCCCCAGCTTTTGAAATTGATCCCCCAGAAACAGAATGTATAAAAATTCACCCGAGTGGGTCTGTGGTTCGTTTTAAATTAACTGCCAAAAAAGCAGGCACATTTGATGTTGGCGCAAATGTCTATCTCTTTGATGCTCCTGACTGCAGCGGTGCTCCTATTCCTAAAACCGCAGCCACTCTGAAGGTAACGGTTGAAGTGGATCGGAAGGAAATTTTTTCCGACAAAGGAAAAGATCTGTGGAATGTTTTCTGGCAAGAATTGTTGGAGTTCTGGGCTGCATTGGTTGCGCTGATCTTTGGACTGTTTCTGTTTCTTGTCAGGGGGAAGTTGAAAAAATGGTTCGGTTTCGAGCAAGAGTAGATTTGATACTTCTATCAGATCATCAAGAGTTCGTCGGTGCCTTCCATAATAACAAGCCGGCTCTCATTGATTCCAAATAAATGTACAAATGCTTTGGTCGGTATTTGCTTTTTTTGCAATGGAACAGCTTTTTTTCGGTGCGACAATTTGCCGCATTATAAGTTGAGGGATGATCGTGATACATTGTGGTATAAATGGCGCGGTGGTCTTTTTTAGCTGAAGGAAGATTATCGAACAAGGATTTCCACTCAACAGAAAGGAGGGTTCTGTTATGCGAATTGGCAAAGTTATTGCGATCAGTGTTTTTCTTCTCTCAACCTTATCCCAAACTTCCAGTGTTTTTGCACACACCACGGTACTTCCTAAAAACACGCCGGATGACTACTATCAGCGTACAGAACCTGACGGTGCAAGCAGTGTTGTAAACGATTTCTCTATTGCCCATGGTTGCAACGGCAGACCGGTGATTGCCACGGCCATGCTGTTTCCGAACGGCGAAGACATGGTAATCGAAGATCAGGACGGCAATGTGGTTGACGTTGATGTTTTATTTAACGAACTGAAACTTCAAAACAATCTTGTAATGGGACCAAAGCCCGCCCAAGTTGCAACCTGGAAAAGAATCAGAGTAATCAGGGGAGAGACACGTGAATATTATAACCACGGATTGCATACGGACGATGTTCGGGCCTTTCAGTATTCCGGTGGTAAATTGCCCGATTATATGGTGGGCCTCTTGCCGTGGCGGGCTAGTTTTGCTGATATCAAGGATGATTCGTGTGTGAAGGAAATCCAGGTACGTATTCCAATAGTCAATTACTGCAATCGTAATCCTTATTCTCCGGCTCGTATGGACGCCTGGATCGGAAGATTGACAGACCTTTTTGACGATCCCGAAGTTGTTTCCGTTGGTTTCTGGCCGATGGTTACCATCATCAATAAAAATTTTGACGCAGAGGTCTGTGAAGAAGGGACTGTTTTTAAGGTGAGTCCGACTGATGAGGATATTGATTCGCTTTTATTGATTAAAACGTTCAAGCCATGATGAGCTTAAGCAAAGTCGAATGAATTGTTGGTATTGAATTGAGTACCAGAAATTCCAAATTCATTGATGCAGTGATAAAAGGGCTGTCCTGAATACCGGGCAGCTTTTTTTTATGTGATTGCCACTGAAACTCAGCCAGTCTTGCAGCAGGTACTGTAATGCATTAATAATTCAAAAAATACTGTCTACACAAAAGTCATTCCCGCGAAAGCGGGAATCCAGAGTAGTTGGCTAGTCCTCCTAGATTCCCGCATTCGCGGGAATGACCTATAAAAAGGCTGAAGATGAGTGGTAATCATATTTTTTTATGCCACGATTCACAAATCAAAAAAACAGTTGTTGAGTGGTATGAAAAGCCAGTAAGGGCGCTGTGTTCAGAGCGACTCTCGTTTCTGGTATTCAGTTACGACCTTACAAAGAGAAATTTTCACTCATGCCGCTTTCAACAGCCTGTTAGAGGGGGCAATTTTCCCCGAAGCTCCACGTTTATCAATAAATTACCGCCGCAGTGCGGAAATACGTCGTAAGGATGCTTACTCTATGCTACATGTGAATAAAAGTACCCATTTCTTTCGGGCTGCTTGGAAGGCAGCTTGTTTTTTGCATCACGGCAGGTTCACTCCAACGTGCGAGGGCTTCAGTGATGACCAGATTCTCCCCTATTCTCATTGGCTATCATCCTCTCTTTGTAGCGGAAAAAATTCCTCTGTTTCTGCAGCGCTTTGGAATTTCTTTTACCGTCGAAGGGTCTCAGATCACCTACTGCGTATATGAAAAAGCCAGCGGTAAGGATGTATCCTGTTCTCTTGAAATCTGCATTGATCATCCTGCTCAACGCATAAATGTTCTCATGTTCTATCCAGGGCTAAGTCAGTTACTGGATACCCATTATTTTTCTGCGGCCTGTTTTTTCCTGGTCATTTATCATTTCGCCCAATATTTCAAGGTCAGTGCCGATTACACTATTCATCTGGAAACCAAAGTTCATACTTTCAACAGCTTTTATGCCCGACTCAAGGATTTTGACTTCCAGATCCTTCATCGCATTTCCGATACGGATGTGGAACTGAGTTGCCATTTTTGTCCGTTAGTCTTCGATACCTCTGTTATTGGTCAACGCACCGCAATCCTCATATTGTAAGTTTCCCTATACTGCCAACTCACATTTTTGGGCCATTGCTGGCTGAGGCAAAATTGACAAATACGCTGCCCATGTTATAACAAGGGGGAATGGAGTAATGTGGTGTTGCGGCATATTTTTTTCAAAGTACAGGGCGGATCGAGTCTGGAAGTGGAAAACTTCTGTTCTCAGGTGTTTTTTTGCTGATTGCGCCGATGGTTGTATGCTTTTTTCACCTGATTGTATTGATGAAGAAAGGTGTCTGCCCCCTCTGGGAGGAGAGTAGACCCGAAGAAAGATAAAAAAGATATGCCCGAAAAAATTGTTGTTAAAAACCTTTATAAGATCTTTGGAAACGCTCCTGGTGATGCCATGCATCTCTTGCGGCAGGGAGTGGAAAAGGATGAAATTTTCGAACGCTGTGGTCAGACGGTTGGCGTCTGTGATGCCAGCTTTTCTGTTTGTGAGGGTGAGATCTTTGTTGTCATGGGGCTTTCCGGTTCCGGAAAATCGACCCTGGTCCGTCTGCTTAATCGTTTGATTGAGCCCACTGCCGGTCATGTTTTTTATGACGGTACGGACATCGCCTCCCTCTCTGCAGACGAACTCATTAAATTGCGCCGTTCTGACCTGAGCATGGTCTTTCAGTCTTTTGCCCTCATGCCCCATCTTACTATCATTGATAACACTGCTTTTGGTTTGGAACTTTCCAATGTTCCCCGTGATGAACGGATGGCCCGAGCCCAGGCCGCCCTGGCCCAGGTTGGCCTTGAGGCCTATGCCTCCAGCTATCCTGATGAGCTTTCCGGCGGCATGCAGCAGCGGGTCGGCCTTGCCCGTGCTTTGGCCAATGATCCTGAGGTTATGTTGATGGACGAAGCCTTTTCCGCTCTTGATCCGCTTATCCGAAGCGAAATGCAGGACGAATTGCTCAATCTTCAGAATGAAAAAAAACGGACTATCATCTTTATTTCCCATGACCTGGACGAGGCCATGCGCATTGGTGACCGTATCGCCATTATGGAGGGCGGTCAGGTTGTCCAGGTGGGGACTCCTGAAGAAATTCTCAATGATCCTGCCAATGATTATGTCCATTCGTTTTTCCGGGGTGTTAATGTGACGGCAGTTCTGTCGGCGGCTGATGTTGCCCGTAAAAAACAGGTCGTTGTCATGCGGCGTGAAGGCGTGGGACTGCGCACCGCCCTTGAGGAACTTCGGGAAGATGATCGCTCCCATGCCTACGTTCTTGGTAAAAGACAGGAATTTCTCGGTGTTGTGTCGGAAAATTCCATTCGAAAAGCCACGAAAAGAGGCAGTGGAGACCTGGCAGATGCTTTTCTGGCGGATATCGAAACACTGCCGGCGGACATGCCGCTTTCCGAAGTAATCGGTAAGGTGGCCCAGGCTGACTGCGGCCTGCCGGTTGTTTCCTCGACAGGACGTTATCTCGGGGTAATTTCCAAAACCGCCTTACTGGAAACCCTTGATCCCGAAGGAGAGGAATTGAATGCCTGACGCCCCGGCAAATCCCTGGGCCACCCCTCAACAGGCCCAGTCGCCATCTCCGGACACAAATCCCTGGGGGACTCCGAGCAGCAATACCGGCGTTGACCAGCCCGATTGGTTGGCCGGCAGAGGTGCGGCGGACCGGCAGGGTGGTTTTGACTGGACCGATCCTTTTGCCGATGCCCTTATTCCCCTGGATAAGTGGGTTGAACAGGGGCTCGACTGGTTGGTGGCTCATTTCCGGCCGCTTTTTCAGGCCGTCCGCCTGCCGGTGGACAGCACGCTTGCCGGCATTGAAACAGGGCTGCGGGCAACTCCGGCTTTACTTATTGTGCTTATCTTTACACTTATTGCCTGGCAGATCGCCGGGCGACGCCTGGCCATCGGTACTTTCTTTTCTCTGGTTTTTATCGGCCTGATCGGAGCCTGGTCAGAGGCCATGGTCACCCTTTCCCTTGTGCTTACTTCAGTGCTCTTCTGCTTTATCATTGGTCTGCCTGTCGGTATCTGGCTTGCCCGCAGCAACAGGGCTGCCGATATCGTGCGTCCGATTCTTGACGCCATGCAGACTACTCCGGCATTTGTCTATCTGGTGCCCATTGTCATGCTTTTCGGTATCGGTAATGTGCCCGGCGTTGTGGTGACAATTATATTTGCCCTGCCGCCCCTGATACGGCTCACAAATCTCGGCATACGCCAGGTGCCTGAAGATCTGGTGGAGGCGGCCCGTTCTTTCGGGGCAAGCCCTGCCCAGCTTCTTTTCAAGGTGCAGTTGCCGCTGGCCATGCCCACCATCATGGCAGGGGTGAACCAGACACTGATGATGGCCCTGTCTATGGTGGTTATTGCTTCAATGATCGCCGTTGGCGGGCTGGGGCAGATGGTCCTGCGCGGCATCGGTCGCCTGGACATGGGAATGGCCACCATCGGAGGCGTGGGTATTGTCCTGCTGGCCATTGTTCTTGATCGTATTACCCAGGCAATGGGCAGGGAAAGGCGTCTCAAAGATGTCCGTCACTGGTATGACACCGGTCCTGTGGGGCTTGTTCGTAAGCTGACCCGGCGAAAAGGCGGATCGGGCAAAGCGCCGGATTAGGCATTGATTTTTCGTGAACATATTTATCCAAATGGAGAAAAAGTTTATGTTTTGTATTCGTAAAATGGGTTTTATCATTTCCACTGCTGTCTGCCTTTCTTGTCTGTTTACGCCTTCAAGTGGTGCGCAGGCAGGTGAGCTGCCTGGAAAAGGGATTGTCGTCCAGCCTGGACAGGACAATGTGGACGGCGAAAATTTCCAGACCATTGTTGTCATCAAAGCCCTTGAGGCTTTGGGCTATGAGGTAAAACCTGTTCAATTTGCCAAATACCCGGCCCTGCATGTGGCAGTGGCCAATGGTGACGTTACTTTTCTGGCTGATCACTGGAATCCGCTGCATAAGGCTTTTTTTGAAAAAGCCGGCGGTGAAGACAAGCTGTCCAGGCAGGGGGCCTATATTCCCGGTTGCGCTCAAGGATATCTCATTGATAAAAAAACGGCGGAAAAGTATCACATCAGCAACATGGGTCAGCTGAAAGACCCCGATACCGCTGCCCTCTTTGATGTGAACAGTGATGGCAAGGCCGACCTGGCCGGCTGTCCGCCGGGCTGGGGCTGCGAGCGTGTTATCGAGCATCAGCTGGACAGCTTTGGCCTGCGCGATACCGTTACCCACAATCAGGGGGAATATTCCGCCGTCATAGCAGAGACCATTACCCGCTATAAGGAGGGAAAACCGGTTCTCTATTATACCTGGACACCTTACTGGGTGAGCGGTGTTCTTGTTCCAGGCCGTGATGTGATCTGGCTCGAGGTGCCGTTTTCCTCACTGCCGGATAACCGTAAAGTGGATACCTCTCTCCCCAATGGTAAAAATTATGGTTTTGAGATTAACAAGCAAAACATTGTTGCCAACAAAGAATTTGTCCGTGCTCATCCTGATGCAGCAAAACTCTTTGAAGTTATGCAGATTTCTCCCAATGATATCTCTGCTCAGAACCTGAGGATGCTGGATCGGGGACAGGGGACATGGGAAGCCTGCCAAAGCCACGCCGATGCCTGGATCAGGGCTAATCAGAAGACATTTAACAGCTGGCTTGAGGCAGCCAGGGCCGCAAGCCGCTGATCAAATATCTGAAGCATCATAGCCGGTAGTATGATTTTTTGTGGCACGATGTGGTATGTGTGCTTAAGGTTTGTGTATTGGCAAGTGTCTGTCCGGAAATCGGGCAAAAGGGCCGTTTGTGGACGGGTACTTGCAAACAGGAGGAGGTTTTTTGTAGGCATTCTGTCATAGAGCTACACAACTGTATATAAATTTTCCCCGGAGGCGTCATGAAGCAATTACAGCTGATTATGAAAATTCTGGTCGTTCTTCTTCTGGGGTTCATGGTGTTTTTGTCTTCCGGTTGTTCACTTTCGCAAACAACTGACAGGGCAGAAATCAATTCTCCCCAGCTCGATAATTCACTCTTTGTAAAAGGCAAGGTGAAGCGTGTTTACTTCCCGCAAAATAAGCTCGTCATTAAACCCAACAAGGGGAAAAAGATGAGTATATTTTTCACCGAGCAGACAACCTTTGTCGGCGTTTCAACCCCTCAGGAAATTGAGAATATGAAACGGGTGAATGTGTGGTACATGGATGAAAATGGGAAAAATGTTGCAATAAAGATAGAGAACATCCCCGAGCTTGGCTGTTGATGCGCTCGTCAAAACCAACTGTATGAAATGATGCAATAAACAGGAGGGAACTATGTTAAAAATGTCGACTTTTCTATTTATTTTAACGGCCTCTTTCCTTTTCTTGCTCCCCTCTGCCTTCGCAGATGAATTGGGTAACAGCAGGGCCTTGCAAAACCTATCGTCTGCCAAAGCCTATTTTGATGTTACCATGGGGGTCCCCCTCAAACTGGAAACCCGGCTTCGGTTGATACATACGACTTATCAAGATATCGGCCGGACCGGCATGAAGCCGGATTTTATTATCGGATTTCGCAGCAAAGCAAGTAATTTTGTCACAAAAGGTGATGATTATGTCTTTGAAGAGGATATTGCTGTAAAGAAAAAAATCCGCGACTGGGTGAAACGCTTTAAGAAAATGGGCATCGTCATGGAGCAGTGTGCAATAGCCGCTGAGTTTCAGGATATTGACCCCAAAGATTTTCTCCCTGAGATTGAGGTCGTCCGCAACGGCTATGTCTCAATGATCGGTTACCAGGCTAAGGGATACTCCATGGTCCCAATGGACTAGGAGCCTGTCCGAGACAACGCCGCACACCGATTGCACAGGGCATGAGGAGACTCACCTTCCGTACCCGGATCGGCCATCGCATTGGTTCCATTCTATTGTCTTTTCATTTTTACTTGTTACTTGCGGCAAGTCCAATGCCTGCACCAATGAAGGTCCCGCCTATTATTCTCCTGATGTATCTGGCAAGAGCCGCTTTTGAAAACAGGAAGACTATTTTCTGGCCGCTAAATGCGTAAATCATAAAGCAGCTGAAGGCTATAAGAGACCCGACGCTCATCAGTATGCAGAACTGAGGAAGATATGGTGCGCCGGGATTGATGAATTGCGGGAAAATTGCCGTAAAAAAGACGATCGCTTTGGGATTGCCGGCTGTCACATAGGCGGCCTGCATATACATTTTACCAAGGGATATTTCCTTGTCTGTCGCGCTTGTTTTATCCGGCATAGCAGACATTTTTGGCGACAGCAGAATGCAGATCCCCATATAAACCAGATATGCAGCACCTGCCATTTTTATGAGGTAAAATACTGTTTCCGAGGCAATTAAAATTGCTCCAAGACCGGTAATGGAAATTGTTGCCTGGAGCAAGGTAACCGTTACATTGCCCATTGCCGAGGCCAGTGTTCTTCTGGCACCGTATTGCATGCCGTGGGTTAAGGCCAGCAACATGCTGGGGCCTGGTATGATTGAAGCGATAAAGATGGTTGTTGCGTAGAGAAGCATAAAATGGAAAGTCATGGAAAAGTATCCTCGTTGTGGATGATTTTTTTACTCATTCTTCCGGAAGAAATCCCTGTAGACCCTGTAATGCTCCGTCTCCTTGTAGGAGAGAGGTTCTATGGCGCTTGAGCTGAAGTTATAAAGAACTGCATTCGTACATGACATAAGTATGGGTGAATGGGTTGAAATAATAAACTGGGCGTGCCCGGCACTGCTCATTTCTGTAATGACATTGAGTAATTCCAACTGGCTTTTGGGTGAGAGCGCGGCTTCCGGTTCATCCAGAAAATGCAGCCCCTTAATTTTATACCTTGATTTGAAAAAGGACATGCAGGATTGTCCATGGGACTGCGTGATCAGTGACTTGCCTCCAAAATACTCAAGCAACTCCGGACTTGTGCTGGCCCATTCGTCAACAAGCTGGGTGAAATTCCTGAACAGTTCAGGGGAAAAAAATGATCCGGGCACAGAACCGTTCGTCCACTCTATGTCAAGGACTCGATGGAGCAGGTGCTCATAGGGATTGGTTTCACAGCGCGTTTTCGACTGGCCTTCCCAGATGTGAATATTGCACCTGCGGCACAGGGCCAGCAGCAGTGTTGACTTGCCCGTGCCGTTTTCACCGGTAAAAAGAGTGACCGGAGTCCGGAATGGAATGCAAGGTGTCTTCTGCAAAAACGGAAGATTAAATGGATAGGCTTCCCTGGTGGGGAAGCGGTCCTGTCCAATTATGACTTTCTTCAGGTGCATTGTTTCATTCTGAATCTGGTATTTGTGCGATATCTGTATTTGAGAAGTGTTGCAGGCCGAGTCCTGCAAAATAAAAAACTATCGATTTGCGGCATTGCCTCCTGGCAATATAAAACTTACTGTAGTCGAAGACAAGACCAACACTCAATTAAACTCTCGATTGACCAGAAAGCGTATGCCAACCTGCCGGTCTATTGAAAAAAACGAAGCCATGACCTTTGAATTTGATGGAGAAAAATATAAGAAAGCCTCAAGCCACCAGAAGGAGTGGGGCGCAAGATTAATTTCAGAGTTCACTTTTGATGGATCCGAGCACATTCTTGATCTTGGTTGCGGTCACGGGGCGCTGACCGCGCAATTGGCAGAGCAGGTTCCAGGAGGTGATGTCCTCGGTATCGACGCCTCCATGGGCATGATTGAGAGCGCTTTAAAAAACCACAGAGCAGATAATCTGAAGTTTGAATTAGTCGATATAAATGCCATCAATTATCAGGAACGGTTCGATATTATTATTTCAAATGCCACCCTTCACTGGGTAAAAGATCACAAAAAATTACTGGCAAATGTTCACAGAGCGTTGAGAAATAAGGGTATTGCCCGTTTTAACTTTGCTGCCCATGGGAACTGCTCCTTCTTTTTCAAGGTGATTCAGGAAGTTATGCAGTTCCCAAACTTTTCCGGATACTTCAAAGATTTTGTTTGGCCGTGGTATATGCCCGATATTGAGCAATATCGATCTCTGGCCGCAGGATTTTCATTTGATGAAGTAAAGGTCTGGGGTGAAAATGCTGACAGAAATTTTTCGGATTCGTCGGCAATGGTTAAATGGATTGATCAGCCGAGCATTGTGCCGTTTTTAAAATGCGTTGATGAAAAGGATAAAAAAGAATTTCGCGATATTGTTGTCCAGAAAATGATTGGGGAAACTAAACAAGCTGATGGCACCTGTTTTGAAACTTTCCGGCGGGTAAACCTTTTTGCCGGAAAGTAATGTGTTTCTCAATCTCTGATTAGTAATGAAAATGTGATTACCACTGAAACTCAGCCTGTCTTGCAGCAGGTACTGTAATGCATTAATAATTCAAAAAATAGTGTCTACACAAAAGTCATTCCCGCGAAAGCGGGAATGACGTATAAAAAGGCTGAAGATGAGTGGTAATCAAAAATGAAAATGAAAAATGGAGTGCAGCAATGAGCATATTGTTTGAGGAAAGCTCAATAAACGGAATGGTATTAAAAAACAGATTCATGCGGGCCGCCACCTGGGAAGGTCTGGCTACCCCGGAAGGTGAAGCAACACCCCGTTTAATAGACATGATGGTTTCCCTTGCCAGGGGAGGAGTCGGCCTGATCATCACAAGCCATTCCTATGTGTCGCCTGAAGGGCAGGGCACTCCCTGGCAACTGGGCGTGTATAAGGATGAGCTTGTTGCCAAACTGAGGGAGATGACTTCCGCGGTGCATGAAAACGGCGGCAAAATTGTTCTGCAGCTGGCCCATGCCGGCCAGTTTGCCGAGCAGGAGTTGACAGGGCGGGCGGCACTGGCTGTGTTGGATTCCGAGGATTTCTCCGGTAGAAACATTAAAAGAGTAACCCCCGAAGATGTACAGCGTCTTGTCCATTTGTACTCCCAGGCAGCCCAAAGGGCGAAGGATGCCGGTTTTGATGGAATTGAAATCCATTCGGCCCACGGTTACTTCCTCAGTCAGTTTTTATCTCCGGCATTCAACAAACGCCGGGATGAATATGGGGGCTCCATTGAAAACCGAGCCCGCATTCACCTCATGATATACCAGTCCGTGCGAAAAGTTGTTGGTGATGACTTCCCGATACTGATAAAGATGAACTGCGGAGATTTTATTGAGGATGGTATCTCAATCGATGATTCCCTTTCTGCTGCAAAAACCTTTGCCCAGGCAGGGTTTGACGCAATTGAACTCAGCGGCGGCATAATCAGGACAGGCAGGCTTTCTCCAAGCCGCCCTGGCATCACCTCTGTGGGCAAGGAGGCCTATTTTAAGGATTATGCCGTGAGGTTAAAAAAAGAGGTGCGTATCCCGCTGATCCTTGTCGGTGGTCTGCGATCCTTTGAGGTTGCAGATAGCATTGTGACGAGCGGCATTGCCGATTACATCTCCATGAGTCGTCCGCTTATCAGAGAACCGGATTTAATCAGCAGGTGGCAAAAAGGGGATCTGCGCAAGGCTGAATGCAAGTCTGACAATCTGTGCTTTAATCCCGGCTTTGAAGGCAAGGGCATATATTGTGTCACCAGGGAAATGGAGGAGAACAAAATTTCCGGGCAGGATTTAACCAGCCGCTTTAGCTGATTTGCTCATATGGGAATAAATCTTGCCAGAGCGCGCTGGTGACCACGTCGGAGTAACCAACCTTTCGCCACCACCTCAATTTTCAAGATGAGCAACACGATTTGTCGGACCGGTCGCTATCTTCCCTCACCCCGTCCCCATCAAGATGTCAAATATTCATACATCTTGATTGTTTTTTCCCCAGCCGGATGTGCTTCAGTTTGCCGGGATGTACTCTCTAACACTTTGTTTGCTTGAAGGTTGTCGCTTTTTGTGTTAGGTGAAATAGTACTGACTTGGAACTTGTTGTCTTTACAGTTGAAATCATGTTGCAGTTCTGAGGATTGAGTACACGGAAATAACAACTGAACAGCCTGTTCTGCCTGTTTTTGCAAGTGCAATGGTTGTTTCTTTTGGTCGCGCTTTTTCAGAAAGGCGGACAAGTTCACATCTGTCCCTTGTTTGAAGTGATACTTATGGCAAAAATCAAGATAATATCTCACCCATTTCACGGAATAACAGCAAGAGTAATGTAACTATAATGAATCAAGTGCTAAATGCTGAGCTAGATGTAGATAAGGATCTCAAGCTCAAAGACGATCATTTCTACGATGAGCGCCTGAAGGCTGAAGTGGCTCTGGAGCGGGGAGAATTGATGCGGTTGCATTTGATTTTGTCCAGAGTTGCTCTGGAGAACTCACAAACAATGAGTTTCATACAATCCAGATCGGAAAGAAAACGTTCAATATCCTTGGCGCTAAGATCCCGAGGATGGGTCTTGCCGCCAAAGAAGTGGATAAAACGCAGTATCCACTGAGCGTAAGTTTGTTCAGTGCGGTACGCATAGTGATGGTATCGCAAAACTTCGCGCACCTGGTCCATGAGCTTGAGCTTTGGATTTGGTGTAAATTTGGGCTTGTTTTCCATGTTGTGGCCTCAATACCAGAATAAGTGGAAAATATAAATAAAAAAGCAGTAGTCTGGAATATGTGGAAAATATTTTCCACTTTACAGGCTGTATATCAAAATATATGGAAAATACCCTAATATATTACGGTCAATATCATGGAAAGTTTCCACTTATTAACACTGATATGTAGAAAAAAATCATTCAGAATTTCGTATGACGACAAATGGCACCAAATACAGGCTGGGCGAATATATCATTACAGAGCATGGTGGCATTTTGTTTACTTGGATATCACAGGTTGCTCTTGGCGTCGAACTCAGCGGAAGATGTTTAATCATAGGCAATATTCTTGTGATCGGGCCGCAAGAGCATGAAGAGGCAGGTTTTTTGAAATTGGAGTTCTATGAACAATTAATGAAATTCCCCATATGGGGCAAAACCGCCTATTATTGTCTTGCTTCCAGTATTCGAAAAGTTGGTACTGAGCAGAGCGTTGTGCCTGACTTGATAGAAAATCCATATATCCCCAAAAACTTTGAAGATTCTGCCAAAAAGATAAGACCGGGCGCCTTCCGGCTCGGACGTTATAGAATCAATGTTGACAAAAACAACATCATTTCCTGGCAAACCATCGGCGAGCTAAACAAAATAATTAGCGGAAGATGTGTTATTGAATCCGGAGTTCTTTTTGTAGGGCCTAAAGAAGACGAATCTGGAGATGGCGAAAGTCGGAGGGAATTTCTTGCAGGTCAGAAATTACTTGGGCAATGGGATAGAACTTTTGCATGGGGTCATTATGGCTCTCTCGTGAAATGCGGGGAACCAGAGCGTCAAAGACGGTTTGCTGCTGTTTGGGCGCCCGAGGGCCAGAAAATCAGTATGGCAAACGTAATGCCATTGCCCCAAAACCAACAGTATTCAAGAGAAAAATTTCATGAATATACAGCATCAGGAACGGAGTGGTTTAAAACGACATGGCATCGAATTGTTGAGTGGGATGTCTGGAAGCGTTTAACTCCATTATTTATCGCTGGGGTTATAACCGCTTTTCGATTTTCTGTGTTCCTCTCTGGGAAATGTGTTTCCGTATCCATTAGGATATTAAAGCGTTTTCGCTCAAATCATAAAGAATAGGAGGATTTCTCATGAGACGAAAAATATTTATCATGTTGATAACATGTTTTTTGTTAACTTCTTTTTTCCATTTAGCTATCGCTGATCACGACGATGACCATAAGAAGAGGAAGAGCAAATATCTCGCACCTGTAAATAATGTCGCATTCAAACAGGAATGCGGGGCCTGCCATTTCGCTTATCAACCGGGCTTGCTGCCTTCCGGCTCTTGGGAAAAAATTCTTTCAGACTTGCCCAATCATTTCGGTGAGGAGGTTTCATTAAACCAGGAACAAAAAAGTATTATCAGTGAGTACCTTCGAGCAAATGCTGCCGAACATTCTTCTGCCAAAAGAGCAAGAAAGATCTTGAAAAGTCTCAGAGGGCAAACTCCTTTACGTATATCTGAAACACCTTATATCCAAGAAAAACACGATGAATTAAATTCAAATATTTTCAGCAGACAATCAATCGGTTCCCGTTCCAATTGTACTGCCTGTCATCCGACTGCGGAGCAAGGTAATTATGACGATGATTTTGTAAAGATACCAAAATAGAACAGCCACATATCAAATCAATTCAGGCGACGGGAAGGGGCGCGGGGCGCTGACGCGGCAAGTCTTCTGGCCCGCGCCTGATTTCAGACGTTATACAAAAAAGATATCAACCGTTCCCATGATATAGAAAGCGCCACCAGAAAATAAGGAGCTCGAAATGCAATTTCTAAAAGCACTCATATTAATGATAGTGATACCGATTTTTGGGTTCGGCGTTTCAAAATGGGTGCTGTACGATTTGAATGCTGAAATTGCCAAACAGAATGCCGATTTCACAATAAGCAAAATATGTACCCCCGAAGTACTTTCTCAACTACCTTCCTTGCAATCTGTATGCGATGAAGTCAGTCCGATTTTGTGGATGCAAAAGGGGTCAATATTAAGCGGTATTATAGCACTTTTACTTCTTCTATCATTTGTTTTTTTCGCTCTTGTTGCAGGAAAAAGTAGAACCAGAATTGCCGTTATATTTCCCCCTCTCATCTTCTGCAGTCTGCTAGTTTTGTCGGCTCTTGTGTTAATTCAGGGTATTATTTTAACCTACGGTGCCTATTTAGCCGAATCAACCGCCATTCAGCGTGTTCATTTTTTTCTTATCGGGGGTATCGGCCTAGGTGCATTAGTGGGGGCTTTCAGCTTAATCCAATCTTCTTTTAAACTCGGCACCAAACAACCCCATTCTGTAGTAGGAACAACGCTTTCACAAAGTGAAAACAAAGCAACCTATGATTTTGTCAAAGAAATTGCCAACAAACTTAATGCGACATCTCCAGATAATATTGTGGTAGGACTGGAGCCTAATTTTTATGTAACAAGTGCTGATGTGAAAGTTATTGGTGACGACAAAATGTTATCAGGAGAGACTCTTTATATATCCTTACCACTCGCAAGAATACTTTCTATGGAGGAAATTAAAGCTGTTATTGGGCATGAGCTTGGTCATTTTAGAGGAAAAGACACAATTTATTCGCGTAAATTTTCACCTGTCTATTCTGGCTTAATTCACGCAGTGAGCGCAATGGAAGTTGAAGAATCAAACGATAATTCTTCAGGTATCGCAAAAATACCTGCGTTCGTCCTTCTGTCTTACATGATAGATGTTTTTCATCGTAATGTGAGCGCCATCAGTAGAGAACGAGAATTTGAGGCAGATAAAGCTTCATCTGAAGTCGCAGCACCCGAGGCACTTGCAACATCTCTGTTAAAAATCAGCTTGTATGCTCATTTTTGGAATAACTTACAAAAATCGGTAATAGCTCGATTAGAGCAAAGGAAAATGACTCGAAATATATCAAAATTGTTTTCCAGCTCAGTCAAATACGACGTTAATCAAGAAGCATTGCCAGAGGTGTTAAAAAGTATCACTCAAGAAACAATATCGCATCCTACAGATTCTCATCCTCCTACTGGAACAAGAATCCAACAATTGGGGGTTCAGATGGAATCAATTGACAATTCTTTGCTTACAATGCCCCAAAAAGCCGCCATTGATATTATTCAAGATTACCCTGCGCTTGAAGAAAAACTATCAACCTTGCAACAGCAATATTATGTCGCTCTCGGGGTGCAAGTGCCAGATGAATCTGAAATCAACTATGGCGCTATGATATTAGCGGCTTTGGGGGCGCACATGGTATTGGCAGATGGAAAAGTCGAGCAGGAAGAAATTGACCAAGCAGAGGCTATCGGAGCAACTCTTAGTGATAAATTTGACAGGATAGATTTTCGAGAATATTGCCATTATCCTGAAAGCATCCCTCCAATTGAAGACCTAGTTGAAGCTTTAGCTGAAATGCCAGTGGAAGCTAAAAAAGCAATTTATGACTACTTAAAAGAAATAGCAGGTTCAAACCAAGAAATTAGCCAAGAAGAAGAAAAGTTGCTTGGTCAGTTAAAGGATAACCTCTTGAATTAAAAGAAAATTGTATAACAATTGTATTCAGCAGATGGCGAGAAGCGTGGCGGCGCTGAAGCGACAAGCTCATTGGCGCCACTGCTGATACATGGCGTTAAAAAATGAAGGATACTAAAATCTGGAGGATACTATGGCCCTGACTGCAGTAATATTGTTAGGAATCATCCTGTTTGTGTTGATTATTATACTGCTTACCTGCAGCAATTATTTAAGTGACTTCCAAAAATATTCTGAGTCAATCCATGGGCACTTATACGATAGCAAACAAGCATTACAACTTCTCGCAGATAGAACGATAAATCTCACAGAGAGCACCGAAAGCATCCAGCAAACAGTTAGTGATATTAAATTCCAGCACGAGAACTTGGAAAAATATGAACTAAATAAATTCATCAAAACCTTAGAAAACATCGAGGTCAGCCTAATGGACCTAAAGGACTTGCATGATACATTGTCATCGATCGAACGATCGGTGGAAATAATTGTTGACCATCCAGCTTTCACTATTCATGACGATGATCCATTGCCATTATAGCAATTGGAGTAAGGCAATTAACACGTATGCAAATTTTGCTGGACTCCATTTGCAACGGATGCTTTGGTAAAAAATGAGCACTCATTGCTTTGCATGCAAGGAATCCAACGTACTCACAGATGAGCATGTTATCCCACAAGCTTTGGGAGGCAGGCTTAAAGCGAAATTGTATTGTAAAATATGTAATGAAAATTTTGGTAAAGATATTGATGCCGAAATTGCAAACCAGTTTGGTAATATCGCTACCATCCTGAAAATAAAAAGAGAACGTGGAAAATTACAACCTTTTGAAGTTGAGGACATAGACAAAAAAATTAACCTTGTTTTTGATGGAGAAGGATTTACACGGAAAGATCCAATTGTAGAAATTGAAATCGAACCAGACAGTAAAACACTCAAATCTGCTAATATTACCGCCCGTTCAAAAAAGGAATTAGAAAAAAGAATCAAAGATATTCAACGACGTTATCAAGTACAGAGAGATATAAAAACCTTTCAGGAGGTTCATCCTGGTCCAACAGATACAAAATATGAGATAACGATCGATAACACATTAATAAGAAGGGCTGTCGCAAAAATCGCTTACAGCTTATTTTGTATAAAAGTTCCCAAGGAAGTAGTTTTTGAGTCTGCTTTTGATGAGGTGAGGGAATATTTTAAAGATGGCAGCGGGCCAGATCTTGCCTGCGCAAATTTCATTCATACTCGATTCATGTCCGATTATATACGGCCATTACACAAAATTCACATTGCACTGAATAGACAGAGAAAAGTTGTTGTGGGCTATGTCTCTCTTTTTGGCATATATCGTTTTACCGTCCTGCTTTCTGGCAAACACGCAAGTCAACTTGAATGGGCTGACCTTGATTACACTTTTGATCCTGTGCGTCGTAAAGAAGTTTTCGGAAACGAAAGATTTCGGGCACCTAATATTGCAAAAGAAGACATACTTCATCCAAAGCAGTCAAAGGTATTCGTGCAACAAGAATTAAATAGAGGTCAAAAACTTATAGAAAGCTATGTTGATAATTATGAATTCTTGGGTACTGAACTCAGTCGCCCAACCAGTTAATATGATAGCATATCAAGTCAATTCAGGCGACGGGAAGGGGCGCGGGGGCGCTGACGCGGCAAGGCTTTTGGCCCGCGCCTGATTTCTATCGTTCGATTGACAAAGGAGCATAATGGAACAAAAAAAAGGGGCTTCTCTCCAAAGTGATTTAAGTAAGAGAATCAGGTCACTTTCAGTCGACAAGGAAGTCCTTAGAAATATGCTTGAGGTGTTGCAGGAAAGAAGCTTTTCTGCAGGCGATATAGAAATCAGTCATTTTCAAAAACATGATCAAAGCGATGAACAGTATGAACAAAACAAAAAAACCTTAAAGGAAGGTTTCAAGTTTTATATAACTGTAGCCGGGAAAGACGGTCGCAAATTAAATGGTTCCATCGAAGACGTCTTTAATTCACCAAATTTCCCTGATGACATTCTCTCGGTCTTTGTTGATAGCTCCCTCCCACTTAAGGCTGTCCATAACTGGTCAGTAAGAAATTCCATTATTTTATTCATAGACTTCAACAAACCTGAAGTATTGAATTTTTCTCTTCAACCCTCCCATGAAACACCTAACCAGAGCAATATAACAGTGAAGGGAAATGATATTACATGGGTAAATGGTGTATTTAACGAATTTAATAAAATAATTGAAAATCATCATTCTTCATTTGCTTGGCTTCACAGGCATACCATTTATGACATTATTGTCTGGCTTGTTGGTTTACCCTTTGGTTTTTGGATGTGCTACAAGGCTTCATCCTTGATACAAAAAATATTTGGCCAACTTTCAATATTCTTACAAAGTGCAACCTCAGAACTCCTGACCTCGACACTTGCGTGCAACGAAATAATGACAGGAAAAAGC
>JAHLLM010000051.1 GCA_020444175.1 Desulfobulbaceae bacterium | reverse complement strand
TTATTAATGCATTACAGTACCTGCTGCAAGACTGGCTGAGTTTCAGTGGTAATCATATATTTTTTTCTATTTATCGACATGGCGGCGCGACCATAATTTCCCCCTTTGGCGGCAGTTTTTTATTGCTCCTGAACAAAAATGAGGCAGATTACCTATATCAAAGAGTGGGAGCATAATTTAGAGTGTTACCATTCTGAAAATTTGAGTTTGTAATTATGCCTCCGGCCAGAATGTTTTTTTACCAAAAAAAAAATTGAGGAGGAAAATATGCAAGGAGTTGAACACAATGAGCTTCCTTTTCAAAACAGAGCAGACCTTCAAATGATTGGCGATCACCCCCATCCCATGAAAACGGTTCTTCCGCCGGCTGCTGCTCGAATCTCCCCCTCCCAGCCATTTCGCATTTTAATTGTTGATGATGACAACATGCTCAGGGGACTGCTTTCAGCTCAGCTCAAAAAAATGGGTATGTCCGTGACCTCCGCAGTTGACGGCCGGGATGCCTGTCAAAAAATTGAAAAAGGCATCTATGACCTGGTGATGAGCGACATTCAGATGCCGCATATGGACGGCATTTCCCTGCTGAAATGGATCAAAAAGCGTCCTGCAGGGCCGGAGGTGATTCTCATTACCGGTTGTCGCGATATGGATAAAGTTGTGCAGGCCCTGCGCAGCGGGGCCTTTGACTTTCTGCACAAGCCTGTTGAATACGAGGACATCAAGGAAGCCGTCAGTCGGTACGGCAGCAGGCGATCCGTTCAGTCACCCCAGGACAAGGCCCTTACCCTTGTCAAGCAATCCATGCATGATATCCGGGGGGGACTGGTCAATATTGCCGGTCTTCTCAAATTGCTGAGAAGAAAAAACTATGACTCTGAGGAAGAACTGAGCCGGAGTCTTCTGCAGACCATTGACGGACATTTGAATAAAATGGTTCTGCTCTGCGAGGACTATTGCGCCCAGGCCCTGACTTTTGTCCGGGGCGATACCATAGCCGAAGAGGTTCTTGACCTGGAGGCCGATGTCATCGACAAGGTTCTTTGCTCATTGTCCATGCTGATTGATCATAAAAAAATTACCGTGCAAAGCCGATCCACCAATGATGGACAGGGGTGGATCATCAATGCCAACAACCTGTTCATCCGCACTGTTTTTCGAAATCTTTTTGATAACGCCGTTACATATTCACCGGACAACAGTCTGATAATCTATACGATTACACGCAACGGCACTGCCTACGAGGTGACCATTGAAAATGACATGATACCCACCCTGCCGCGACTTCATGAGGATTGCCGGTCCCAGGGCTTTTCCAGGACAGTCCGGGAAAAATGCTGCGGGCTCGGACTCGGTCTGGGCATGACGGAATATTTTGTCTCTCTCTGCGGGGGCGCTATCCGTTGTGAGCCCAAAAAAAATAAAAACCGATACCTCCTTACTTTACCGGCATACAGCTGAATATTTTGCACCGGAATACTTGAAAAAATCGATACATCAATTTTGACGGTCTCGTAAAAAAAACCTTCGATCGCCGCCATCAAATTTGAAGCGATACACGATCCAGCCAAAATGAGGAAAAAAGTATGGCACATGTCTTGATTATTGATGATAACCAGGCCGGTTCCAGCCGTCTGCATAGCCTGATGCAAAAAAAAGGACACCAGTGTTCCGTGGCCTTCGATGTGCAGGAGGCCATGCGATTTTCCAGAGAACAGAATGTTGACGTGGTATTGATAAACAGCATTGTCCTGCAGGGTAAAAACGGAATCCACGTCCATCAGCTGCACACCACCCCTTCCGCCCCGGATGTGATTATTATGTCTGAAAACGGCTGCCCTGAAGAAGCGGAAAAAGCCATCAACAACGGGGCCTGGGATTACGTCGTGACAAACGGCTCATTGCAGTCCATTACAGCGCCCCTGTCAAAAGTTATCAAATACCGGCAAAAACAAAAACGAGATTCTACAGCTCAGAAGCAGCAGGAGATCAAGACGGCAGGTATTATCGGCAAATCCGCTGCACTGAAATCCTGTCTCGCCACTCTGATGCAGGCAGCCCAAAGCGATACAAATGTGTTGATCACCGGTGAAACAGGAACAGGCAAGGAGCTTTTTGCCACAGCTCTGCATGAAAACAGCAGACGCCGCAACGGAAATTTCGTGGTGGTCGACTGTGCCGCCCTGCCCGAAACCCTTGTTGAAAGCACCCTGTTCGGACATGAAAAAGGCGCCTTTACCGGAGCGACCCACAAGCAGTACGGCCTTGTCAACCAAGCTGATAAAGGCACCCTGTTTCTCGATGAAATAGGAGAACTGCCAATGTCCGTGCAGAAATCTTTCCTGCGCGTCCTTGAAGAGCGTCGATTCCGGCCCGTCGGCGGCAAGGGAGAAATTAAAAGCGATTTCCGGCTGGTGGCAGCCACTAATCAGAATCTCGATGCCATGGTCGACAAGGGTCTTTTTCGCGAAGATCTCCTCTTTCGCCTGCGCACCTTCAGCCTTGAACTGCCGCCTCTGCATTCCCGCCTGACCGATACCGCTCATCTGGTCAAGTATTTTATCCAGCAAAGGGCAAAGAATAATCCAATATTTGACAAAGCAATATCAAAGGATTTTCTCATGTCGCTGCGCAAATATCAATGGCCCGGCAACGTCAGGGAGCTCTTCCATGCCCTCGAGCATTCCTGCGCCGCGGCACAGGAACATACGATCCTCTTTCCGTATCATCTGCCGACCTATATTCGTGTTGAAATTGCCAAGGCCTCCCTGCCTCGAACCCCTGACAGCAAAAAAAGCCCCTCTGAAAAAGAAGAAAAGCCCGAAAAAACCTGTGTTTATCATACAATCAATGCCAGACGGAGTCTCCAGCAAGTCAGGGAAGAGGTGCTGGCCAAAACAGAGGAGACATATCTGAAGGAGCTGCTGGCCAATACAGGGAGAAATATCTCCCAGGCTATTGAAATTTCGGGGCTTTCCCGTTCCCGGTTATACCAGCTTTTAAAGGACTATCAGATCAGACCGGCGTCCGGAAAGTAAAATGGCTGGTTTGAGATCGAAAGCAGAAAGGCTGCAGTCGAGAAGCAGCTCGATGAAAGGGATTTGTACGCGATAATTTTCTCCTCACCCGTCATTTGCGGGAATATCTCACCCTTATCCTCAGTCTGAATTACGGCGGGATCGAGAGAATTGAACTGGGCTGACGGTCTCGTAAAACCCCTTCGACCGCCGCCGGAATATATGTAAGTTATTGGTTGGCAGATGTTCAGCTTCAGGATTTTTTACAACCTTATCATAGTACAGGAGGAGAACAGTGGAGTTATGGCCAGGTAAACCATATCCTCTCGGAGCAACAGCCGATGCATCCGGAACAAATTTTTCTATTTTTTCCGAATGCGCTGAAAGCGTTGAACTCTGCCTTTTTGACGATCAGGGCAATGAAAGCCGGCTGGAGCTGCCTGAAACAAACGGCTACTGCCGGCACGGCTATCTGCCCGACTGCCGGCCGGGACAGAAATACGGCTTCCGCGTACACGGTCCCTGGCAGCCGGAAGAAGGACATAGATGCAACCCGGCCAAACTTCTTCTCGACCCCTATGCCAAGGCCATAGATGCTCAAGTCAACTGGGATGCCTCCATATTTTCCTTTGATCATGATGCACCTGAAGACTCATTTAATGATCAGGACAGTGCCTCGTTCGTGCCCAGGTCCGTTGTCATTACAAATGAATTTGACTGGCAGGATGACAGGCTTTTGAAAATACCGCTGCATGAGACAATTATTTATGAAACTCATGTCAAAGGCTTCACCGCCCAGCATCCGGATATCCCTGAAGAGCTGCGCGGAACATACGCCGGTCTGGCGCACCCGGCTGCTATCGAACACCTGACCAGACTCGGCATTACCGCAGTTGAGCTCATGCCGGCCCATCAGTTTGTTCACGACGGATATCTGCTTGAACGCAAACTGAAAAATTACTGGGGCTACAATACCATCGGTTATTTTACACCACACAACGAATACTCAAGCAGCGGCATGGACGGCAGCCAGGTCCGCGAATTCAAACAGATGGTAAGAAGCCTCCATGCCGCAGGCATCGAGGTCATACTTGATGTCGTTTATAACCATACGGCGGAAGGAAACCATCTTGGCCCCACCCTCTGCTTCAAGGGCATCGACAACAGCGCCTATTACCGTCTGGTCGATGACGACAAAAAATATTATATGGATTTTACCGGCACGGGAAACAGCCTGAACATGCAGAATGCCCATGTTCTGCAGATGATCATGGACTCACTGCGCTACTGGGTGACGGAAATGCATGTAGACGGATTCCGTTTTGATCTGGCCTCAACCCTTGCCCGGGAGCTGCATGAGGTCAACAAGCTGGCAGTTTTTTTTCAGATTATTCAGCAGGATCCGGTCATCAGCCAGGTGAAGCTTATCGCCGAACCTTGGGATGTGGGCGAAGGCGGCTACCAGGTCGGCAATTTCCCGCCGCTCTGGTCCGAATGGAACGGCAAGTACCGGGATTGTCTGCGCGATTTCTGGCGAGGCAAAGAGCAGGTTTTGAAGCATTTTGCCGCACGCTTTACCGGCAGCTCGGATCTCTATGAAAATACCGGACGCCTGCCCTTTGCCAGCATTAATTTTATCACGGCCCACGACGGCTTTACCCTGCGTGACCTGGTTTCCTATAATGACAAGCACAATGAGGCCAACAGTGAGGAGAACAGGGACGGAGACGATAACAACCGGTCCTGGAACTGCGGACATGAAGGACCGACAGATGATGAGCAGATAGAGGATCTCAGGCATCGCCAGGTGCGTAATTTCCTGACATCCCTTTTTCTGTCCCAGGGCGTTCCCATGCTGCTTGGCGGTGACGAGGCGGGCCGCACGCAACAGGGCAACAACAATGCCTATTGCCAGGACAACGAAATCTCCTGGTTCAACTGGCAGGACACCGATGATGCCCTTATGGATTTTACTGCGAAACTGATTGATTTCCGGCGTAATCATCCCGTATTTATGCGAAGAGGCTGGTTTCAGGGTCGTTCCATCAGGGGCAGCGATCTGGGGGACATCGCCTGGTTCAATACGCAGGGTGATGAAATGAATGATGAAGACTGGGACAGTGGTCTGACGAAAGCTATTATGATTTTTCTAAACGGCAAAGCCATACTCTGCCGCGGCAGTCATGGTGAGAAAATTAAAGATCAAAGTTTTTGTCTGCTTTACAACACCAATAATGAAGCCGTGCAGTTTCAAATGCCTGATTCGAACTGGGGCGAGAGGTGGAAGCTGATTCTGAGTACCGCCGATGGCGGCTTTGTCGATGCAGATGCATATTTTGACAGCCGTCAGGAGATAAGCGTTGCCGAGTTTTCCATGTCCCTTCTGCAGCTCACCGAATAACCCTCAACTGCCGGCGGTTTCCATTGAGCGCGCCGCGGCATTAAGTTTCTCGGTAAGAAGCTCCCACTCGGCTTTAAGGGAAAGCTGTACATTTTCAAAAACCGATATTTCCTCAGCCGCACCTTGATTTTGTCCACTTTGCTGCAGAACATCTCCATACAGGTCAATCAGGTTCTGAACAGCCTGACGGCGTGAAAATTCCTGTGCCGTCTGCATGGCATTTTCGCAGAAGGTCTTCGTCTTTTCCGTATCATGTATCAGATCGGCAACAGCCTCGGCAAAATCTGCAGGCGCTGCATTGCTGTCGAGCTTTATGCCGTTTCTTTCACTGACAAGCACTTCGCGTACCCCTGAAGCATCAAGCGCAACCACCGGCAGCCCTGCCGCCATGGCTTCAGCCAGCACAAGCCCCTGTGTCTCGCTTTGTGAGGCAAAAACAAACAGATCCATGGCCTGGTAAGCATCAGCGAGATCCTGGCCTTCCAGGGTCCCTGTCATGTGCACCTTATCTGAAACTCCGGCCTGCTTAAAAATATTTGTGATGTCAGTGACGGCATCTCCGTTGCCGACAATAAGGGTCTGCGTTCTGTCAGACTGATGCAGAACACGGCTGACGGCATGGGCCAGGAAGGGAAGGTTTTTTTCCTCTGCCAGCCGTCCGACATGGCCGATGACCACCGCGTCAGGGTCAATGCCATGGCGGCTGCGGCACCTTGTTCTATTGCCGTTTTTAAAAAAATCCACATCAACGCCCGTGGGAACCACAGTGACCTGAGTCTGCACTCCTCTTTGCCGCAGAATTTTTCCGACACTGTCGCTCGGTGCGATCACTGCCCGGCAGAGATTGGCGTACTCCGTGGCCAGGTTGATGACAAAAAGCTTCATGGCCTCGGAGTCCAGCGGCACATAATGGGTGTAGTTTTCATAGAGTGTGTGATGGGTGAAAACAATCGGCAGTTGCCGGGAACGAGCATACCGCAGGGCTGTATCGCCGAGCAGAAAAGGGTGATGACTGTGAACAAGATCCGGTCCGAAAGCATCCAGGGTGTCAGCCAGAACATAGGGCATGGGCAGTCGAACCGAGAAATCGCTGCCGTTAAAATTCTGCAGCGCCGGTACTCGGTATATACCATGTTTAGTGTCAGCTCCGGCCTCCACCTCCGGAAAAGTGGGAGCAACCACCATCACGTCATGGCCATTGTCCCGCAGATCCTGGACAAAAGCTGATACGGAGCGCGCCACGCCGCCCACATGTGGAAGATAGGTGTTGGTAAACATGCATATTTTCATAATGTCTCTTTTTCTGTTTATAGTCTATAGATACAGATCCATGCTACGTTTCAATGGGCTGCAGTTCTTTTTCACTGTGGTCGGGATTCATGTCGCAATGACGGAAACCGGGTATCCTGAGGCATACCTGCGGCGGTGTTTCTCTCCATTTGCCTATGATGTGCACAACGCATCTGTCTTCTTTCCTGTTTATTTCAATTGAAATATTTCCATATGGCGTGGGTGTGGGTCCAAAGGAAAGAGAGCAGTCATGCTGGAGCCACTCCGGGAAAATTCCGCTTCCTATGATAAGGGATTCACCCTCTTCCCGGATGAACATATTGCGCAGCATGAGTATCCATTCCGCGGCAGCCCAGCCGTGCTGGCCGTCTCCCATGCATCCTCCACCGGTAAGTGGATGAATCGCTTCCGGCCACTGACCGGTGGAGGATGCAAGTTCGGCAACACTTGAGACAAGCTCCTTAAAACGGCTGTCCCCGCTGCGCAGAAGAGTCTGGGCCAGATCAAGCGTAAGATACGCGTTGATGCCGGAATGGATGATATCCTGAAAAAATCCTCCTTTCTGCATGCAGTGTTCCAGGAGAAAGGATACTGTTTCCGTGACCCAGGGATGATCCGGCTCAAAAAGCTGCAGAGGATAATCAGCTGCCAGAGATCCTATTGCACCTGCATCCAGGCGGCGATTGGGAGAGGCGGGCATGCCGTTAATCGACCGCCTGTTCATGGCAACGCTGAGACTGGCAATAATGGCTTTAAAAAAGACCTCCGCCTCTTTTTCAATCCAAGCAGAATTTTTACCGCAATTTCCGGCCAGGCGGGCAGCCCCCTGCAGGCCGGCCACGGCCCAGAAATCATCCCAATAGTAATAATCATTCGGCCCGAAATGTTCAGCGCTGAAACCAGGAGGCAGAAGTCCGGCTTGACGCCCCGTTGTCTCACGCCTCTTTTTTTTGATCCAGTCGGCTCCCAGGATGACGCTTTTAAGAAGTCGTTCGCTTATCTTTCTTCCGGTATACTTCTGGAACCTGTTTACTATCCACAGCACCTGGCCGTTTGAATCCCATTCACCATTCTGTGAGTGATAATACCCCCCTGCCTGCTGCCTGTCGGGCAATTTTTCAAGGAGCCTGCCGCATCGTTCTTCAAGTCCCAGGCCAAGTAAGGCGTTGAGCATGAAACAGGCATCCCTGTACCAGAATCTCCTGTAGGTATAGGGGCCGGGAAACGGTTCCGCTGCAGTAAGATGTATAACAGTGCGTACCGCAATGCCATAGAGACGCTGCAGGCGTTTGTCCGGAATCCGCAGCGCTGCCGTTTTTTCCAGAACTTCAGGCCAGCTTTGCCGGTTGTTATTTTGATGGTTGATTTCGTCATTTTCATGCAGCGGCATGGTACAGGTTATCTTTCTGTCCTGGTTCGCCGTCAAGGGAAACAACAGCGCTCCCGTAGCCATTCCTGTTTTACAGTTTACCAAAGTATCTATTCTTTTTTCGCCAAGCAGGCCAAGCACATCTCCATGTATGTATTTTGACAGGCAGACCCGCTCCGGTCTTTCCTGCAGACAGAGGGCTGTGCTGTTGTTTACGGCAACACGCATTTTTTCATCATCATAGCGTATCTGTTCAATAAACTGGATCCCTTCTGGGTTATACGGTCGTAGACCGATGACCAGCCAACCCTGCTGATTCGTGCGTCCATGGACCTCAATGTCAAGCTGTATTTTTCCGTCGACGCGCTGCATGCCGACCTTTGATGTAAGACCCATATTTTTCTGGCGGCAGTCTGTCATGATGCCCGGGCTGTCTTCCATGGTCCAGTGCTGGGCCGCTTCCGGCAGTCGGGACGGCAGCAGACTGGTTCCATCCCTGTTTATAATCCAGAAATCCACAGACCAGCCGTCATACAGCGGCGTTATCAGGCCACGCGGATCAATAATAGGATATATTGCCTCATCGGGTAAACCTACTGTCGTCCAGTTGCGGTGGGTCAGGTTGACGTGACTGAAGGAAAATGCTCTTGGAATAAATGAGACGTCCTGCGGATCAAACTGTCTTTCCACCCAGTAGGGCCAGACCCAGTCGAGATTGTGCTGAATAGCCTTGGTGTTGATGAGACCGCGGGCATGAAAAACTATGCCTGCCCGCAGGAGTTCAATGGGTTCCTGAACTTCCGAAGGTTCGGAGAATTGGTGCATTCTGGACAGAAATGAAAAAGGATCGAGCAGATCATATGCCCGTGCCGCACGTTTAATAAGATATTTCCAGAGCATCCAACCTCTGAGCATAAATCCTCCCTGTAAATTTTTTGCATCTGCAGGCCTGTTGCCACTGCAGACAATACCTTTATTTTCACAGTGATGCTGTGTCCATTGGCATAATACTTGTAATTGATAATACTCATATTTGATACCGGTTACAGCACGACAGACACTTTTATTGCAACTATCGAACCATTTATTCCATGAAATGGGTACAACTGTTCAAAGAATATCCATCACGTACAAAGGAGTTTGATTATGACGCAGTCAGCAGATAAATCAACACCCGCCACACCGGGAGAAGGTGAAAAAATATGCCCTGAATGCAAAGGTGAAAAAACAATCAAGGGTGTGTGCACCTGTGATATGGAATGGCGTGGTTCCAAGAAAGGAGATGAATGGGATGACTGTCAGTGCACTCCGGATACGACATGTCACTACTGTAATGGAACCGGAGTCGTCAATGCGTAGACGGTGCCGGGACATTGACTCCTGCACGTATTGTGTGTTCCGCAACAGGACGGTAATTCCTGTATAAAATCCTGCAGGCAAGGACAGAGTCCTGCCGGACAGGAAAAAAAACAGTACATCGGGAAATGCTCTGCGGCATGAAAGGTTTTTCAGATTGTGTAATGAAAAGCCGGCTGCAGAAACAAAAAAAATATTACTGCCGGATGACGGGAAAGAGCTGTTTTGCCGGCAACGATCATTCATTCAGAAAAAAGGAGTACCAGACATGACCGCAATTAAATGGCAGACAGAGTATGAAGATGCACTTGAAATCGCTAAAGTTGAACCGAAACCTGTGCTTGTCGATTTTTTCAACCCGCAGTGAATCGGCTGTCAGCAGATGGATGCAGTTACGTATCCACAGGAATCAGTCATCAGTTTCGTGGAAGAGCATGTGGTGCCCACGCGCCTGATTATCAGTGAAACAACGCTGTCGGAAGATTTTATAATTAAATGGACGCCCGCCCTGCTTATACTTGATCATCTGGGGCGCGAACATCATCGCACCGTGGGTTTCCTGGATGGGGAGGAATTAAAAAGTAATCTGCTCCTCGGCTCAGCAAAACTGGAATTTAACGAGGACAATTTTGAAAGAGCTATTCGTCACTTAGAGGAGCTGCCTGAGAAATTCCCGCAAAGCAGTTCCGTTCCTGAGGCTTTGTTTTATCTCGGTGTCAGCCGCTACCGGAACAGTAACGATGCCGGCCATCTAAAAGCTGCCTATGAACAGTTGACTGAACAATATCCCAATAGCGCCTGGGCAAGGCGTGCCCATCCATACCGACTGTTATGAGGTTTCATGCGCAATGAATTATACAGTGACCCTGCTGATGACAGAATTTGTAACCCACGAAGTCAAGCGTTTCATAGTGACTAAACTGGTAGGGTTCAAATTTAGACCGGCCTGTAAACGACGCCTTCGGTGAGACTGTTATCCCGAAGCTTTTTCTGGCCGGAGATCTGGCAACTGAAAAAGGGACAATTATGGCGGCCTTCAATTCAGGCGTTACCGTTATCAGAAGAATGGTTCAGATATATGCGAATGATATCGTCGCTTCGCCTGCAGAGGATTTATATTTTCTTCATTACACCAGACCTTTATAGGATAATACAGTGCCGGATAATGAGCAGCAACTTATTATTCTTATCCTTCTGACCGGCACACTGCTGATCATCAGTGTGGCGGTCAAACTTCTATTTGAAAGGATATCGCTCCCGCCGGTCATTGGATTCCTGCTGCTCGGCTTTGCGCTGCGCGTAAGTGACGCCGCATGGCATTTTATGACACCCATAGAGAAGGAGGTTCTCGATTTTCTTGCCCAGATCGGCATCATTACCCTTTTGTTCAAGGTCGGCCTGGAAAGCAACTTCAAAGGTCTGATTCGTCAACTGAAGACGGCGAGTTTTATATGGGGAGCCGATGTTCTGCTCAGCGGATTTATAGGATTTGCAACCGCTTTTTATATCCTTGATCTGAATATGATTCCAAGTCTTGTCGTCGGAACAGCTCTGACGGCGACAAGTGTCGGGGTTTCAGTAACCGTCTGGCAGGAGTATAAAGCCACCTCTTCTGAAAATGGCGAACTTCTGCTTGATGTTGCAGAACTCGATGATATCTCCGCTGTTGTGCTCATGGCCCTGCTTTTTTCCCTGCTCCCTCTGCTGCATACCGGCCAGGCAGAAAATTTCCTGAGCCGGATTCTCTCAATCGGCTTGCTGTTTACAGTAAAACTTACAGGTTTCGCCCTGCTCTGTTATCTGTTTGCCAGTTTTGCCGAGCATCCTGTTGTCCATTTTTTCCGCCGTCTTGACCCGCCTCCCATTGCTATTCTGACTGTGGTCGGCATAGGACTTGTAATAGCAGGACTGGCCGGTCTTCTCGGTTTTTCTGCTGCAATCGGCGCTTTTTTTGCCGGACTGGTTTTCAGCAGAGATCCAGAAGCTGTCAAAATGGAAACATCTTTTCTTCCCCTGTATCAATTCTTTACGCCCTTTTTCTTTTTCGGCATCGGTCTTGATATTTCCCCGGACATCCTTTCCGGAGCTTTTGCACTTGGCGTTGTTCTTTTTTTGGCCGCCGTACTAAGCAAGATGCTCGCCAATGGACTTCCGGTATGGCTGATGCGGGATCTGCCGTCCGGTCTGCTTATCGGGTTCAGTATGGCACCAAGGGCTGAAATTTCCATGATTATCATGCAGCGCGGGTTGGAGCTCGGAGACTGGGCAGTTTCTACACAAATTTTCGGAGCAATGGCCGTGGTAACCATATTGACCTGCATTCTCTCTCCGTTTGCCGTTAAAAAGATGCTGCAAAAATGGCCGCAGATATGACAACCGCGCCAAAAGTCCAAAAGCTGACCATCCGCCAACAAAGTATCATCAACTTACACGTGTTCCGGCGGCGGGCGAAGGCTTTTTTTACGAGAAAAATGTACATGAATAGGGAAACCATTTATGAGTGATGAAAATTTTTTAAAAAAGGACGGTGAAGGATACAGCAGGGCTGTTGGCCTACTTGAGCAGTGCTGCACGGAATACGGATTTGTTGCAAGCAGCAAAAAGAGACACAACTACAAGCGCATATGGGGTAGAGACGGTGCAATCATATCCCTTGCCGCCCTGCTGACCGGAAAAGAAACCCTGATCAGTTGTGCCGCAAGGACTTTGGAGACCCTGGCGCAATATCAGGGACCGCACGGCGAAATACCAAGCAATGTCGATCCGTCTGCCCAACGCATAAGCTACGGCGGCACAACCGGGCGGGTTGATTCAAATCTCTGGTTTATTATTGCAACGACTGAGTACTGGCAGGCAACCGGGGACGAGTCTTTTCTTGACAGGATCAGTGCCATACTGGAAAAAACGGCCTTTCTGCTCGGAGCCTGGGAATATAACACCCGCGGTCTTCTTTATATTCCATTAACCGGAGACTGGGCTGATGAATATGTGCACAACGGCTATGTTTTGTACGACCAGCTCCTCTACCTGCAGGCGCTGCGCTCACTTGCTGCCGTGCACGCTTATCTGCACGGTGGGGAGGATCATGCTCTCAAGGAAAAAATAAACCGCCTGTATCATCTTATCCGCACCAATTACTGGCTGAAAAGTGACGGGATGCCGGAAAGCGATGTATATCACGAGATTCTTTATAAAAAAGGACAGAAAGCAGTCTGTCACTGCCAGGACAGATACTGGATGCCCTTTTTTTCTCCCACCGGTTACGGATACCGTTTTGACGGCTTTGCCAATGTGCTTGCTTCTCTGTTTCAGATCGCCGATGCCAGACAACAGCAGGCGGTTGACGCCCATATTGAGGATATTACAGCAAACTACGGAATGAAACTGCTTCCGGCTTTTCATCCGGTTATCACTCCCAAAGATGAAGACTGGAAAGAGTTGCAGATGACTTTTTCCTATACCTTTAAAAACAAACCGTATGAATTTCAGAACGGCGGACTCTGGCCTCTTGTTACCGGATTTTACGTGGCCGACCTGGCCCGGAGGGGTAAAAAGGACAAAGCACAAATATTTCTCGAAGCAGTTCACAAGGCTAATTCCATGTCTGATGCTGAAGACCACTGGGGTTTCCCCGAATTTATTCACGGCAAATCCTTCAAGGCAGGCGGCACACAGATGCAGTGCTGGAGTGCAGCAGCGGCAATCATCGGCAGCCATGCCCTGAAGGGGGAAAAAATCCTGCGGCTCTTACCCTCCTGGTAAGATCAGGAATAGATCATGGTGTATTCGCCGTTGTTGACTTTCATTTCCCAGCGACCACCATGATGGCGGCCGTACTCCTCCCAGCCTTCGAATTCCTCGGTGTCACACTGCACTTCCGGCGGCGAATGCATCTTTTTCTTTCTATCCTGCCAGGCCAGAAGGTCAGTATCCGAGTTGTGGGCAGCAGCAAGAGCTTTTGTCATTGCTTTGGCTGTTTCAAAATCGATTTCCATGCCATCGAGACTGATTCGAATTTCTTTCATCATATCTACCTCCCTGAATGTGCTGCAATGTATACAGAATTTCTCTGCGTTTGCTTCGTCGAGTTCTTGTACTTTTTACTTTATGATTACCACTCATCTTCAGCCTTTTTATAAGTCATTCCCGCGAAGGCGGGAATCTAGGCGGACTAGCCAGCTACTCTGGATTCCCGCCTTCGCGGGAATGACTTTTGTGTAGACAGTATTTCTTGAATTATTAATGCATTACAGTCCCTGCTGCAAGACTGGCTGAGTTTCAGTGGTAAGCACATTTTACTTACAGGCTCAACTTTCCGACTTGACATAACTCGTTGTTATTACATTGTAGGTTGGGTTAAATTCGTTTCATGCTACCAGAATTGTTGGGTTTTCGGTAGCAAGCAATAAGTAAAAAAGTTGAAAGACCTATAACCCAACAAGAACAGAGGTTATTGGAAATTAACCCAACCTACAAATAACACCATAAATTAAGGCAATACATGAAGTCGGAAAGTTGAGTTACAGGTTATACCCGCAGACACTGCAGACCTGCACTGCATCTAGTTCCATGTCGCTGCCGGAACCAACCGACTTGGCCGCTCTCTCAAAAAGTGCTTTGTGGGTTTTTTCCGTTTCAGAGGAGCACTCAAAGGAACGCTTTGCTCCTGGGAAACAGCAGCTTATTTGAACCTGGAAAAAGCCGATTTCAATGCAGTGCCCAGTGAATCTTTTGCACTTTCGATACCCATTTTAAGATCTTTCCAGGCGTCGTCTCCTGCTTTTCTCAGCTCAGCCAGTTTTCCCTTAGCCTCTGCATGCATGGCTCGCAACTCTTCGATCTCTTCATTATAGTCGATTTGGGCATCAGCCTGCGCTTTATCAGCTTTTGCTTTCAGTTTGTCGATTTCAGCCTCCCACTCATCAAGCTGTGCCTGCAGTTTTTTTTCATAGGCCTCTTTCTTACTCATGATTTCTCTCCTGGAAAATTGTTATCTCGGGTATTTTTTTATCCCTGCATCGGACTTATAACCTCCGAATTCAAAGTAAAAAAAGGATTATGGAATCGAATTTGCCTTTTCCTTAGGGATATTTCTCTTTAATTTACTGCCGATTGACAGGGTCAAAACATTCAGGAGGGATAAAAGCAGAGCGATCTCATATCTTCTCCAAGCCACTGCAGTGCCTATGGCCCCGGTATTCCAGATGCTGGCGGCGGTGGCCGTTCCGGATACATTTCCCTTATCTTTCAATATAGCACCGCCGCCGATAAAACCAATGCCGGTTATAATGCCGTACATAACCCTTGATTCCGCATCCGTGCTATCTAATACCGACATGCCCTGCAACATAAAACCGCATGAGGCAACGGCAACCAGAGGAAAAGTCCGCAGCCCCGCACTTCGCACTTCATGCTCCCTGTTCCAGGCAATAGGCAGGGCCAGAATGTAAGCAATTGTCAGCCGGGTCAGATTGTATGTAATCTGCCCCCAATCAATATCAAAAAAATCCATAGTGAAAAATTCCATTCTTCATTAGATACCTGATCAATGCCGTCAACAGGCAAGAAACAGTATCAGTCTTCAGCTTCAGTGTGTCTGACGACAAGAACAGGCATAACGGCACGGCGCACAACTTTTTCCGTTACCGAACCCATTATAAAACGCGTAAATCCCGTTAATCCATGGGTTGAAATAACAATCAGGTCAATATCGTTTTTTTCGGCAAAACGACAAATTTCCGATCCTGCATTGCCTGTTTCAATATTTGTGCTCTTCTTGAGACTGTCGGGAACAATTTCTTCAACAATTTTTACCAGTTTCTCTCGATTTGATTCCAGCAGTTTTTCCTGGTAGTTCTTTATGTCCATGGGTGGAATGACGTTGTCTCCCATGCCCATACCGGACCCTGCGGCCAGGCCGTCCGGATAACCGCCTGCATACATCCCCGGAAGCGGCGTCATAACATGAAGGACAAGTAATTTTGCCGAAAACTGCTCGGCTATCTCCACAGCACCGGCCAGGGCGTTCCGGGACGGATCGCTGAAATCCAGTGGAACCAGTATTTTTTTGAATGGTAACATGGTATGATTTATCCTCCTGTTTTAAGTTTTTATTTTACTACATTCTTCTCATCTTCCCCTTTACCTCAATCAAGCGCTTTAACCAGTTTTCTGAAAAGCCATGACTTCCGCAGAGGTTCCAAGCTGCCATTTTCTGATTTTTCCCAGCTTGTCTTCCGGATTAGAACGGCTTCTGAAGGCAAGATCCATCGTATCGGGATCAAGGAGGACAACCTCAATAACAGAGGCAAGGCTGTAAGGAAAAAGATCCTCACCAACTTTGATCTCTGAGACAAAACCTGTTTTACGGCCAGCCAGATCTTCCTTCAGGCCGTGCAAATGATTTTTTCACTCATGCATTCTCGCTTTTTTGCTGGACATGATGAATGTGTACCGGTGTTTCTGGTATAAGATATTGCATATTGCATACCAACTGAGCCATCCTTCTTTCACAGATCAAGTATGCCGATCAAGGGCAGGTGATCGGATGCCGTACGTGCCAGAAGTGTTTTGACCGCAGAGATTTGAACTATCCTGTCCTGTGGATGGCACCATAACCTGTCCAGGGACAGAAACGGCATTTTTGACGGAAAAGTGGGCGTCTGCGGCAGTCTGCCGAAATAGTCATGCAGCCAGCGCAAAGGCCGTCCCCAGAGGAACCATTCATTTATGTCACCCAGAAGGATTGTAACAGGCGCCGTGCCGATATCTTCCTGGATGGCTTCCAGTAATATTTTTACCTGATACCGTCTTTCATGAGGTCTGAGTCCGAGATGAGTGGCGATTACCCTCACTTTTTTATCATCCGGCCGGACCAGCTCGGCGATAATGGCGCCCCTCCTTTCCCGGCCGGAATAGCTCAGGTCTATATGCTGTACAGAAAACACCTCGTAACGAGTCAGCAGAAGGTTTCCGTACCGGCAGTCGGAGGAGATAACAGTCGGCCCTTCAATTGCCGTCATCCCGTTTTGCCCGGCCAGAAATTCGAGAACCCGGCAATCATCAGAAAATCGAGATTCAACCTCCTGCAGGGCTGCAATGTCAGGTGAGAGCTCCTGCAGAACAGCACCGATCCTCTGAGGATCATGTCTGCCGTCAGTGCCGATACAGCGATGCACATTATAGGTAACCACTTTACATGGCATAGTCTGCCGGCCCTGAAAAATATTTCTGTTACTCAAAAAACGGGTGACTGGAGTAATTTTTCAGATACTGTTTCAATTGCTCCGCGTCATTGAGAGTTTTAACAATCTCTTTTGATGCGTCGGAAAATTCACGTTCTATCAGCACCATGCTGTTTTTATTGAAAGCTTCGACTCCCTTTTCATAAACCGTCATAAGCCATTCGTCGTCCCTGCTCTCCCCGGCCTGTTCAAGTGTTGATTTTTTGACAACATAATCATTTTCATTCATGTCTATCCTTCCGTAGCGTATTGCTGTTAAATGTATGTATGCATGAGCTTTGCATGCTCCATGTCAATAAAGGCTCATCCAATACCTACATATTCACATATTCACTGATATTTATTCAAAAAACATACCATATACTTTCCGGAAAACTGCTATGACACTTGCGATTAAGTTCTGGTATTATCTGTTCATTCAAAGCTTGATGAAGTCCTAAAAAGTCCTGGAGCTGACCATCCTCCACCGAAATATCAACAACTCACACGCGTTCCGGTGACGGTCGAAAGTTTTTTTTACGAGACCGTCAATGATCCTTTGAAAAAATATTTTTGAACACAGCAAACCTTCTCTGCAGCCTGAAAAGCAGTACATATCCGCACAAAAGTGCTGAAACCGCAATGACTAATAACAGAAAATTCTCCTGAATCACGGCTTTGCCGAGAATGATAAACGGTATGCTGAGACCGAACTGAGCAAGCCAGCTCACCGATACATATTGAAAAAAAGTAAGATCGCTGAAAGCAAGCAGATAGTTTTTCATGGCATAGGGAAGCCCGGGAACAACCATAAAAATAAATGAGACAGGGATTTTTCCTCTATCCGGCAGAGTGGGAATACTGCGTTGCCTTTTTTCAAGAAAAGCGACCATTTTTGGGCGCAGATAAGAATTCCCAAGCATATAGGAAGCCATTATCTGCACAAGCATGACGAAACCCGTTACAACTATGCCTGTGAGGGCGCCGAATTTCATTCCAACGAGAACAAGAAAAAAACCGATGGAAAAACCAAACATGGGCAGAAACAGCATGAAACCGATAAAGATGAGCGGATGTACATCCAGTATCAAAAAATCTGAAAAGCTCCTGTCAGGATGGACTCCTGCCTTGAACAGATAGAAACCCACGGCGACGGCTGTCAGCAGTAACATTCCGGATATGGTAAGTAAACGAAGTTTAATGTCGCTCTCCTGTCAAACATCGGTATAACATTGCATATATGGTATTATTTCTGCAAAAGTTCCGTCTCCTTGCCGACCATTTTCCGTACCAGCAGGAACAGACCTGCAATTGCAAGCAATATAGCAAAAAAACTCATAATTGTCGTAAAATCAGGGCTTTCAAAAAGCTCAAGTCCGCGATCTACAAGCCCGGCAAAAGCAAGTATTCCCGGCAGCATACCCAGAAGAGTGCCGGCAAGAAAATCTAAAAACCGGATATGGGAAACGCCGGCAACCATGTTGACCACGGTAAATGGGGCAACAGGAATCAGCCGTATGATCGAGGTGGAAAGTATGCCCCGTCGTCCCATTCTCCTGCTCAGGTCGTTGAGACGCCTTCCTGCCAGTCTTCGGATGGTACTTCGCCCGGCGAAATAACCAAGCCAGTATGTTGCCGTGGCATTGCAGCATACGCCCCAGAAAGCATATGCCAGCCCCTGCCATGGACCAAAAAAAATAAAGGTGAGCCCGAGAAGAAGGGTGATCGGTGCTACAATCAAACCGCCTGCAACATAAATTGCTCCAATATAAATATAGGCATATTCGCTGGCTTGCACAGTTTCCATAAAGGAGGAAAGCGCTGCTCTGCTCAAAAACTGCTGTACCGGCATTGTTTTCCAGAGCAGTGCAGCTCCTGTAATAACCAGCAGGGCAGCAGTTATGCCGGCAACATGAAGACGTCTGTTTTTTCCACTGTCTTCCTGCATAAACTTTTCAATAATTTCCTCCGGATCAATGGGGTTTTCAGGGTCAAGAATATTCTGCTGTTTCATTAAATGCACCGTTGCATCGGAAAGCTCATCTATCTGCAGAGGCTGCAATGTGCGATTGCCGCAGATGAGACTCTCGATCGCCCTGATCAGGGATTTTTTTTCACGGATCGCCCTGTCGACCACTTCAGGTTGAGTATCAAGATGTTCAGCCAGGAGACTGCTGCGTAAAGCAGAAATTTTTTCTTCAATATTCTTTTTATCCTCTGAGGCAACAGCCAGATCACATTCGCTGTCCAGTCCCATGGAGCGATTGTTGAGATTTGCTGATCCGATTCGCACAAAGGAAGTATCAGCAATCATGAGCTTTGAGTGCACCTTTATGGAAGTATCGTCGTCAAGCTCTTTTCTGTATGGATAATAGAACCTCAACCTGTTGAAACGATCAGCCTTATACAGACGATTAAAAGCCAGGGTGCGCAGTCTGTCCATAGTATATTGAGAAAGCCATCCATCCGTTTTCAGCGGCAGAACAATGACAATTTCAGGACCACCCTCCTCCTCGAGTCTTTCCACCAGGGCATTTGTTATCTTCTGAGCTGTAAAGTATTGATTTTCAATATAGATGCATTTTTCAGCAGATGCGATTGTATCGAGATAAAGCTGTTCTACTTCCCGAATTTCACTGATATCTTTATAGCGTCCCCGTGTGCGGGCAACTCCGACCCGACAGGTGTTGATGATGCCGGCGGACACATTCCGGGGCCAGGGGCATGCACCTCTGAAATTCGAAGGGGCGTTCAGCTGTTGATGGGTAACCCGTTTCCAGCGTTTTCGAAACAAATCCCCAAGAACTGCTGCTACTTCACCTGCGGCAACCATCTGCACGTCATGATTCGGCCGGTATTGCACACCATCAATTTTTTCTCTTCTCGGGTCAACTGGATGATGGGCCGGTGTGTCCCATCGTTTCCTTGTCATATCTATTCCGCCGACAAAAACCACTCTGTCGTCCACAATGACAATTTTCTGATGATGGGAGGCTCCGATTGCGTGTATGCCGTCAACTTCGATATTGATATGGCGATGAGTTTTCCAACCGAGCCGGTAAATTGGAAACCACTCCCGTTTCATGCCGACCAGCATGGCAAAATCCCAGAGAAGGATATACACCCTGAGATCTTTTTTCTCCCTGGCCAGTTGATTCAAAAAATCTCCGAGCACAACGGAATAACCGTCATCAGCGTCCTCGGGAAGCAGTCTTTCCCGACTGTAGATATCCCATGCTTCGATGTAGATACTTTTTTCCGCCTGAATGGCTGCACTGCGAAAGGCGCGAAAATACGCATCCGTATCAATCAAAAAAGAGACTTTGTCGGCAGGGGACAGGCAGCTGCAATTTTGTTGCGGATGAAGAATCCGGGACAGGTCAATCTCTTTATCTGCAGGACTTTTCATTGTAATGTTTCTGCCGATAATTTCCCGAATACTGTTTACTGTATTCTGCCGTTGCTCGTGCATGGCAGACCGTTTTTTCAGCCATTCATGTTTGGACGTTCTCGTTAAAAAAACTCTCGCCCCCGGAACGTGTGCAAGTTGTTGCTACTTCACTGGCCTATGGTCAGCTTCAGTGCTTTTTACCACTTCATCATGTTTTCTTCGGCAGTGTCTTCCGTTTTCTCGTCTTTATCTTCAGACTGCACCGGTAAAGAGGCAGAGGTGTGATTGTTTCTCTGCCTCTTTTCTTTTATTGCTTCATCGAGTTTCCTGAAAGTGGATTGCAAAATAGCTTCAGCTTTGTTCTGCTCATCCATATGCGTTTCCTCAAACTCCAAATTTTACAATGCTCATGAAATTTTTTACTTCCAGAGCAAATCAAGAAACATGCCACGCTGCAAATCGCTTTTTTCAATGGCATGTCTCATTGCCTTCCGGATCTTTCCGGAGTGATATCCCGTTCTGCAGGACAATGTCCTGCCTGTCCGGACAGGAAAGGACATCTGTATAAAAAAAGCTTCCGCCAACCGTAAACTGTAAGCCGGCAACCACAAACCTGTTGCAAGTATTAAAATTGTGTTTCAGATTTGTTTATTTGGAGCTTTGAAGCATAACGTAATATTGAGAACCTCAAAATGGGCAAAGATGGAGTGCAGGCGAATAGATAGCCTTTTTATTGTGCGGCATCCTGAACGGCTTCACCGCCTTCTTCTATATCTTCCCCCATTCCCTGTATTGTATTGCAGCCCTGCAGCGCTGCGACCAGCAGTAACAGTGAAAAAAAAGTTGCCAGTGTTTTTTTGATCTTCATGATATTTCTCCTTAAGGATTTGAAGTAATTTCCACAGCCATCTCATAATGAAACGGACGACCTCTCTTTTAGGCAAAATAATTTGCAACTACCTGATTACACCAAGAATTCCTACGAGAATGAGATAAATCCCGATTGTGTAATTCAAAAGTTTCGGTGCGGCAAGAATCAGAATCCCGGCTAAAATTGAAATTATTGATTCCAGGGAAACAGTATGCATGATGTATTTCTCCTTTGCACAGCAAAGTTTGAGTCATATGAAAACATCCGTATTTACTCTTTCAAACTGAAGCTGCACATGAAAACATTTTTTTCCGGACTCACTTCATTGTTGTGAAGCACTGCCTGTACGCAGGTCACTTGCCGCCGGTAATGAAAAATGCGGCAATACCCACAAGCAGCACGCATAAAAAAACAAGGGCGCCAACTCTTTTCGCATCAATCCCTCCTCCCATGTCATGATCCATCTCTGCCGACATTTCTTTTTTGTGGTTGTGGTGCAGGCGGGCGAGCACGCCCGCAAGCAGTACAAAAAAGATGTTCATGTAAAATGTATAATCGAACTTGAATTGCGCCGCCTCTTCCACTGCTTTAGCCGATTCCGGCGTGATGCCCAGCAGGGAAAACAGTATATGGAGCAGCAGTGCCGTGGCCACTATGCTGACAAACATGACGCCGGCGATATACAGAGCCATGCGCCAGCCATAGTATTTGGCATTTATCATGACAAGAGGAGGCACCATAAGGTCTGAATAGATAAAACCCATGATTCCGGCAAAAAGAACGCCATTGGCATTGAGCACGGTAGCAAGGGGGATATTGCCCATGGAGCCGATAAAAGTCAGCCCGGCTACAAAAGGTGCAACAACGGCATTTTCAACAGCAATCAGCCATGCGGGCAGAACATTCTCATATCCCTGCAGAAAGATTTTCTCCCACAGCCAGGGAGGCACGAAGACTGCCACAAAACCGGCAATGGTAAATCCTATGAGTATTTCTTCCCATACCATCTGCCAGTCCATGACAAACTTATGTCCGACCAGATTCCAGCCTTTTCGGCTCTTAATGCGCTCGCGCCAGTTGAAATCCTCTTCCTCCCCTTCCTGTTCATCCAGATGTTCTCTGGCTGCATCAATCCACTGTTGCGGGTACGTCATTTTTATAATCAGACTGCTTATGGCAATCAGCACCAGACCGCCGACCAGTTCGGCGGCCAGAAACTGCCAGCCGAGAAAAATCAGAATAAGAATGCCGAGTTCTATGACAAGATTGGTTGAAGCAAACATGAAGGCCACTGCAGCGATAAAATGTGCTCCTTTCATGACAAGGGATCGGGCCGCAGCAAGCGCAGCGAATGAACACGAAGAAGAAGCCGCACCAAACAGGGTTGCCAGAGAAATACTTTTGAAGTCACCATCGCCCATGTAGGGAGTCAGTCTTTTTTTGGGTACAAATGCCTGGATCATGGCGCTTACAAAGTATCCAAGGATAAAGGCCCAGCCTGCCTTCCAGAAAAAACCGGCCGCAGTTTTAGCCGCTTCGCCGTAAAGCTGCCAGAAATTCATAACATTTTTTCCTCTTCTTTCTTCCGTATATATTTTTTCAAGGCCACCGCATTATTGTGCCTGCGGTCCTTTGCTCCAAACACAAGGGTTATTCTGCTTTCTTGAAACGTATCTATTACCTCTGTAATAAAGTCTTCGTGATCTTCGAGTTCATTGAAATATTTATCTAAAAAATCCGGCCATTTCTGCGGGTCATGGCCAAACCATTTCCGCAGGGCGTCACTTGGAGCAAGCTCTTTCCACCAGTCGTCAAGACCGGCATCATCTCTGCTGACTCCACGTGGCCAGATCCTGTCCACCAGCACCCTGGAGCCGTCATTTGCCGCCGCTTCGTCATAGGCCCTTTTGATTCGTATATCCACTGTCGATTTTCCCTTACAAGGCGTTCAAAATCTATTCGTACAAAACCTGTAAAACACTGTCGATGTGCAATAATTTTTCTCCGATTCTGTTCCATTGCTTTTTGCTGAGACCATTTTTTTTATGAATTTCAACAAGTTTTTCCAGATGTTTTACAAGTCCGTCACAGGCCGGACCAACCTGAAGGTCATCATCCATGTTGTTTTCAAAGTCATCCACAAGGCATTGAATAAGCTTTTCAGCATCAGGTTCTTCCGCTTTGTTACCCTGCGGCGGTTCAAAAATCCGGCGGGCCAGGGTCTGTATCGTATGACATTTCTCCCTGCACTCAAAAAGCACACGGTCCGTGAGATTCAATTTTTTTCTGTAGTGAGTGTGCATCAGAAAAAAACGAATTGCAGCCGCACTGTTTTTTCTGTCGCGCAGGTCCTGGGGATAGACAATATTACCTTTGCTTTTTGACATCTTGCCGCCATCCAGCAGGACATGCTCCCCATGCATCCAGTATTTCGCAAAGTCTGTACCGGAAACACCTTCGATCACGGCGATGCTGTAGTCATGATGGCGGTAGATATTATCAATACCTCCGCAGGCAATATCAATCTGAAAGCCGAAATGTCCGGTGATCATGGCCGGATCCTGAATATTCCAGGCCGGCCGCCCTTTACCCAGCTCGGTTTCCCAGAATATATCGCCGTCTCTTTTGCGGTCAAAGCCGTGCCAGAGAATAAAGTCGCCCCGGTTCCAGCGGTTGCCGGGATAGTTGTCTTTGCGGTACCTTCTCTTTTTCTTTGGCCACCTGCTCATATCAAGACCAAAGAGCCTGCCGAACCCCTTGAATTTCAGCGGATCGTAAAAAATATCATCATCAAGCCGGTACGCTATTTTTTTATGCATCAGTTGTTTTATGAGCTGGACGGATTGATCAATGCTTGTTGAAGACCGCGGGATAAAATCAGGCATTTTAATGTGTAACAAGCCACAGTTTTTAAAAAAATTATCAGCGGCATTTTCTGTGACAATGCGCATTTTTTCCATACTTTTGCCGGAATGTTCAATAGCCTTGTCTTCCACATCCGTGAAGTTGATCAGACGGTCTACTCTGTATCCGAGATATTCCAGATACCGATGCAGTATATCTTCATAGAGAAATGTGCGGTAATTGCCGATATGCGGAATCCCGTATATTGAAGGACCGCAGGTGAATATCTTGACGTTGGGGGATTTTCGCGGCATAAACATCTGTTTTTTTCGCGTCAGAGTGTTGTAGATCTTTAAAGAAGGTGCAGCAGTCATATATTCTCCTGTATCCTCTTTTTTATTTTTTCCCCTCACAACCGCACAAAAAAGCCGGTTCAGATCCGTCTGTGGATGTGTCCTGCCCGACAGGACATCAAGATAATTGACAATCTCGCAAAAAGTCCTGAATCTGAGCATCCGCAACTGAAATATCAACAAGTTACACACTTTCAGGCGGCAATCGAGAAGGTTTTTACGTTCTTCATTCTCAGCAATGCAGGTTTTACCTGATACTGCCGCATTCATGTTTCCGGTCAAGCGGTTGATTGAATCGGGACTCTTTTTCTGCAGATGATTAATTCATGTATAACTGAATATTTCTTGCAGATTATATGCCGTTAGTAAAAATCCTGAGAACATACACAGCCATGATTCTTATCTGCCGGACCGCAATTTATAGCAGCCGTTTTTTGATTCATGAGACAGATTCAGGGTATCTGGCACAAAACTTGTTATGAAATACCTGTAAAAAAATAAAATTCCACTCCATGGTGAAAAAAATGAAAGAAGATTTCCCTTCCAGGTCTGGAAATAAGAATTCAGACAAGAAACAGGAGCCAGGCTCAGGCGAACATGAACATGTTGCCTCCAGTATGAAAGAACGGGTTAAATCGGTTATTGACAAAGCTGTTGACACCGACAAGCTCAAGGAACTTTCTCACCGTATTCTGCCAGGGGAAACCGATACGTATAACGCCGCTCATAGTTCGGCCCCCTTTTATGATCAGGAAACAGGGGTATCGGCGGTAATTACGCCCGGCCGTTTCGACAGTCTGATCAGATCATTTCTTTCAGAGCTTGCTTCAGGGGATGATTTAGATATTCATGGTGAACCATCTCTGGCCAGTGCTCTGCTTGATGATGCCTGGCAGGCGAACGCATCTGACATACACCTTGATTCAGAGCATGATCATATACGTCTGCGTCTTCGTATTGACGGAATTCTTTTAGATATTCAAAAAATCGACCGAACAAATGGTCAGAAGCTGATAAACCAGTTTAAGGCCATGGCCCTCATAAACCCGGATACAAAACTGAATATCGAAGAAGGACGTTTTACCCATGAGCTCGAGCACGATCAACTTGATCTCAGAGTGCTTGCCGCCCCATGCATCAACGGGCCGAAATTAACTGTCCGTCTGCTGATGCGTCATAACGTTGAACAGCAGTTTCACGAACTGGGCTTAAGCCGGGAAAACCGGGAGAAAATAGAAACCGCCCTGGAAACCATGTCAGGTATGTTTCTGGCAGCAGGACCTACCGGGTCGGGCAAGACAACAACCCTGTATTCCCTTCTGCACAAGTTGAAACGATTTGAAGGCAACATCGTCACTATAGAGGATCCGGTCGAGTATTCCATTGACGGCGTCAATCAGATACAGGTTGATGAACAGCATGATCTGAATATGGCTTCAGGCGGCAAAGCCCTTCTGCGTCTTGATCCCGACTGTATGCTGCTGGGTGAGATACGGGATGCGGATTCCGCCTGGACAGCCTTTAATGCCGCAGCCAGCGGCAGAATTCTCTTGAGTTCCATACACAGTCATGAAGCTGTTGGTGTTATTTCGGTACTCAGGAATTACGGCATATCAAACCAGGATATCGCAGCCAATCTCAATTTTGTTATTGCCCAGCGTCTTGTCCGCAAGCTGTGTATGGACTGCAGACGTGAAGAAATTCTGCGTGAGCGGGACCGGAAGTGGTTTGACCAGATGCACATGCAGGCCCCCTCTTCGGTGTGGTACCCGCAGGGGTGCAAGGCCTGTAAAAATATAGGCTTTTACGGACGCACCGGCGTATTTGAGGTTTGGATGCTTGAAGATCGCCATTATGAAATGATATTGAACAATAAAGATGTCATCGCCATGCGCCGCGAACAGGAGAAACAGAATCATAAGACACTTATCGACGAGGCCCTGGACAAACTCAAGGAAGGTGTCATCAGCCCCATGGAACTGAGAGCGATAAGCGGCTACGGACCGCTTGTCAGAAATTGATACAGTAAAGGAGTATTTATGAAACTGGGAATTGTAGGAAGCGGATTTGTAGGGAGTGCAGCCGCATATGCGGCAGTTTTGCGGGGCACTGCCAGTGAAATTGTCCTTGTCGATATCAACAGTCAACTGGCCGAGGCACAGGCTGAGGATATTCTTCATGCCACCCCCTGGACCTATCAGGTGAAAATCGCTGCCCGAGACTATTCCGGACTCAGAGGAGCACAGGCCGTTATCCTGGCCTGCGGCGTCAGTCAGAAAGAGGGCGAAACACGACTGCAGCTTCTTGAGCGAAACGTCAAGGTCTTTGAGAAAGTTATACCGCGGGTCATGGAAAATACGCCGGATGCGATTCTTGTTGTTGCCTCCAATCCGGTTGACGTCATTACCTATCTTGTTACCCGTATCGCCAAACTGCCTTCTGAACGGGTGATCGGTTCGGGTACTATTCTGGATACGGCTCGGTTTCGTGCTCTTCTCGGTGAACATCTGGGCGTAGCGCCACGGTCCGTGCATGCCTATGTTCTCGGTGAACATGGCGACTCGGAAATCCTGGTCTGGTCAAGCGCCAGAGTGGGCGGTGTACCCCTTGTTGAATTTGCCGAACAGGCAGGTCGCTCCATTTCCGGTCAGGTCAAATCCGCAATTGACGCTGGAGTGCGTCAGGCTGCATATAGAATCATCAAGGGCAAAGGATCTACCTACTTTGGTATCGGTGCAGCGCTGTCCAGGATCATCGAAGCGATCCGTGATGATGAAGGTGCTGTACTCTCTGTTGCCAGCCTCAGTGACCAGCTCAAAGGCATGGATGAAGTCTGTCTGTCTGTGCCGCGTATTGTCGGAGCGCAGGGCGTATCAACCGAGTTATGGCCTGCACTTTCGAATCAGGAATACGAGGACCTGCAGAAAAGCGCCGATATCCTCAGAAAAGCTGCCGGAGAGACAGGATATTGAAAATATTATGCAAGCAATACAAGGGTTAAATTCATGCTGGCCGTTCTTTCACTTTTTCTCGTTCTTATCCTGTCTTTGCTTATATCCCGTATTGCCACTATTGCCATGACCTATACCGGTCTTTCCCGGGAGGCGGCGCGGTTTCAGGCCCGCTCCGCCCTGACCGGCTCCGGTTTTACGACAGCTGAATCTGAAAAGGTCGTGACCCATCCGGTTCGCCGACGCATCATCCTGCTGCTCATGCTGCTCGGCAATGCAGGCATCATCACGGCTGTATCATCGCTGATCCTGGCCTTTGTGGGGAAGCAGGAGGCCGCCGGTCTGACTGCAAGAGTTATTGTACTGATCAGCGGCATCGCCCTGCTCTGGGCTCTTTCATCAAGCTCGCTTGTCGACAGATATCTTTCCATGGTCATTGAACGGGCTTTAAAGAAATATTCGCGGTTGGAGATTAAAGATTACGTCAATCTTCTGCATCTTGCCGGTGATTACCGTATTACGGAAATGCAGGTGCAGGAGGATGACTGGATTGCCGATAAAAAGCTCAAGGATATCCGGCTGTGGGATGAAGGTGTGCTTGTTCTTGGAGTGGAGCGCAGTGAGGGAGCGTTCCTGGGCGCTCCGAAAGGCAACACTCTGTTAAAAGCCGGTGACAACCTCGTCCTCTACGGTCATATTTCCGTGCTCGACATGATTGATGACCGGCAGCAGGGGCGAAAAGGAGAATTTGAACACTTGAAGGCCATTCGTGAACAGAAAAAAAGACTGCAGAAAGAAAGTGAAATAGATCCGGTTGAGTAAATGGCGTGCAATTTACCCCTTTTTTCTTCAAATCAATCGACGAAACTTCCTGTTATAGATCGAAAAACAGCAGAAGAAATACTTGGCCCCGAACTGCAGGGATCGGCTTTTCCATATGGCATGCATCTTGAACAATTTGTCCTGTGAAATGAAATATTCAGATGCCCTTCCATTGACCGGTATGGAGCAGCCTGTTGAAAGGAGATAAAAACTACACTATGCATTCTACTCACAAATACTGCCGATGGCTGCACGATCTTGCAAAAGAAGATGTCGCTCTTGTCGGCGGAAAAAACGCTTCACTTGGTGAAATGATACGAGAACTGAACCGTAAATCCGTGCAGATACCGGATGGTTTTGCCACAACCTCGGATGCCTATCGCAGTTTTATTGCGCATAATGAGCTCCAGGAGGAAATTGAAAAGCTTCTTGATGCATACAATCGGGATAAAAAAAAGCTGGATACAGTCGGCAGAAGGATACGCAAACTTTTCCTGGAAGGAGAAATGCCGCCGGATCTTGCCGGAGTGATAGAAGATTTTTACAGTCAGCTTTCCGATCAGTATGATTCTGACGGCGTTGATGTTGCCGTGCGCAGCAGTGCGACGGCAGAGGATCTTCCGGAAGCAAGTTTTGCCGGGCAGCAGGAAACGTTTCTCAATATAAGCGGCGCAGGCAGTCTTGTCGATGCTGTACAACGCTGCTACGCCTCTCTGTTTACGGACCGGGCCATCAGTTACAGACAAAATAAAGGCTTTGATCATATGACTGTCGCACTTTCCGTCGGTGTACAGAAAATGATCCGCGCAGACAAAGCCTGCGCCGGTGTGATTTTCACCATTGATACGGAGACAGGATTTAATAAAACAATCACAATTACAGGCGCCTGGGGACTTGGCGAAAATATTGTCCAGGGCACGGTAACCCCTGATGAATTTGTTGTTTACAAACCTTTCTTAAAGCGTCGTGGAATTAACCCTGTTTTATCCAGACAGAAAGGATCCAAATTACAAAAAATGATCTATTCCACAAAAAAAGCAGAGACCACCAGAAACGTTGCTGCTTCCAAAAAAGAACAGGAATCTTTTGTGTTGAACGATGAAGAGGTAATGAAGCTGGCATCGTGGGCCGCCATCATTGAAAATCATTATGATAAACCGATGGATATTGAATGGGCCAAAGACGGCGACAGCAATGAACTCTATATTGTTCAGGCCAGGCCGGAAACCGTTCAGTCTCAGAAAACAGGCTCTCTTCTCAAGCAATACTCTCTGAAGGAAAGCGGAGAACAGCTTGTCAGCGGTTTTGCCATAGGACAGGGCATTGCTGCAGCAGAAGCCACAGTCATAAAAAACGCTTCTGATATCAGGAAATTCAAAGAGGGGACTGTTTTAGTTACCGGCATGACGGATCCGGACTGGGTGCCGATCATGAAAAAAGCCGCCGGCATCGTCACCGACCATGGGGGCAGAACATCCCACGCCGCCATAGTCAGTCGTGAGCTCGGCATTCCAGCGGTCGTTGGAACAGATACCGGCACAGAAGACATAAAAAACGGCAGCGACATCACCCTGTCCTGTGCGGAGGGAGAAGTTGGAAAAGTTTTCAAAGGGTTGCTTGAATATGAAGAAAGCGAGCTCGACATACATGATCTGCAGGCAACGGATGTTGCCATCATGATCAATATCGCCAGTCCTTCAGCAGCTTTCCGCTGGTGGCAGCTACCGTGTGACGGTGTCGGACTGGCCCGCATGGAATTTATCATCAACAATATGATTATGATTCATCCAATGGCCCTGCAGGAGTATAAAAATATTAAAGACAGAAAAATTCGCAGGGCCATTGACCGGCTGACCAGGGGATACAGAGAGAAAACAGAGTATTTTATTGATAAGCTGGCAGACGGTGTCAGCCGCATTGCCGCAGCTCATTACCCGAAACCGGTTATAGTCCGTATGAGCGATTTTAAGAGCAACGAATACGCCAATCTCATCGGAGGCCGTCTTTTTGAGGAAGACGAAGACAATCCCATGATCGGCATGCGCGGAGCCAGCCGCTATTACAGCAAAAGATACAGACGCGGTTTTGATCTTGAATGCAGGGCCATGAAAACAGTTAGAGAAGAACGGGGATTTGATAATGTTATTCTGATGATTCCTTTTTGCCGCACCCTGGAGGAAGCAGACAAAGCTCTGCAGGTGCTCGCTGAAAACGGTCTTGTCCGCGGCGTCGGAGGACTAAAAATTTATGTTATGTGCGAAATACCGGCAAATGTGGTGCTGGCTGACGGCTTTGCAACACGGTTTGACGGTTTTTCCATCGGCAGCAATGATCTGACCCAGCTTGTCCTCGGTATTGACAGAGATGCAGAGGAACTGGCCGATCTGTTTGACGAACGCAATGAAGCAGTCAAAAGAATGATCCGGAGCCTTATCAAGTCAGCTCATGCCGCTGGGAAAAAAGTGGGCATATGCGGTCAGGCTCCCAGCGATTATCCTGAATTTGCAGAATTTCTGGTGCGAAGCGGCATTGATTCCATTTCGTTAAATCCCGACTCGGTCGCCAACGTCATAAGACATGTGAACGAAGTTGAACGGAAAATGCATAAAAAATAAAGGCGGCGATCTCCGCTGATTCAAGGCGGGGATCCATCCTTTTTCATATCATTATACAGTCGTTCCACATCTTCACCTCTGCACAACTGAGTGCCGTCGCTCATAACCGCGGCAGCTCCGGCGGCAATGCCATAACGGACGGCTTCCGGAAACGGCATGGCGCGTGCCAGGCCGAGGCTGATGCCCGCCACCATGCTGTCGCCGGCTCCAACCTTGCTTTTGATCGGTACGGTCGGCGTGCGTAAACGTATACATTGCAAATCTTCGCTTACAGCCAGAGCGCCTCCTGCGCCAAGCGAGACAACAAGTCTTCCGCACTTCCCATCGTCAACAAGTTTTACAGCAAGATTTTCCTGTTGCCTTTCATTGTGAAATTTTTCTCCGCTCAACTTTTCAAGCTCCCTCAGGTTGACTTTTAGCAGGAATATTTTGCGATGGAGCGCTTCTTTAAGAGCCTTTCCGCCGGCATCAATAATCAATCTGGAGTCTGTTCTGTCGGAAATTTCAGAAATTCTGGTGTAAAAATTATCGGGAACCCCCGGTGGCAGACTGCCGCTGAGAACAATATAGTGGGGAGTCTCGGCATATTTCTCCAGAACATCCAGACAATTATGCCATTCTTTATCAGTAACATCAGGTCCCGGCATTCCGAAACGGAACTGCTGCCCGGTCGCCTGCTCATAGATAATCAAATTTTCCCTTGTCATATCGGCAATCTGCAGAGGGTCCTGTTCAATGTTTTCTTTGTCCAGCAGGTTTTTCAACATCTGGCCGCTGTAACCGCCATACAGATACACAGCTGTGGACCTGCCGTCCATTTTTTTTATGGCCCGTGAAACATTGATTCCACCGCCGCCCGGATCAAACCGTACATTGCTGCAGCGAAGTTTCTGTTCCGGCACGACATGGTCCACGTCTGCGCTTTTGTCCACTGTGGGATTCATTGTCACTGTTATGATATTCTATGAAGTGTCTGAAAAACATTTTCCTCCCTCCTTTAGCTTATTTTTTTATCATTAGAGAATACATTGAGACAAATTCATGAATTATGAATGATGGAAACTTCAATATGCATGCCACTTGAAAAACAACAATCTCATGGCAATATATCCGTACATTCTCACCCCACGCACACATGAAATCCTGGGCCACAGGACAAAATTCTGTCTATTCAGACATGAAGACAACCTGTCTGTAAACCATCCTGCCGACAATGCCCTAACAGGCTGTTGAAAACTGCTGCGCTCGAAGTCTCACTTTGTTCGCTATCTGCTGATACTGCGTCAAAATTCGGCTCAGGTAATCGAACAGAGTGAGACTCCGAAACGCTCATTTACTCCATGTAAACTACACCTTTTTGCTTCATTTTTACCCTAAAGGGCATAAATCCTTGTCACCGCATAGTTTATGCCCTTTAGGGTACTTGCTCCATTTTTCAGCAACCTGCCAGTGCCGGGGCATGGCCTCCCCCTCTGCCCTTAACCAGCTACCCACTGCTGCCTGAATGTGCATGAATATGCCCGGCACGGTTTATGCTTTTACAAATCATCAATTACTCTTTCAGCCAGCAGATGCTTTTTCATGCAGAGAGGCGAGCAAAGACGAATACTTATTTTCTGATGCGCCTGAAAAACTGATCTGAATTTTTTTGTGTGACTGCAACGTGAGCAGAGAAAAAATCATTAAAAGGAGGTTTTTATGAAAGTTACGGTTGATACGGACATTTGTATTGGTGCAGGCAATTGTGAGACAACTGCTCCGGCTGTTTTTACGGTCAAGGACGGGAAATCGCTGGTAAAGGTCGATACGGTCCCAGAGGATCAGGAGGACAAAGCAAAGCAGGCTGCAGAAGAATGCCCCTCAGGGGCTATTTCAATAAGTTAAATCAGGGAGAAAAAAATGCCGGTTGCTGATTACGACATCTACTGCCGTATGCTGGAAAGCGCCAGGGATGGAAAATTTGCCTACCCTGCCCTAAATGTTACATCTCTTACCGGAGTTAATGCTGTACTGCGGGGTCTAGCTGAAAGCGGCAGTGACGGAATTATTCAGGTTTCAACCGGAGGAGCTGCTTTTGTTTCCGGACAGGCACTCAAGGATATGGCTCTTGGTGCAGCGGCTATAGCGGAATATGTACACAAGGCTGCTGCCTATTATGATATTTATGTCGCTCTTCATACTGATCATTGTCAGCCGCACGTCCTTGACACGTTTGTCGTTCCACTTATTGTAAAAACAGAAAGACGCAGGGCTGCCGGATTACCTAATCTTTTCACAGGACATATGTTTGACGGCAGCACCCTGCCTCTTTCTGAAAATCTTGATATTGCCGTTCCTCTTCTTGACCGCTGCCACCGAAACAAGCTTATTCTTGAAATAGAGGTGGGCGCCGTCGGCGGTGAGGAGGACGATCTGACCGGGGAAGATAATGCGGCAAAGCTTTACAGTACTCCTGATGATCTGCTTGAAGCTGCCCGTCGTCTCAGTGAAATCAGGGAAGCGCGTTTTCTCGTTGCCGCCACATTCGGCAATGTGCACGGAGTGTATAAGCCCGGTCATGTAAAACTCAGACCGTCTGTTTTGAAGGACGGACAGAAGGCGCTGGAAAGCAAATTTGGAAAAGAAGGCCGATTTCTTCTGGTTTTTCACGGCGGCTCCGGATCATCGCTTGAAGAAATACATGAAGCAATTGATTACGGCGTTGTAAAAATGAATATAGATACCGACATGCAGTATGCTTTCACGCGCCCGATCGCAGACCATATGTTCAAAAACTATGACGGAGTCCTTAAGGTTGACGGTGAGGTGGGAAGAAAAAAAGCATATGATCCGAGGTCTTATCTGGTCATGGCTGAGAACGCAATGACGGAGCGGGTCCGTCAGGTTGTCCGGCAGCTGCGGGCTGAGGGGACCACTCTTTTCAGGTCGTAAGGAAAACTTCAGAAACGGTTTGCGGTCAACAGTAAAAATCCTGAAGCTGACCATCCGCGCTTCTTCTAACCGGAAACCGTAAACAGCAAACTGTTAACCTGATACAATTATAACTCTTACGCTGATAGTCTTTCAGCCTTCCGTCATATTCTCTGAAGATTAATGGAGGCCCCATGCATACCCTGGTTTTGCTTCGTCACGGACAGAGCACCTGGAATCTGGATAATCGTTTTACCGGCTGGACCGATGTCGGTCTTTCAGAGCACGGCATAGCCGAAGCCATGGAAGCAGGCAGGATTCTCAAAGAGGAAGGGTACAGATTCGACAGCGCCCATACTTCACTTCTGCGCCGCTCCATCAAGACACTGTGGCTTGTTCTTGAAGAAATGAATCTCATGTGGCTGCCCGTGTTTAAAAACTGGCGGTTGAACGAACGTCACTACGGTGCTTTGCAGGGTTTGAACAAGGCGGAAGTGGCAGCTCGTCACGGTGACGAACAGGTTCTCATATGGCGTCGCAGTTATGACACTCCCCCGCCTTCTCTGAGTGATGATGATCCCAGACTTGAACTGAGTGATCCCCGTTATGAAAGAATTGATGCAAAAATGCCGAGAGCCGAATCCCTTCAAGATACAGTAAATCGTGTTCTGCCCTATTGGAAAAACGTTATCGCACCTTCGGTCGAACAGGGACAGCGCGTTCTCATCGCTGCCCATGGCAACAGTCTGCGCGCCCTGGTAAAACATATAGATCAGATCCCGGATGAAGAAATTGTCGGGCTCAATATTCCAACAGGCATCCCGCTCGTGTATGAACTGGACAGCAAATTGCAACCGCTCAAACATTATTATCTCGGTGATGCTGAAATGGTTCAAAAAGCCGCAGCCGCAGTTGCCGCCCAGGGACGGAGTCCAGACGGAGAGAAATCACAGGAAAAAACTGAAGGTGATGCATAGATACTTACTTCCTTACCATGGATAAAAACGGATTTAATAAACTATTCAGTCCTGGAGCGAGTAAAAAAAGCAGCAGAATATTCTATTTTGTTATCAGCATTTTACTTATCCTGATTCTTACAGTTCTTGCCGGTGGTCCTTTGGCTATTAAATGGTTTATACAGAAGGAGCTGGCCGATGCAGGAGCAGTAAATACAGAAATTGAAAATATAGATTTCAATCCATTTACCGCAGTCGTCCGCCTTGAATCATTTCATGGAGCTACTGACCAGGAAAAGGACCTATTAACTGTTGGGGAATTTTACGTCAAATATCAATGGATTCCCTTTCTTGATCGCCGTATTTTTATCAAAAAGCTTGTCGTCAAAAACAGTGAAATTCATATTACCCGTCTTCAGGACGGCACTTATAAAATAGGCAGCCTGCACTTTCCGGAAAAAAAAAATCTCAAAAGAATCAGGAAGAAAAAAAATGGGGGATGGGATTTCATGCCGTTCAGTTGCAAAACATCCGTATTTTCTATGACGTTCCCTCGCTTCCCCTGCAGATCAAGATCAAAAACGCAGAAATATCCGGCCTGGAGAGCTGGAATCCCAACGATAAGACAAATATAAAATTTAAGATGAGTGTCAATGGTCATGACATCGATTTTTCAGGATCCTCCACCCCATTTTCACGTTCACCTCTGATCAAGGGAAATATGCAAATAGACGAATTTGATCTTGCCCATATTCAACCTTTACTGGACACCTTCGCCCGGAATCCGGTTCCCTCTGGATATTACAAGGCTGACGCAGAAGTCACGTTGCGGCTTTCTGAAAAAAACAGGGTAAATCTAAATATTAACGGTGATATGTCCCTTGATGATTTTGTACTGCGGCAAAATGATCTGACCCTGAAAATTCCTTCGCTGAAGTGGAATGGAACAATAGGGATAGGCAGTGAACTCAGCGGCTCACTTACCAATATCGAAACAGACGGAAAACTGACCGCTCAAAAAATTAATCTGCATCAAGCCGCACTGCAGCTTAAAAATTCAGAAATTCTCTGGCAGGGACCTTTTTCCTGCAATCTTGGAAAAGATAAATCATTACAGGATGTTAAAGCAAACTCCTCCCTGCGCATCGATGTTCCTGAATTTGTTTTCAACACCGATACGGCAGAGTTTACCGGCGGCTTTGAAACGGATGCTACCATAAAAACTGCTCAATCCGAAAACAAAGCAATATCCACTCACGCAAAAGGGATGTATCGTTTCAAATCCCTGCAGGCAGTATTGCCGGATATGACCATAAATCAGCAGGATATTACCTGGGATGGAACCTTTGCCTCAGAGTATGAACATGACCGGGCTCCGCATTTTTCCGGAAATGGCATCTTCCGAGCTGCTAATGGGAATATAAAACTTGTAACGCCCGGATACATATTGAAGCAGAAGCTTTTCCAGGCGGAGGGAGAATTCTCTATTTCCGGAAAAAATACGGACAGCCCTGTTGTCCGGGCCGAGTTTCAAGGCTCTGCCGAAAAAATCTCACTTGCATCCAGTGCGGGAAGAAAAGAAACAGCCGCACTTGATTCTTTTTCTTTTAAAAAATTCTCTCTCACTGATTTGCATACGTTTAAAAGTGACACTTTTCGTCTTTCAGGTTTGCAATTTCCGGACACCAAAGCAGAGAACAACCCAAACAACGGTTTTTCAGCAGCAGTTCAGGAAATCGTTTTACAGAACTGTTTATTAAAAAAGATGCAGCATCTGTCAATTGACTCTGTTGATGTCAGGGAAGCAAAAATAAATCTTAAACGCAGTAAAGATGGCACGTTTCCTTTTGTCAAAGGGTATCCGGAGGAAAGCAGTGAAAAAGAAAAACAGTCAACCGGCGGAAAAAAGAAAAAATTCACTTACGGTATCGACACAATAAAAGTTGATGGAGACAGCAGTTTTGTTTTTCATGATTCCAGTGTAAAACCTGCTTTTACTGCGTCACTGTCTCCTTTCTCTCTAACTCTCGATAATTATACAAACAAGAGTCATGACACAGTGAGCGAACTGAGTCTTGAAGGAAAAACAGGCAGGCATGCCACCCTTGCAGCAGAGGGCATTATTTCTCCATTTGCGGATCCGGTTGCAATGGATTTGCACATTGATCTTAAAGAGTATGATCTGACGGCTCTTTCCCCTTATACCGGAAAAAATATCGGCTATGGCATTGAAAGTGGACAGCTGAATGCCGACATAACATGGGAAATTACTGACAATAACCAGCTTGATGCTCTTTTTGATCTTCTTCTGGTCAAGCCGGAAGTAAGAAAGTTGGGAAAAAACACTATTGGTGGTGAAACGGAAGGCCTGAAAATCTCCCTGGATCGCGGTCTTGATCTGTTGCGTAATGACCGGGGAAACGTCGAGATCACTGTTCCGGTCAGCAACGATATCAATGATCCTGCTTTTCATTTCAGACACATTTTCTGGCAGGCCTTCGGCAATGCCCTGCAGCGTGGGGCTGTTTCCTATTTCGCCCCAATCGGCGTTTCGGTTCTCACCGGGACGGCTTTACCTGCAGGCGCTTTCTGGGCTGCGAGCAAAGTGTTTTCCAAACTTACCGCCTTTCGCATTGATCCTCTTTATCTTGAACCCTTGCAGAAAGAACTCACACACGAACAAAAAAAACGGATTGCCTCAATCAGCGAGCTGCTGCAGGAGCGACCTGAAGTTGAATTGATGATCTGCGGCATATCAGCTCCGGAAGATCTGCGGATGCTCAGGGGAAAAAAGAATGAGAACCAGCCCCAACCTTCCGCCGCTGAAATCGCTTCTCCGGGACAGGAAGAGTTACTGCAGCTTGTTGATCTGTCAACTAAACGTTCTGATGCTGTAAAGCAGTACCTGATCAGTGAGGGAATTGAAAGCCGGAGGCTTATAAAGTGTCGTCCTCAGTATGTGCCTGACAAGGATGCAGTACCTGCTGTTGAAATGGGCATATAAAAAATTTCCATAACTATGAAAATAATGAACAAAGCAGAACATATAATTTTTGATCACTCGGTAACAAAAGCGGACTCGTGGATACGGGAATTCATGGCTGAAACAGGCATTGATGATTTCATCCGGGCAAAGAGACTTTTTTGTGCGATCCTCAAGACCTTACGCGACAGACTTCCCGTCAACCATGCCAGACAGCTCGCTTCTCAGCTGCCGCTGGTAATGGCTGAAGTTTACATGCAGGGCTACAGAGTCACTGAGTGTCCGATTCAGACGGAAAATCTCGACGAATTTCTCGACCATATGAAAAAATACATAAATTTTGCGCAGGGCTATGGCGGAGAGAAAAGCGTCAAAGCGGTCTACACTGTTCTTTGCAGAAAAATCAAAGGACCGGAAATAAAAAACATCGATAATATCATGCCGGTTGAACTGAGCGGCAGGAATTACGGTACGCCGACAAGGGCTCTCTGAAGTCGATAGCATGAGGCTTAACACGAAAACAGCAAAGGAAGTATCGCCTATTCTCCATCTTCCTTATCAAGGTTTTTCAAAGCCGGACCCTGCAAAACATTACCGTCCATGTCAAACCGGGAACCGTGACAGGGACAATCCCATGTTTGTTCGGCTGTATTCCAAGTGACATAACAAAGGTGTTGAAACAAATAGTATTTTAATCAATAAAAACGTTTAGTTAAAACAAA
>JAHLLM010000050.1 GCA_020444175.1 Desulfobulbaceae bacterium | reverse complement strand
CATCTGAATAGTTACGGCCTGGAGTTGAGGCCCATTTCGAGCCCTCGCTGAATAAATACAATTAATTATGACTTTCCTTCTATCTAAGGCATCTCCCCCTTTTTAAGCAAAAATATCCAGAAAGCAACTCATGGGTCAGGAAATTTATTCATGGTTTTGAAAGCAAAAAAAATATCGCGAAGAACGTTTCTCACTCAAAGCAGCTCTCTCCTGACAACCCTGGGTGTTTCTGCAAGCATACCTCCATTATGCTGGGGTAAAACGGCTCAGACTGTGAAGGTTGCGGTGCTTGCGCCTTCTCATTGCGCCCTGCCTATGATATACGCAGACCTGAACTCGTTTTATAAAGAAAATGGGCTCAAGGTGGAAATTGAATTTGCAACCTCTATGGCTGAAATTGCCAAGGGACTTCTCCAGGGTAGAATTCATTTTGGCCAGATGATGACGCCGTTGGTACTGGCAGCCCATTTGGGTCTTGGTCCTTTTTCCGGACAACAGCAACCACTTGTCTCTCCCATGTGGGCCGGCACGAATGGAGGGGCTATGGTTGTCAGGCCGGATGCAGGTATCAAGCTCCCTCGAGACCTGAAAGGAAAGACTATCGGCATTCACAGCCGCTTTCTTTTTCATTACCTGATTACCATGGAGCTTCTTGAACGCCATAAACTTGAAGCCAAGAAAGACGTTGCCATCAAAATAATTGATATGGCAAACATGATTACCGCTATGAAAAACGGTGAAATTGACGCCTTTATCAATGCCGAGCCCCTCAGCACAGCAGCGGTTGCCAAGGGGATAGGCAGAGACTTTCTCTTAACAAAGGATCTCTGGTTCAGGCATCCCTGCTGTTGCCTTGCTGCACAAAAATCACTCTTTTCCAAAGAAAAAAATCTTTTCCATGATTTTGTCTCAGCCACCCTGAAGAGTTCCCTGGAGCTTAACTCTCCAGCCGACAGACAGGAAAAACTGCAATATGTGTGGGAAAATACACCCGCATACCAACAGCTACCCTTGCAGGTTATCCAGAAGGCATTTACCCCGGGCCGAACCGACTTTGATCCTTTTCCTTATCAGAGTTCACTGAAAATTGTCGGCAAACTCCTGCAGCACAATGCTTTGATGCCCAAGGACATTACCTATGAAAAAGTCGTTGAAGAGGTCTTTCTTTCAGATTATGCCCGCAAAACCCTCTCCGAACTTCAGGCAAAACAAATTCCTGCCACCAATAACCGGCCGGAATCAGTTCTGGGCAAAAATTACACCTGACGCTCTCGCGACAAGTCTTTAGACCATTCCTCCCCCTATACAAATAGAAAAAAATTATGTTGCAAATGCACAGGCTCAGCCTCAGTTATAAAATAATTGCCATCACCTTGGGCGGCCTGCTTGTTATTTTTGCACTCATTGCAGCAGCGTCCTGGTTTAATGCGAAACACCTTTTTGATAACAGCAAAGAGACCTTAACTCAGATCCTTGAGCAAGAGGGTGCCTATACTGAAGAGATTTTTCTCGAAACTTTGGAACGGAAGGGCAACAGTCTTTCCAGCTTCCTTGCCGAAATCTCGGCTCTGGAGATTATTTCTTTTGATCATCAAACCCTGGGAACGTACCTTGAAGATGTTGTTAAAGACGAGGATGTTGTCTATGCAATTTTTCAAATCGACCTGGATAACTCGTCTATTGGCCGACACAGCCAGCTTGACTCCCCAAAATGGGACCACAATCATAAAGAAGGTGAAGTTGTTTTACCACTTCGAAAAAAAATGATTGCAGCCGGGGCCGTACTTGAATTCAGCAAGGAAATTTCCTACTCAGGCGAGAAGGTCGGCACTGTCATAGTTGGTATTTCCGGGGCAAACCTTCTTAAACTCAAGCAAAGCAGCCAGACTCACCTGACTCAGCTGCAAAAATCATTTTACAAGGAAGTCAGGATTTTTCTCAAAAAATTGAATTTCTTTTTTCTGTTTATCTATGGGGTGGCTTTTATTTTATTGGGCAGTTTTCTCTACACAACCGTTAAAAACCTCATCATAAATAAACTCCAATTGATGTCCCAGACATTCAGACAGATTTCCAAGGGCGATCTTTCCCAGAAAATCTCCATAACAAGCAAAGACGAAATAGGGGACCTTTGCACCTCTTTCAACAACATGACCAGTTCTTTGCAAAAAGTAACCGTTTCCCGTGACAACCTTGAAGAAAGCAACAGAATTCTGAAAAAGACCCAGGAGGAACTGGCCAAATCCCACCAGGAGATTGCAGCCAGCCACGAATTCACCAGCAAGCTCATTGAACACAGCCCGGTCGGCATCATGACCATTGCCGATTACCAGACAATTTCAGATATTAATATCGCCGGCTTGAAAATACTCGGCTACAGCAAGGAAGACATCATCGGCAGCAATTTCCAGGATTTTTTCCTTTCTGGAAAAAATCGATGTTCTTTCAACTGCAAAGATGTTGAAATGCTCGTCCAGACCGAACAGATATGCCTGGGCAAAACAGGGAAACGCATTCCCATTCTCATGAATTGTATCCAACTTAATAACGAGCATAATAACGAGATAGTATTAAGCACTTTTGTAGACATTTCGGCCCAGAAAGAAGCTGAAGAGAAGCTACGCAAAACCTCAATTACCGATGAGCTCACACAGCTTTTCAACCGTCGTGGTTTCATGTCCATGGCAGACAAGCAGCTCAAGATGGCAGACAGGTCTGAGGATGATCTTTTCCTGCTTTATGCGGATCTTGATAACATGAAAGGCATAAATGACAAGCTGGGACACAAGGCAGGAGATCAGGCTTTAATTGAAGCTGCCAATGTCTTCAGAAATACCTTCCGCCAATCTGACATCCTTTCCCGACTCGGCGGGGATGAATTTGCCGTACTCCTCAAGGCCAAAAGAGGAAGTGAAGACGAGAAAACCATCAAGAAGCGACTGGAAGAAAATATTCAAAATTTAAACAAAGAACAGGGCAGGAAGTTTGATCTCAAGTTAAGTGTCGGCATCGTCCGCTTTCGCTACAGACAGCCTGTTTCCCTTGAGGAACTCATGTCCAGGGCTGATGCCTTGATGTATGAGTGTAAGACAAAAAAATAATGGATGACATGGAACCCATTGAAATTCCCATTGACGGAGTGCTTGACCTGCACACCTTCCATCCCAGGGATGTAAAAAATCTGGTACCGGATTACATTGCCGCCTGCCTGGAACGCGGTGTCTATCAGGTACGGATCATTCACGGCAAAGGCACAGGTACACTTCTGCGCACAGTGCATTCCATTCTTGAGAAAATGCCGGAAGTAATCTCTTTTCGTCTGGCCCATGAAGACAGAAGCGGCTGGGGGGCAACCCTTGTCGAACTTCACAATCAAGAGGAACAGAGATGATTAGTCTTTTTCACAAGGATTCCTTATTTCTTTTTCGCCATCCAAAACTTCGCGAACCATTCGAGCCAGATCTCGGCGTCCTATGGGTTTCATGGCAAATTTACGAACGCCAATCTCCCGTGCTTTTTCCTCGGAGATCATGCCACTGAACCCTGTACAGAGAATAATTGCCATCTCCGGCTTTACTTTTAGAATTTCCCGGGCAAGTTCCGAACCTGATATTTCCGGCATGGTTTGATCGGTAATGACAAGATCAAATTTTTCCGGATTGGTCATAAACTGTTCAAGAGCCTCTTTGCCGTTCAGGGAAGCGGTCACCTGATACCCGAAATTCAGCAGACTCTCCTTGAGCATGGCAACGATCATAGCTTCATCATCAACAACAAGAATATGCTCGGAACCGTGGGCAAGCGGAGTATTCTCTTCTGCTTTTGGAGAAAAACTCTCTCCTCCCTGCACAGGAATATAGACAGAAAAAGTACTGCCTTTGCCCGGCTCGCTTTCAACTCGAATCACTCCTCCATAATCCTGGACAATGCCGTGAACAACGGCCAGTCCCATTCCGGTACCCCTGCCAACTTCTTTTGTTGTAAAAAATGGATCAAAAATGCGCTCCCTGGTTCTGGCATCCATACCATGCCCGGTATCACTTATTTTCAATTCCATATGAGGACCCGCCGAAACACCAATTTTTTTCTTAACGTCCTCTTCAGTTAACTCTTTTTGCGCCAATGATATTCTCAGGACACCTTTTTCATTCTCCATGGCATGCAGGGCATTTGTACAGAGGTTGACCATGATCTGGTGCATCCTGGTTGGATCGGCCAGAATTGATCCGCAATGCGGATCAATGTCCTGAATAATCTCCATGGAGGTTGGAAATGAGGCGCGCAGCATTTGGATGGATTCTTTGACAATAATATGAGGAGAAAGCGGAGTCAGCTCATACCCACTGGATCTACTGAAGGCGAGAATCTGGGCCACGAGATCCCGTGCTCTGCGTCCTGCTTTTATGACCTGACTGATTTCCTGTACAGCTGTTTCTTCATTTTTATTATGCATTAAAGCAAGCTCTGCATATCCAAGAACAGCGGATAAAATATTATTGAAATCATGGGCAATGCCCCCTGCCAATGTTCCGATTGCCTCCATTTTACCGGCCTGTCGAAGCTGCGCTTCAAGCATGGCCTTTTGGTCTTCTGCCTGTTTCTGGGCCGTAATATCCTGGGCCAGGCAAACTATTGCCTCGGTTTCTCCCTGATTATCACGCATAGTGCTGCAGTAAAAAAGAACCGGAACCTGTTTCCCGGATTTTGAACGAAAAATTATTTCCCTGTTCCGAATGACAGTTCCTGCCAGCAACTCCTCCATAATTTCTTCATTCATGATCTGTTCGCCGGACATGCCGACAAATTCGTTCTCTTCATAGTCCAAGAGAAGGCAGGCGGCGCTATTGACTCTCTGCACTTTTCCTTCCGGAGTGAGCACGACAAGCGTGTTCAGCATCGTGTTTATAATATTATCAACATAATCCCTGGAGACACTTGTTTTCTCCAGATTGTGTACCATCTCGATAATATTTTCAACAAGGGAGTGTATCTCGCCAAACGCTTTAATATCCCTGAGTTTCGACGTTTCAAAACGGGGAAAATGCACAACAGCGGCGGCCAGTTCCATAATTGGCCTGGAAAAATATCGTGAAACAAAAAAAACAATAACAATAACGACAATAAGAGAGAAAACGAAAACATAGGAGAGAAAATGCAGAACCTTCTGCATGTCCTGAAGCAGCAATGAAGAAGGGATGGCAATACATACCTGCAGAAGAGGCTTTTCGGGTACTATGGAGAAATACTGACAGGCGATAAGCCCTCCATCCAGGGAGACGACATGGAAATCCATTTTCTTTTTGCCGCTAAGAACTGCACGGGGATCAAAATTAACATTCCCGTCTTCAGGCTGCAGCAGCACCTCATTTTGCGCAGAGAGTACCCAGATGGGGTTTACACCAAAAATCCGAATTTGCTTCACATAATTAACAAAATTCTTGAAGCTGTACTTCATTACAATGGCCCCACCAAACTCACCGATATCAGGGTCTGTTTTATGAATGCCGAGAGTAAAGAAATACTCCCCTGCTTTCCCTTCAAAAAGTGGCGTACAGGAAATCCCACCAGACGGCTGAGCTTCGATAGATGAAAAAAGCCGGCTTCCGGCCAGGTTACGGTAGTCCTTATTTCTCCCGTGTCTATCGACTTTGATCTTTTCCATTCCTGTCCAGTCCACAAAAGATATACTTTCCACACTTTCCAGATAGAAAATCGTTCTCAGAAAAAGTCTTTCCACAGCCCGGGCATTCAATTCCTCCATGTCATCCTGTGACATGAGAAATTCATCCAGAACAGGATTAGACATCAATATTTTCAGGTCGCGCCCCAGTTTATCCTGTATATTGTTGTGAAAGGCATAGCTGACCGCCTGCATTTCCCTGGCAATTGCCTCTTTGGCGTATTTTTCAACTGATTGTTTGCTGAAAAAAAAATAGGTCACCGTCACGCTGAAAATGACCAGGATGAAAACAGCCAGGGTCACGATGAGCATACGGTAAAAAATTGAAAAACCTGTTCTTTTTTCTTCGCGTAGCAATTACTGCTCCTTCAGAATGAATTAATCAATGAAAAATTCAATGCCCATATCGTCAGAAAGCGGAATACCGAGCATCTCTGCACGCTTTCTATTCACTGTGCGAGGACCGCGTTTCGGGCTGTAAGCAGGGTACGATGCCGGCCTAGATCCTTTACTGAGAATATCATGCCCAATGCGCACAGCCTCATATCCCTGATTATATCCTGATTCGAAAACAGCACAGAAAAGCCCCTGATAAACATAGGTTCCACGGGTTGCCTCCGGAATGGTAATGTTGGCAGTATACCAGCGGGTCACCTCTTCACTGGGGACATGCTTTCCGTTTCTATCAATAAGGGCTGTATAAGGCGCAACAAAAAAAGCATCGACCTTACTTTGATATTCAAGAGCTTCTCTTTTCCATATCTCATAGTTGTCCGTATTAATCACTCCCTTTAATTTCAGGGGCAGGAGACCTTTTCGTTCAAGATATTCCAGGGTCTTATAATGCGTACGTGCATTTGCCGACCCATCCCCGAGAAAGGCGAAGGTTTTCAGGGACGGAACAATCCGTTTCAAAAACAGCATGCTGTCGAGCTGATACCCCTCTTGGAAAACGCCGGTAATATTATGCCCCGGCATGTCTTCCCTGTCCACTAAGCCATACTTTAGCGGGGTATTATTGAGCCCCCAGAAAACTACAGGAACCCCTGAATCTAAGAATTTACTTCCAAGAAACTTTACTGCAGTATCGTCGCCTAGAAAGATGAGATCAGGTTCAAAGTTCTTAATAAGATTATAAAATTCTAAACTCGCAGCCTCCCTTTCAGCTTTTGTTTTCTTACCCCTGGCGTTCATCCATATCCTCTTAATACTTGCTGAGGATGTCACGACAGAATCATGCCGATTGAAAGCTGCTATTTGCCTATACGTATCAAAATAACCCTGCTCAAACAGGGCTGAACAAAATCCGGCATTGGTTTCCCGTGACCAGGGGTCCTCTCTGTCGTAGCTGTCAACAACAAATATTTTTTTCCGTTTGCCATCGAGCACAGTGGTGTCGATATATTCGTCAATACCCATTGCATCGGTCAATTCAATCCCCAGCATGGCTGCCCGCTTCGTGTTGACCAGCAAAGGACCGCGTTGAGGCACGCGAGGAGGATATTCTGCAGGGCTTGCCCCTTTTTCAAGAATATCGCGTGCAATATCAGCAACTTCAGCTCCCTGATTATATCCTGAATCATCTGCGGCACAGAGCCATCCAGCTTCAACTCGATACCTGAAACCCGCGGCTTCAGGAATTGTAATATGCCGCAGATACCATTCTGCTGCCTGCTCGTTGGTTACAGGTTTTCCCATGGAATCGATTAAACCGTTTGACGAGGCAATAAAAAAGGAATCAACCTTATCCTGAAGCTCCAAAGCCTTTCTTTTCCACTCCTCAAATTCATTGGTTGTCACTGTTTCCATTAATTTCAAGGGAAGCAGACCTTTGCGGTCAAGATGGGCAATGGCTTTTGTGTGGATTCGTCCGGTTGTTGTATTATCGGAAAGTATGGCAAAGTTTTTTACCCTCTGAACAAGAACATGCAACAGCTCCAGGCTTTCCTTATAATATGTGGTCTGATATACCCCGGTTACATTATGGCCAGGTATCTCGGGGCTATCGACAAGTCCATATTTGACCGGGGTATTGTTGACTCCCCAGAAAACGATGGGGATATCCGTATCAAGAAACTGATTGCCGATAAAGTTTGCGGCATTATCATCTCCAAGAAAAATGAGATCAGGTTTTAAAGTTTGGATTTTTTTTGCAATTGACAGAGTTATTGCAGCCAGTTCCTCTTTGCTTTTCGCCCTCTTGGTATCCATCCAGAACTTTTCAAATACCGCCCTGGATGTTGCAACATGATTTTTTTCTGTAAATTCTTCAACCTGCTCCCTATTGTCGAAATAGCCAAGTTCAAGCATGCGATCACAAAAACCCTTGTGCGTAAACCTGGACCATTCATATTCTGGATGATAGCTGTCCACCACCACAAACCTCTTCACAGAGGTCTCGGCCTCACACACAGATAAGGGGATGAAAAGCAACAGGTAAAAGATAAAACCGAACAGTATTGGTCTCATCTGAGACTCCTTGATTAAAAACCAATGTTATTATAGCTCTGCAACATTTGACTGACAGTCACGACAGGCACTATCGAGCGCCTCCCCTCATGACACCTCGCATGACATCCAGGATAAGCCCGGTTGTCTTCTCCACAAGGAGGACATCATCACCCACAATGATTCTTTCATGGTCTTTATGTCTCCGGGGAAGATGTTTTTGCAGGTCGGCAGGCAAATCCCGTTTCGCAAGTCCCGGTGGCAACGTGCCATTTTTTTCAAGCTGCTTTTCCAGACCAGGCGGCAATGTGTCTTTTTTGGCCAGGCCCGGAGGCAGCCCCTTGTTTTTACCCTGCTTCTTTTTCTTGCCTTTACCTTTGCCGGATTTCTCATGCTTCCGGTCTCTTCCATTGTCGTCGTCATATCCCCGTTCTTTGCGCTGCTTGTCGGAATGCACGACTGATCCGGCAAAATAGTCCATGATCTGTTGTCGCTCTTCAACAGTGAAAGATGATTGGTCCACCTGTGAGCCAAACATTCTTTGAAACCAAGATTGTGCCATGGCAGGCTGAACCAGAAGAAGTGTCAATATCAGGGAAATAAATAATCTCATCTTACTCCTCTCTTGATGATTTTTACGGAAAACACGCTTTTCCTTGTCACAGATCTACCCCTCAAACAAAGAGAGCCTGTGGTAAAAAAATTCATAACTATTCAGCTGCACCTCATCTTTGAACGATCAGGCCTGCTCACATAGACGGGCTATAGCCTCGCAGGCCTGCTTGTCCAAATCTAAGGCACATCTGAATAGTTACGGCCTGGAGTTGAGGCCCATTTCGAGCCCTCGCTGAATAGATACAAAAAATCAATTATATTCTATGATGCATTTTCTTTCCTCAAGAGTCAAATCACAAGAATAAACAAAAAATTTGCCCTTACCTCAATTGATAATTATTATTAATTAATAGCTTGATTAATACTTTTTCCAGGAGGGGGTATTTGCTATGATGACCTTGAATGAACTCAAAAATAATAGAGATATTCTAAATGAAATTGACTGGAATATGACCCCTGAAAAAGCAGTTGATATGTACCTTGAATGGGGAGCAGGCTGGACACGCGGGAATGATTTTGTCAGCGGGAATGATCAGTCTATCTACTTTGTCCTTTTTGACTGGGAGACGCCTCCCCAGGTGACCCTTCTCAAAAGAAGCATGAAAGAAGTCGTCGAACTGGCCAAAATACCTGTACCGGCTGATCTTTTTTATGAGGCATGTGCAGAAGATGGGTACAGGCCGGGTGGAACTGTACACAGCCTGAATGATAAATTAAAAAAATGGCTTGGAACCGTGATTGGCGGGCCTCCAACTGATTTTTCGATAACACACTGAGGAAAAGGAAGAAAACAGGTGACCTTATGGAATCATTTTATTTTTTGGAAAAAAGACATTTTTTGAAACTTGCCCTGCTTTCACTGATACTCATGCCGCTCCTTTTTGCCTGCGGCTATCAGGGAAAGTACGGCGGTTTTAACTTTCGGACATCTGTTACCGACCTGTTCGAATCCGGTCAGATACTGAACGACCACACATATTACTATATCGGCCCGGATGCTGAGCCGGTCGCCATCATGGCCATAGACAATAAATATGAACTGGCCCCAAGTCTCTGGAAAAAAATTGACATGACTCCTGAAATATTTGATTCGTGGAATCAACGCATAGACAATGAGTATCGAAGAAACAAAGTCTACAGAGGAGCAATTATTGTCGATCAGGACAAGAACAGGATAGGGATATGGTACTCATACCTTGTCTGGACAACAGTTAAACAGGGTGATGGCAATCAGGTAATCATCTATACGCCTGATACGACGAAAAAGATACACAAGAATGGTGGAGGCATGCTCTGGAGCAACCTGCTTTAATGCATGAAAGAGAAGAGACAAACCTTTTCGAGTTTCTCTTTTGAAAACGAGCATGGACAAGCGACTGCTCCCGGCCTTAGGTCTTACTCCTCAATGGTCTGGATAAAGGCATCAGCCTCCTTGATAGCAGCTTCCATGTCACGTATCAGCAGGGCAACATCGGATTCCATAGATCTCAATTCAGACTGCAGTGAGGAGATGGCCCGGGCATTTAGATTATGCTTGAGATACAGAACCTGATCGCGCAAGGGGCGGAGAACAGGCTCAATTTTGGACTCCGCTTTTTTCATGGCGCTAATCAGTTTTTTGTACTGTTTTTTTGTTTTTGACAGACTTTGTTTGCTCGACTCTCGAAGGGAAGCACTTGAATATTGCTCCAGCTCCTCTTCCCATTCATCAAAAAGGGCCTGTGAAACATCCTCAACTCCGGCAATGCGTTTATGCACCGCCTCAGCCTTGTCTTCACTTTCATCAAGCTCGGCCTGCAGTTTCTTATACTTTTCCTCCAGAGTCCCGCCATCATATTTTATAACCGAATTAAACCGCTCAAGAGCCGATGCAAACTGTTCCTTGGCTTCCTCTTGACTTTCCTTGGCCTCACTAACACGGTCAGCCATGATGTCGCGTTTATGCACTCCAAATTTTTCCATTGTGCTGTAATAGGCACTTTGACATCCGGAAAGCAGCAGCACAATAAAGAGAAATGGCAGGAGAGATGTTTTGGTAAATATTGATTTCATAGGGACCTCCCATTGAAACGTGTTCATGTCGTTATGGAGTTACGTGGGTGTACTGACATAAATGATACTGATCATATCAAGGAATCACGTAACCAGTCAAATCAGTTTAATATCGAATTGCTCAACAAGGGGATTCTTTAAGAATATGGCTCTGAACAGTTACTCGCCAAGCGAATATTTATGGTGATAGCCCCGGGGTGTTATAAGATAATTCTGCCAGGCAAAAGAGGTGGAATTACCGACAATAACCGTTGACTGCATATTGACCTCGGCTTCCGGCAATCTATCCAGGGTGGTCACTTCCACCTTTTCATTGTCCCTTGTCGCCGCGGTCACTATACCCACAGGGGTATCCGGCTTCTGATATTTTAAAATAATCTCCCGTGCCCGCAGAAGCTGCTTTGTGCGCTTCTTTGACTTCGGATTATAGATAACAATGACGAAATCAGCAGATGCTGCAGCGTGAAGGCGCTTTTCAATTAGCTCCCAGGGAGTCAGGAGATCGGAAAGGCTGATGGCTGCAAAATCATGCATAAGCGGGGCGCCTAGGCGGGCTGCACAACTGTTCAAGGCTGCAAGTCCGGGCACAATATTCACCCGGATGGACGATTTTTTCTCAATAACGATTTCAAACACAAGGCCTGCCATGGCATAAATGCCAGGGTCTCCACCACAGACAAGAGAAACCTGTTTGCCCTGCTCTGCAAGCTCAACCGCCCTGCGGCAGCGATCCACCTCCTGCATCATGGCTGAAGAAACCACCTCTTTACCGCTCAGCAGATCAGGAATAAGATCAAGATAGGTCTTATAGCCCACGATCACATCACTTGATTCCAAAGCCTTACAGGCTGCAGGCGTTATATGTTCCTTACTTCCCGGTCCGGTACCGACCACGGCCAGTCCACCCTGGCTATGGCAATCGTCACATCCTTCCATTTCATCTTCCTGACAATAAGTTTTGTTGAGCCGGCACTGAGCAGAGCGGCGGGTTCCGCCACTCCCCTGGCACCGGTTGCTTTCATTACAACCTCGGAGCTGCTCACGTCTTTGACGCCGTTTAAATCATCCTTTGAAAAAAAATCGATCCGGTAGTTCTTATCCCTGGCAAATTCAAGAAGCCCCTCTTCATCCTGCTTCAGATCAATGGAGGCAAGATTCCGTATCGCTTCCAGGGCCAGACCATTCTCCCGGCAGGCTTCCTGCATGGCCTTTTCGATCTGTGCGGAACGGGTCCCTCGGTTACACCCAACCCCAGCCACCAGATTCCTGGGATGGAGAACAAATTTATCAGCCGGAAAATCCAAACGGCAGGAAACAATGACATCTGCATCCTCCGGACGTTCCTGCACGTGAAAATCATGGGGCAGATCAGAAATGACATCATCCAGATAAAAAGACAGACTGCCGTTGTCAACCAGCCGGCACGACATGGCTGTCATTTTCTTTCTGTCTGTCCAGACAAGCCCATTCTCCCTGGCCCACAAATCTAAAGGCGTATGCCCCAAAGTATCCGAGGACGTGGTAATGACGGCCTGGCCACCGATGATCACGGCCACCCTGCGGGCCAGATCATTTGCCCCGCCAAGATGCCCGGACAACAGGCTGACAGCAAAGCGGCCTTTTTCATCCAACACGACAACGGCAGGATCTTCTTCTTTATCAACAAGTAAAGGGGCGATGGCGCGAACAACAATCCCCGCAGCCATAATGCAGACAAAGGCATCGAATTTCTGCCAATTATCCCTTATCGTCCCGGCTACGCCTGCCTGATTTTCCAGAATGTAAACCTCAGACAGATGCTCTGCGATTTCGCCAGCCAACCTTCGCCCACCGCGGGTCAGGGAGAGCACGGCAATTTTTTTAAATTTTCTGTCTCCAGTAATTGTCAATTGTCAAATCTCACGACCGGCAGCCATGGGCAAAATTCTTATCATAGAGCTTTGATTCGGCAGATCCGATTCCACGCAGCACGTCACCCACGACAATCATGGCTGTTTTCCTGATCCCCGCCTCAGCCACCTTTGCCGTTATTGTGACCAGGGTGGCTCGCAGCTTTCTCTCATCAGGCCAGCTCGCCTTTTCCACAACAGCCACCGGCGTGTCATCAGCATATCCTGCCGCACGCAACTCCTGCACAACGGTTTCTATCATGGAAACACTCAGAAAAATCATCATAGTGGCCTGGTGGGCGCCAAGTGACCGCAATGATTCCTCTTTCGGCACAGGCGTCCTGCCGGCCTGTCGGGTTATAATAACGGTCTGGGAAACCTCGGGCAGGGTTAATTCACATTGCAGAGCCGCCGCGGCAGCGGTTGCCGAGCTCACTCCGGGCACAACGGAAAAAGGAATGTTCTCATCCTTGAGACGTGCCATCTGCTCGCCAATGGCACCAAAGATGGCCGGGTCCCCTGTATGGAGACGGACAACTTTCTTACCCGCCCGCTGCCCTTCGACCATAATCCCCATTATTTCATCAAGATGAAGTCCTGCAGAATCATGAATCTCGGCATGAAGCCCTGTTAACAGCTCTTTATTAACCAGACTGCCTGCATAGACTATTATATCGGCATTATCGAGGAGTTTGCGGCCTTTCAGGGTAATCAGCTCCACATCACCCGGTCCGGCACCGACAAAATACACAGGATTATGCTGCTCTTTGCTCATTGCCTGTTCACCATTTTTTCTTTTCTGACAATTATTGTTGAAAAATAATGAAGATCTTCACGGGCTGCCTGGCGCATATCCGTAAAAATCCTTTCATCGGGCTGTCCGCTTTTTTCCACCAACACGGCGCTGCCAAGAAGGCCAAGACGCTCAAGCAGGCCGACAATACGGTCCATAACCCGATACACCTTCATCAACACTATGGTATCAAAGGTTTCAAGCACTTGGGCAAGCCGCTCATCATTAAAGGTGGCAGGCACAACACTGAGCAGTTCCCCACCCAGGCAGAGCGGGGTTGCCGTTGCCGCCGAACAGTTAGCCATTGCCGTGATGCCGGGGATAATCTTTATCTGTATGTCCGGATGAATCTCAAGCAAGGTGGCATGGACATAAAAACCGGTTGAATACAGAGACGGATCACCCAGAGTGGGGAAAACAACCTTGCCGCTACTCATCTTCTCAAGTATGGTCGTTGCCGCCTGTTTCCAGGCAAGGGTTACTTCATCACTTGTCGTGCCGTTTTTATAAATCTTGTGCATGGGAAAATAGATCTCAACAATCTCTTTATCCTCAATGGGCACCAGGGATTTTACAATATTTAAAGCCGTACTCTCTCCATTTTCCCGCCCCTTGGGCACAACAAGGGTATCTGCATCCGTCAAAAGCCTCATGGCTTTGACGGTCATCAGTTCAGGATCGCCCGGACCAACTCCGACGATGTACAAATCATTATGTGTGTTTCCACTCATCGCATGAGCACCTCATCACTCCACACTTTTCTTTCTTATTTGACGGTCCCGCAACAAGATGCTCTACCGCCGCCGACACGCATATAACTCGTTGATATTATGTTGACGGATGGTCAATTTTAAACCGTATCGCGAATCCATCTCATTTCCAGCCGGTTATTATCGAAATCGGATTATATTCCTGGGCATTAATTGTGCCCGGATAACTCCGGCGCTTTACACTCACTTCACTTATCTGCACGGAACAACCATTACGTCTCAAAAATTCAGGCGCCTCGGTCACGGTTTTTTCAAGCACCCCATTGACAACGATCTTGCCGCCAGGGCGAAGCCTTTTGGCCGCGGTTTGTAGAATTTTATCAAGCTGTCCTCCCGAGCCTCCGACAAAAACCCTGTCTGGATCAGGCAATTTTTCGAGCACGTCAGGAGCAAGCCCGCTGACAACACGAACGGTATAGGTCTGAAATTGTCGAACATTCTTCTTGATATTGGCAACTTCCGGCTTGTTTCTTTCCACGGCAAAAATGTTTAAGCCGGGACTGAGCCGCGCGGCCTCTATTGACACGGAACCGCTGCCGGCACCCACATCCCATAAAACCCCTTTTACAGGGAGAGACAGGGCATGGAGTGTTGCGGCCCGCACCTCATTTTTGGTAATCAGCCCCCTGCTGTGAGCAATCTCGCTCTCCTGCAGGCCGAAAACAGAATTCTTTTCAAGCGGGGCGCGAAGCATGATCATCACATTGAGCGGAGCAAAACTCATTTGAGCTATTTCAGCCAGTGAACCACGAACACATCTTTCTTCAGGCAGTCCCAGATTTTCACCCACCTTGACCTGAATAGATTTTTCCACCTCAAAATCGTCCACCCCATGAAAAACATCAAGCAACAAGCGGGCAATAGCTCCGGGAGTGTTTGTTTTATCCGTCAGGATGCAGACCTTATGACCAGCCATCAAAGCTGCCAGATCCGGCTGCCGACCGTGAAGGCTTATAAAGCAAGCATCATCCCAGGAGAGGTGAAAACGGGAAAAGGCGAGCTGCATGGAGGAAAGGGCTGGATAAACCGTTATTTTCTCCCTGCCGAATTTCTCCGAGAGCATCCTGGCAATACCGAAAAAAAACGGATCGCCGCTGGCCAACACCGCCACATCCGTTTCCGCAAGCCCTTTGCCTACGGCATCCATTGCCTCATCAATGGGTGAAATAGCCACAAATCGACCGGCAGCTCCCTGGGGAACGAGCCTTTTATGTCTTTGGGCGGCAACAACAAGCCCGCATTTTGCAACAACAGCGGCCACATCCGTTGCCAAAGATTCTTCTGCAACACCGATTATAAAAAGTGAGGGCATGTTTTTTTGTTGAGATTCGTCGCTATGCAGAACCTGCTGATTTTTTTAGTAAGAAAATCGAGAAGGAGGCTGGAAATAAAAAAAACCTGCATCACCCCATGAAAGGCAATCCAGGTCAGACAACATACCGTGGAAGGAATCCAGAATATTTTGCCGAACTGACTCAAAAAGCCTCGTTGTCTGCTCGTCATCACTCCGGGCCGGTCTTCCGGCTTATGGATCATCCTACAGGCCGCTCCTTCCCGTCTGCTTGAAACAGACAGTGGCATTTTGCGGCTTTCGTCCCCACTTACGGTTGCGGGTCAGCGCCGGTCTTCCACCGGACTTCCCGATTATCCCTTCAAAGGGCACCCGAAGCTACTCAGTAACCAAGAATAATAAACAAAGCGCCCCGCTACTGTCAATATTTCTTTTTCATACCTCTCCCCTATACAGGGAACCGACTGTTTCAGCCTGCAAAAGAAGGCATAATTCCTGCTCCCTTACTCCTGTTTTTTCAAGAAAATTTCTCATTGTTTCTTGTTGCGATGCAGATTACCAGTTAAAGAAAAGAATGCAGATTGATAGTCTGTATATGTTTAGTCCTTCGTGAAAAACAAAAAATTCTAATTCCAAGGCGGACTCCTCTATGTCAACTCAGAAAGAAAAAACCATCCTCTTTGCCTTTCGGGGCGACCCCATGTGTTTTGTCCATGTTCTTTTAAACGCCATAGATTTAAATGACAGAGGCCTGGCCGGAGAGATCGTCATTGAAGGAGAAGCGGTCAAGCTGGTTCCCGAGATGAGCAAATCCTCCCATTTGCTCAACCAACTCTACCAGCAGGCTAAAGCAAAGGGACTCATAACAGCAGTCTGCAGAGCGTGTTCAACAAAACTTGGCGTCATCGAAGCCGTGGAAGCTGAAAACCTGCCCCTGGTCGGCGACATAGCCGGCCACCCGTCCATGGGAAAATATCTTGAGGCGGGTTACCGGATTATTACCTTTTAGACAGAGGCGAGCCTTTCATTTTTATCAGACATGAAAGAGTTAATCTCATTTATGGTTTGGTATTTTTTATAGATTTCCAGGCTAAAAAATCACAACTTCATCATCACAGGCAAATAAATGGACTCAGAAAACAAAACAACCAAGAAAAAACCTGATCCGGAACGGATGGCAATTTTGCGCTCCCTTCCCATAGAAATCAAGCAGCAGATCAGCGGTGAAGAGGCAAATGCCTTTCTTTACAAGGAAGAGCTGCCCGATTCCCTGCTGGATAAGCTGAAAGATTATCTTGTGGATGAAGAGTAAACTCAGGTTGTCAGACTCTGATAAATCTCCGGCACGCGCAGGGGAAGCTTCTTAACGTCATTAATAAATGCGTAATTCACCTCTCCGAACATATGGCCCATATAGTCCTGGGCCTCACGGTCAATTGAGATACAGAAAGGATGAATACCCGCATTTTTTGCCTCTATAAGGGCATGGCGGGTATCTTCTATGGCATATTGGCCCTTATAATCGTCATAATCCTCTGGTTTTCCGTCTGTGAGAATGATCAAAAGACGAACCCTGGCCTCAACATCCCGAAGCACTTTGGTAAAATGACGAATGGGAGGCCCCATACGGGTGTAATCAATGGGTGAGATAGCGGCAATACGGTCCTTTATCTCCTCGGTATAGGGCTCCTCAAAGCCTTTGACATGATAAATTTCACTGCGCGTCCGTCTCATCCCGGAAAACCCATAAATAGCATATCGATCCCCCAGGCTGTGGAGCGACTCGCTCAACAGAACCAGGGATTCCTTGAGAGCCGTTCCCACCCAGCCTTCGGTGGATGAGGACATATCCACCATAAAGAGGGCTGCAATATCACGCTCATCACGCAGCAGGCGGATAAAAAGACGCTCTGAAGGAGTGAAGCCCGCCTTCACATCAGCATATGCCTCTGTGAGCGCGTCGAGGTCGATGTCGTCGCCATCCCTTTGTCTTCTGACAAAACGATGGTGGGTGCGCATCATTTCAAACTGCCTTTTGAGCTGAATGATCTGGCCGCGGTACTTGTCCATGGTTGTGCTGACAAAAGTGCCCTTGGTCGGCGTTACCTTCTTTTCAATAAGGCGGCACCAGTTCTTGCGAAATCCCTGCCGACGATAATCCCATTCGTCATAAGTGATGCCTCCCTGCAGACTTTGCCCCTCCCGTGACTCAGGGCTTGCCTGGGGACTTTCCCCCTGCCCTCCGGCCATCTGACTGGCGCTGGCGATATAAAATGACGGCAACTCTCCGAGGTCGTTTCGAATCTCATCGGCAAGCTCGCGAAGCTCTTCTGGCAGCTCGATATGCTCATCATCAAGGCAGATGTATCGAGGGTCCTCAGGATTGTGCTGCTTGTCGCCTGGCTCTTTATCCGCTGATGATTTCATGGGTGAAACATTTGCACCGCTCTCGATTATATTGGCGGCAGGCCCTTTTTCTTCGTCTTCGCGGATCTTATCTTCAACAGACGATGCCTGAGGCGGCAAAACCGCAGCCAAGGCCGTGATAAACTTCTGCTTGTTTTCTTCCCGGCGGTTCAGGCGTCTCTGTCGTGCTTCCACTGTCCGCAACTCCCCCTGGAACAGCAGAGGACGGCCGGTTTCCATTGAAACCGCATCCCCGCAAAAAGCATTATAAAAATGGGTGGTTGCTTCAAAAACCTGTTTATTACTTATGTTTTCGTCAAGCAGGCTTATCAGAATGCCCTCAAGTTCGCTGTTTTCCAGGTCGTATTCATCCAGACTGCATTTGGCAAGGAGCCACTGCCTCGCCTCAAAAAGAGCGGTCGCAGCCCGCTTATCCTTTTCCCCTCCTGCATTTTTCCGACGCAAAAGCTGAAAAAGAGCATGACCGTCTCGCATCAAACCAGGCAACTGCTCCTGCAAAAAACGACAGATCCGTACGGTCTGCAAAAGATGGTAGACCTCCTGCGCCAATTCCGGCCGGTCAAAAAGCAGAAAAAAATGCTCAAGCTCGTAAGGATCAGTACCATTCTGGCAGTAAATATCCCTCTCCAGAAATGCCCATTGAAACGTAAGTAAAAGCTTGTAAGCGAAAAAATTACTTCGATTCTCCTGAAACAGTGTCATTTCTCTGGGCAAAAAAATAGTTGAGGTATCGGTAAAAAGAGCCTGTGATGACTCAAGCTGCAGATTTCGTTGAGACAAACCACGGAGATAGTGTACGAGCCGTCCCTGTGCTTCATCAAAGACAAGTCCGCTTTCTCCCCGCAACCTGCAGAGGAAATTATTCTCAACGTCATCCATATAGGTGCGTGCGGCGCGAAGCCCATCAGCTTCGTAGGCGTCAAGTACCCCTTTGACCCATTCTGGAATCTGCTCCGGAGACAAACAGGACAACCCATCCGCAAGATACTCCAGAAAGGCAAAACAAAGAGAATGACTCACCGGCCAAATTATCTCAATCTGCGCGAGAACTAGCTTTTCAAGCGCAGGCTCATATTCAGCCAGCTGTTCAAGCAGCTCATCCCGCTCCCAGACATTCAGCTCCTGGGGAGGAATTATTTCCTGCAATCTCTCCTGTAATCCACTTTCCATTTCAGGCCTCATTTACAGTACGGAACTGACCATTTCGTCAATTGCCTCCAGCAGCTCACGATCATCCGTGAGAGCCTGGGTTATGGTTACCCTGCACGCTTCACGGGGAGAAACGCCTTCCCTGATCAGGAGCCCCGCATGGACAAGCAGTCTTGTGCTGGCTCCCTCCTGCAACCCGGAATCCTTGAGCCCTCTGGTCATTTCGGCAATACGTACCAGCAAACGGGCCAGCTCCTCCTCAATTCCCGCCTCATGTCCGACAATTTTTCTTTCCAGATCGGCATTCGGATAACCGAGCTCCAAGGCGACAAAACGCTGCCTTGTCGACTGCTTCATATCCTTGAGCACGGATTGATAGCCGGGATTATAGGAAACAGCCAGCATGAATTCCGGTGGTGCGGAGAGGAGCTCCCCTCTTTTTTCAATGGCCAGCTCCCGCCTGTCATCGGCCAGAGGGTGGATGACAACCGTTGTATCCTTGCGGGCCTCAACAACCTCGTCAAGATAACAGATGGCACCGTGTCGCACCGCCAGAGTCATGGGTCCGTCCACCCAGAAGGTTTCTCCGCCGCGGATAAGATAGCGTCCCACCAGATCGCTTGTTGACAAATCATCGTGGCATGACACCGTAATAAGCGGACGATTAAGTTTCCATGCCAGAAACTGCATGAAACGGGTCTTGCCGCTGCCGGTTGGCCCTTTGAGCAGCAAAGGAATGCCGTTTTTATAGGCGGCAAGGGCTACGGCAAGCTCGTTTTTCTGTTCAAGATAAAAAGGCTCCTCTTTGACAAAATGCTCTTCTATTTTTTGCGCTTTATATTCCATAAATGCCTCCAGGCTTGGCTTCTTAGTATTTCAGCACATACTGTAATTACGGAATCGACATTTCGCAATTAATAACTCTTCCTACCCGCTTGATGTGATGAGTGGAAACCATGGGAAGGACTCATGTTTGGCTTGCAGGCTTTGTATTTCGACTTTTTTTAGGCTTCATGCCCTCCCTCTACAAACTCAAAAACGAGAGCCTCTTTTAATCCCAAAATTGCATTTCAAATGAAAATTTTATCGAAATCGATTATTATTAAGATTTTTATTAAATACCTCATCCATTCCACAGAGCTGCATGCAGACAAAATATATAAAATCAATTCCATCCTTTTTTCTCATCCTTATTTTTCTTCTGACAGGCTGCGAAAAAACACAACAGGCTGAGCCGGGCAGGGAAATCCTCATATACTGCGGGATTACCATGATCCGTCCCATGCGGGAAATTGCCTCTATCATAGAGAAACAGGACAACTGTACGGTAAAGATTACAAAACAGGGTTCAGGTGCACTTTGCAAAAGCATCAAAGCCAACAGTATCGGAGATCTCTACCTGCCGGGTTCGGAATCGTATATAAACACGGCCATAAAAGAAAAACTCATTATCGACACCGTCACTGTCGGCTACAACAGAGCGTCACTGATTGTCCCTAAAGGGAACCCCCTTGGTATCACGGCGAACCTCAACAACCTTCACGATCCAAGGTACAAAGTTGTCCTTGGATCACCAGAAAGCGGCAGCATCGGCAGAGAAACAGAAAGGATTCTCCGACGGATCTGTATTTATGAGCAGGCCGTAGCGAATGCACTCTATCTCACTGCTGATTCCAAAGGGATGGTTCAGGCACTTCACGACAAAAAAGCTGATCTTGTCTTTAACTGGTATGCCACCGCCAAATGGGATGACAATAAAAATTTCATGGACGCTCTGCCCTTGGACCATGACACAGCTCCTCCCCATAAGCTTGTCCTGGGGCTGCTTCGCTTCTCCGCTTTTCCCGACATTGCCCGTCACTTCATGGAACTTGCTTCTTCCGAACAGGGACAAGCCATTTTCGACAATTACGGCTTTTCCGTCCGAGAACAGCTGCCATGAAAAAATCGCCATTTAAATCATCGTCAAGTCTTTTCATTTTTTTGGCTATTCTTCTTCTGGGTCTGATTTCACATCTGTTTCAGCACAACCTTTTCCTGCAACTCCAACACAAAGTAGACACTCAGGCGGAAAACGAACGCAACAGGATCGTCATTGGCGAGATGATCATCAATGATCTCAGAAAAGTGGAAGCAAATTTCTACCGACTGCCAACCAGCACGGAAATCAATGCGCAACAGATCTTTTTCGATACTATCATGCAGACGATTTCCAGAATAAGAAAGGCCCTGCACGTTATTGAAAAAGGGGGCGCCATAGACTTTACCATCCCCCTCAACCTCCCCGAACTCGACGAAATGGTGACCACCGTCCATTATCAGCCCACTACCGGGGAACGCTATATTCTCGAAATCATTGACCTGAGACCAAAGCTTGTTGATCTGGAAGAAAAAACGGAAACCCTTATGCGCCTCGTCTCCCAAAGAGACAAATTGCGTTCTGAAAACAAAATCGAGGAATGGGCAAAGGCAACCAATGAATTAAAAATGTTTCTTAAAGGGGGATCTCCCAACTTTGTACGAATAATCGAAAATGCAAACCAGCTTTTTTACAAAAGCCAGAGCCGGCTTGACCAGATTCAGCCTATTCTTGCGGAAAAACAGCAAAACTACCGCCTTCTTGAAACGGTGCTGGCAAGTCTTATTATTCTCATAGTCCTTGTTCTTGCAGGCCTTGTGTACAAGCGGCAGTCCGCCATGGTTGCGCTTGAGAAATCCGAAGCCCAACTCTCCGCAGCCTTCACCCGCTTTTCCCGTGTTCTCGATGGACTGGACAATATCATTTATGTTGCAGACATAAAAACTCACGAGATCCTTTTCACCAACCGCTACACAAAGGATAAATATGGCGATGTCATAGGCCAAAAATGCTATGAAATTTTCAGGATTGACGGCACTGAAGGGGTTTGCCCGTGCTGCCTCAATAATTCACTCCTCGTGGACAACGCGACAGGTGGAAGTTTTACCCTGGAAAACCAGCAGAACGACAAGTGGTTTGAAATCCATGGCCAGGTGATCAACTGGGATGAGGGCCGTGAGGCCATACACATTCTCGTCTTTGACATCACCGACAGGAAACTGGCCCAGCAGGAACGCGAAGAGATGGCAGCCCAATTACACCGGGCCCAGAAAATGAAAGCCATCGGCATGATGGCAGGCGGGGTGGCCCATGATTTAAATAATATCATGGCCGGTATAGTCAGCTATCCGGATATGTTGCTCATGGACCTGCCGGAAACAAGCCCCATGCACCGACCCCTTAACACCATCAAAAAGGCAGGAGAAAGAGCGGCGGCCGTGGTGGAAGACCTGCTTACCGTGGCCCGGGGTATTGCCAAGAAAAAAGAGCCTATCGCCCTTAACTGCATTGTTGAACAATACCTGCAGTCGCCTGAATTCGGCAAGCTGGCCTCACAGCATCCTCAGGTCAAATGTTCCAGTGAGCTCGCGCCCGATCTTTCACCGATAAGCGGTTCGCCGATACATATTTCCAAGGTGTTGATGAATCTGGTGACAAATGCCGTTGAAGCCATCAAAGAACAGGGCAATGTGCACATTACAACGTATAATGACAAGGAAGGCGAAAGAACGGAAAGCAAGCTGGTTGTTCTCAAAGTGAGCGATGACGGCCCTGGCATTCGACAAAAGGATATTGAAAGGATTTTTGAACCGTTCTACACCAAAAAAGTCATGGGTCGAAGTGGAACCGGTCTTGGACTTGCCGTTGTCTGGAATGCTGTACAGGAACATGGCGGCACCGTTAACGTCAAAAGCGACGCGTCCGGCACAATCTTCGAGGTTCGCCTGCCGGCAACCACGGGGACTCCGAGGTCTTCCTCCTCCGTCACTCCGCAAAAGCTACTTCGGGGCCGCGGGGAACATATTCTTGTTATAGACGACGATCCGTCCCAGAGAGAAGTAGCATCAGGCATGCTCGAGCGACTGGGCTACGCAGCCTCAGAGGCAGCCAACGGAGAGGAAGGCGTCGCCTTTCTGCACGAAAACTCAGTTGATCTTATCCTGCTTGACATGATCATGCCTCCAGGCATGGGTGGCCGCGAAACATATGAGAAGATACTTGCCCGTCACCCTGGCCAGAAGGCAGTCCTCGTCAGCGGCTTTTCAGCCAGCGAAGAGGTAAAGCAAGCCATTTCCCTCGGCGCATCAAGCTTTATCAAAAAACCGTATACAGTTGAAGAATTGGCCTCAGTCGTCTATAAAGCATTGACATAAAATTGAATGCCCAATAACGAATAAGGAAAAAACGACCGCATGAAATCAAAATACACATACGAAAAACTCGACACGACCCTCATATCCTCCTTCATGTTTTATCCAAGAGCCGATGAAGCCGGATCGCCAAGCGCAAATGCCGAAGATGAACTCCTCCAGATTGATGGAGCAGCCCTTCATATCCGTTATTATCTCGCGGCAGACAAAAATGCTCCGCTCATTCTTTTTTTCCATGGCAACGGAGAGATTGTTGCGGATTATGATGACCTGGGTCCGGTTTATAACGAACATGGCCTTTCATTTATTGCTGCGGAATACCGGGGATATGGCAGGAGCAGCGGCAGGCCATCGGCTACCCATATGATTGAAGATGCGCATTTGATCCTGGCTGCGGTCATGGAAAAACTAGACACGTTGCAATACAGCGGCAAACTCCTGGTCATGGGCCGCTCACTGGGCAGCGCTCCAGCCATTGAACTTGCAGCATCTTATCCACAAGAAATTAAAGCACTTCTGCTTGACAGTGCCTTTGCCTTTACCCTGCCGGTGCTTCAGGCAATCGGCTTCGATGTCACCTCTTCAGGCATTTCAGAAGATGACTGCTTTCATAATATCGATAAAATCCGCACCATTTCCCTGCCTACTTATATTATCCACGGTCAGCTCGATGATATTATCAATCTCAATAACGCCTCCGAGCTGCAGATGGAAAGCCCTGCTTCGCAGAAAGAATTCCAGTGCGTCCCCGGGGCTGGACACAACAACATCATGGATATTACCGGAAAGATGTATTTTGAGGTGATGCTGCGCTTCATCAACCGCATCGGCAAAATGCGCAAAAAAAAGCCCGGCATACGTTAACTGTAAAACACAACTTCATTCCTGCAGAAGCCGACAGCCACTTCTTTACATCATCAATTTGAAAACAACCATGACACACTCACGACTGAAATCCATTGCCGAGATTAAAAAGGCTGAACAGAGACAAACATTCCGCCTGGAAGATTTTATCACAGCCATCACGCGCCTGAAGCAGGCCAGGCTGATTTTCGAACAGCAGCTGCAGCGCAAAGAGAAATTCGATCTCGTGGCGCACTTCAGGATCGCCATATTCGGCAGTGCGCGAACGGAAAAAAACTCAAGCGAGTTTCAGTTTGTTTCCGCACTTACCAAGGCAATCGTCCTGGCCCGCCAGATCGGTGTGGTGACCGGCGGGGGTCCCGGCATCATGCAGTCAGCCAATGAGGGTCTGGAAAAAGCCAGGGCGGCTCGAGCGAAAAACGGCGAAGAAACGCACGCCGACAATATCGGCATCCTGATCAGTCTGCCCTTTGAAAGTGGAAACGGCATCACCCACATCACCACCAAGCATGAAAATTTCTCCACTCGTCTCCAGGCCTTTGTCAGCCAGATTAAAGGTGCCTATTGCGCCCAGGGAGGTATGGGAACGGCACTTGAGATGCTCTATCTTCTTCAATTAAAGCAGGTCAAGCACATTGAGTCAGACTTTCCCATACTGGCTCATCCCATGTGGAAAGAATTCATGGAGGTTCTCAATAAAATCCTTTACTACGACAGGCTTGAACAAGGCGGCGTGCCGCTAATCAGCGAGGCAGATCTGCAGCTCGTCAAATTTACTGACAACATTGAGGACATAGTCAATACATTTGCCGGACATTACGATCTCTGGCAAAAAGATATCAGATCAAAAATTGACATTATCTATGACCCTCACACTATCGAAGATCCGTCCTTATACGAATTTTCTCAAAGCGTTGATGCCAAGCCCATGATGGCGCCCAAACCCGGACATTTGCCTGAATAAATCGATCATAACGGCCATCGGCCCTTTTACCTGAACATTAATCTGAATCCGGGATTCGCAAATCATACTTCTGTATTTTGTGCTGCAGGGATTCAAGAGCGTCATGGAGTCCGCTATGGAGAGAGTTTTCTTTCGCATCTGCCATCTGCTGCCGGCCGGTACAACTTCCTTGTCAACCATTTCTGATTAGAGTAGATATCAGAAAACTATTGATCAACTTATCATCAACAGGAGAAACAATGAGCAACACAGAAAAAGATAAACAATTTTATGAAATGGCCGATGCCTATATCAATTTAGCCAACCAGCAGAGTAAAGATGGAGAGCCAGGCAAGGTCAGTGCGACTTTTTTGTATGCCGCGGCACGATTTAATATATTTCTGGTTGCCTCCGGATCAGAATCAGCCCAGGATTTTGAGTCAAAAAAAGAAAAAGTATTTGACTATTTCATGGATGAATACAAAAAAATGCTGGAAGAACATTTCGCAGATTACAAAGAAAATTTCGAAAAGTATCTGGGCAGAAAGATGCAGTAGGTTGGAAAACCCTTCCCGACACTGAAGAGTCTCCATGGGTATGGCGACCTACATGATCATTGAAGCTTGACACGACACTAACCCTGCGCGGAAGAGTGGCGCAGTTTCACTGGTTCGGTCTTGCGTTTTCTGAGCTTCATATTCAGGAATTCTACAAAAACGGAAAAAGCCATGGCAAAATAAATGTAGCCTTTGGGGATATGAAGCTCGAAACCTTCACCAACAAGAGTAAAGCCAATAAGGAGAAGGAAGCTGAGGGCCAGAATTTTGAGAGTGGGATGCTCTTCCACGAAGCTGCTGATTGGAGCGGCAAGAAAGAGCATCACTCCGATGGCAATAACGATGGCGCAGACCATGACCGCGAGATGATCCGACAGGCCGACTGCGGTGATAACAGAATCCAGTGAAAAGACAATATCCAGGATCATAATCTGTATAATCACTGACAAAAAAGAGGCCTGCTTCACCGTTACGCCGTGTTCCTCCTCGACACCTTCCAGGTTGTCATGGATCTCCAGAGTACTCTTGCCAAGCAGAAACAGTCCGCCGCAGATCAGTATAAGGTCCCGTCCTGAAATACCGCTTTTGAGCACCATAAAGAGCGGTTCCGTAAGCTCCATGAGCAGTGTAATAGAAAAGAGCAAGGCGATCCGGGTAATCATGGCCAGCAGCAGACCGATGGAGCGCCCCTTTGCCTGCTGGTTCTCCGGCAGTTTCCCGGTTAGAATGGCGATAAAGATGATGTTATCGATTCCCAGCACAATCTCAAGAGCGGTCAAGGTCAAGAGTGCAAGCCAGATTTGCGGGTCTGTTAAAAAATCCATAGTCTTTCCTAAATGCGTCCTCTTTTCATTTGAGATTTCATTCAAATTACTTCAATTTTAACTTGCCAAATCAAAGTCAAAACAAGTACAAAGTCCCATCCATTGCCAACATCATAAATTTCATATCTTCGGCAATATGAACTGAACATAGTATTGATCGCCTATGCATCCAATTTTGATATCAATTCTTCTTCTTGTTTGCAGCAATATCTTTATGACATTTGCCTGGTACGCTCATCTCAAAGAGTTGAACAATAAGCTGTGGATAATAGCAGCATTGACGAGTTGGGGAATTGCCCTTGTGGAATATATGTTTCAGGTACCGGCTAATCGTATTGGTTATACAGTCCTCAGTGTCGGGCAGCTCAAGATAATACAAGAGGTCATAACTCTGACGGTATTTATTCCCTTCTCTGTCATGTATCTCAAAGAACCATTAAAATTGGATTATCTGTGGGCGGGACTTTGCCTGGTTGGCGCAGTCTTTTTTATGTTTAAAGGCAAGTTCACCTAGCAAACTTTTAAACCGTCTCGTTTCTGCACAGCTCCTCACTCGGGAAAAAAGGATTCAGAGCTACACCTCTTCCGCAACCGCCATGTCACTGTCAACGAGATAGACAGTGACTGGCAGGCCGGAAGTTCTTTCTGCATAGGATTTTGCCTGCAGACACACCATTGTGACAACATCCTTTCTACCAAGATCAAGCAGCCGGAAATATATTTCCCGTGCCGTGTTTGAGCCTTTCAATTTTTTACACAATGACGGTTCAACGTCGTTTTTTCTCAAAAAATCGATACCGGCATCAACCTCAAGAGCCCCATGGCTGACATGGGTCTGGGGAATTTTCATGGCAGCTTTCAGCACCTTGGCCCACATGGCAGCCAGATGAATACGTTGAAAATCATGGGCAGCGGCCTCCAACAGGGAAAACTCCAGATAGTCACCCATCATGGCATAAGCTTCTTCAGGTAAAGAAAGCATCTTCTGCACGGCTTTTTCCGAAGTACGCCCGGTGGACAGGACTATTTCTCTGAGGCCTGCTTCTTTTGCCACATCCATGGACGCGGTTATGGTTGCAGTCCAGGCGCTTGCCGAAATGGGTCGCACTATGCCCGTTGTTCCGAGAATCGACAAGCCACCGACAATACCAAGCCTGTTGTTGAGAGTTTTTTCTGCCAGCCGCTCACCTTCAGGGATCGAGATGGTGACCTCGATAATTTCATGGCAAAAATGCCTGGCATGTTCCCGGGTTGCCTCCAGCACCGCAGCTCGGATCATCTGACAGGGAACAGGGTTAATGGCCGCGCCTCCAACCGCTGCGGCAAGTCCGGGCTTTGTCACCCTGCCCACCCCAACACCTCCGTGAATATGCACAGTCCCTGTGGTTTGATCCGCACTGTGCTCAATACAAACCTGGGCACAGATTTCAGCGCCGTTTGTCACATCAGGATCATCTCCGGCATCTTTGATTATAGAGGCATGTGCTGTGCCCAAGGACAAGGAATGCTTATAGACTTGAAAGGAAAAACGTTTGCCGTCCGGAAAAGGGATATCGACCTGCCGAGGGCAGACAGATGTCAAAAGAAGAATCGTTGCCGCTTTTGCGGCCGCTGCCGCACATGCCCCGGTGGTAAAGCCTGAACGCAATTTTTTTTTTCTTTTGCCATTCTTCATTTTTTCCCGGCAAGACGAAGTAAGGCATTGACAATGGCGGCGGCAACAGGACTTCCGCCCTTTCTTCCCAGGGATGTTATAAGGGGAAAATCCTTGGAGACCAGGATCGCTTTTGACTCCGCAGCATTGACAAAGCCCACCGGAACACCGATTACAAGATCCGGAGCAAAGGTTCCTGCCCCAATCATCTCCATGACCTTAAGCAGTGCCGTGGGCGCATTGCCAATTGCCACAATGCCGATGTCATCACCCGCAGCAAGTTCCATGGCGGCTTCGGAACGTGTTGAGCCCTGTGCCTGAGCCCGGTGCGCCGTTTGCGGATCAGCAATTTTTGTAACAACTCGCCCTCCCCAGTGGGCAAGCATACTTTTACTTATACCGCTCGCAACCATTTGTACATCTGTCAAAATATTTTTCCCAGAGCGTATGGCGCGCAGTCCCGCCGATATCGCCTGCCTGTGAATCTTTACATTCTCCGCAAAACTAAAATCACCGGTGGCGTGAATCACCCGTCTGACTATGGCAAATTCTTCATCTGTAAAGGAATGGGAGCCAAGTTCCTCTTCTATAATACGGAAACTTTCGGCCTCTATGTCTGCAGGCTTGATATTCTGCAGAGTTATTTTATGCATACGTGTTCTCTCTTAATTTTAACGGTTTCTCATTTGTGCCCTAGAGGGTAAAAAATCGCTCAACCGCCGCCGCAGCGCATGTAACGTGCTGATATTACGTTGGCAAATGGTCAGCTTCGGACTTTTTTGCGAGATTATCAATCTTCTGTAGATAAACCGGCCGAATAAACTCTTTCTCAGCTTTTTTTGCAGCAAAAATCAATAAATGAAAGGACCGCCTCTCTGCTGGAGCCAAAATGAAGGTGAAGGTAGCCCCCCAGAGTGTTGTCCTTTCGGTATCCTTCCCGGCGACCATTATCCAGATGGTACATCCGTTCAATAGATGGGGGCATTTCTTCAATATCAGAATAGTGGAACTCATGCCCTCGCAGCACTGTTCCGCCCGGTCCCCAGAAAGAAGATTGCATCACCCGGGCCTGGCGGTAACCCAGTTGACTCAGCCTTTTCTTCATCTGAGCAGACACCGGAAACACACCCACCATGGGGAAAAGTTCGTTTTCAACGTGAATATCCCGGCACAGATACATGAAGCCACCGCACTCGGCATAAAGGGCACGGCCGGAAACCGACCAGTCGTACAGGGCCTTCTTCATGGCAAAATTTTCGGAAAGCTCTTTGGCGTAAAGCTCGGGATATCCCCCCCCCAGATAGACGGCATCAATGTTTTCGGGAAGTTTTTTATCCACAAGAGGACTGAAAAAGACAAGCTCAGCCCCGCACTGCCGGAAAATATCAAGATTATCCTCATAATAAAAACAAAATGCCCTGTCCCGGGCAACGCCGATACGCACTCGGACGGTCTGTGCATCTCGGCAAATATTACTTTCAGCAGTCAGGCGTGGATACTCCCGGAAGGCAGCCAGTTCTAATATATGGTCCAGGTCAATATATTCTTCTATCCGACCTGCAAGCCCGGCAAGCTTCCGGTCATCAAGCACGGAATCATCTGCCATAAAAAGGCCGAGATGGCGACTGGGCAGGTCACAATCAACATCTCGCGGAAAAAACCCCAGAACGGATGAACCACAATGCCGCCGGACGCTTGCGGCAATAAGCTCCTCATGGCGACTGCTGCCGACCCGGTTAAAAATCACGCCTCCGATCAGTCCTGGCTGCAGGGACTCAAAACCCTTGACCACAGCAGCAATACTCTCGGCGGCTGAACGCACATCAACCACCAGGATAACCGGCAGCGACAATCTGGCAGCAAGGGAAGCGGAACTCGCCTCACCACCGTCGTACATCCCCATAACGCCCTCAACAATGGAAATATCAGCAAGTCTGCTCTGCTGCAAAAAACATTGCCGGACAAAATCCGCATCACACATGCGCAGGTCCAGATTACGGGAGGGTCTCCCACAAACATAGCTGTGCAGGGTCGGATCGATAAAGTCAGGACCGCATTTAAAGGGTTGTACCTCCATCCCCCGTGAGCGCAATGCCGCCATGAGTCCCAGGGTGAGGGTTGTTTTGCCGCAATTGCTCTGGGTTCCGGCTACAACACACGCGGAAAGGTGCTTGTGTAACATGTTCAAACTCTCTGCCATTTGCCCTGAATGCACCTAGTGAAGATCTCCGCCCGTACTGCTCATATTCAGGGTACCGTCCTTGACACCGCGAATGGCGCTTAGCTTGGCGGCAAGCTCTTTTACCTTTGCCGCCATGCCTCTGACAATAATGACCTCCAGGCAATTATCATGGTCCATATGAATATGGGTCGCCGATATGATCTGGTGATGAAAATCATGCTGCAGTTCAGTAATGCGCTCCTGCAGCTGGTATTGATGGTGATCATAGACCAGGGAAATAACACCGACAACCTCCTTGCCCGCTTCCCACTCTTCCATGATTAAAGATTTACGTATCAGATCCCGTATAGCCTCTGAACGATTATTATATTGATGGGACTTTATATATGAATCAAATTCAACAAGCAAATCATCTTCAAGAGAAACTGTGAAACGTTTTAGCATATGGTCCCCTTTATAAAACTGTCATTAAATTGTAACATTTTTGTTATTCAAACTTACAATTTATTCTTTGATTGCGGTTCAAAAAAAAAACAAAAAAAAATCTCCATGAAGTCTCGGGCAGTTAGCAAAATTCGGAGCATTTAACAGCTATAACGAGCTCTGAAGAGTAAAAGTTAAAATTCAGCTTTCCATTAAATACTATTTTCTTTGCAGGAGAGAGGCGCTATTAGCTGATTTCATGCACTTTTAAGAGGGGAATGAAAAAACTACGTCTTTATGGGATCTTAGCCCCCACCCCCTCGCATTACCCCGTCTACAAAGGAAACGGAGACTGTTGATAACTTTATCTTTTATAATTAAAAATCACGAATAACCGCCTTTGACACTCCCCTCGTTTTTTTATAAAAGCAAACACAATCTAAATGATTCCTTAATCAGAACAAAACATTTATTTATTTTAGCTCACCTCAATTTTTATATCACTCAGGATCACCATGCTCTGGCAAATGACAAAAGAGATTTTAGCTGAAAAACTTCCAGAAAGCGCATATTCGCTCTGGATTGCGCCACTGTCTGCTCAAGAGAAAGAAAATTCAACCCTGGAACTCACCGGCCCTGACAACTTTTTTTGCACCTGGGTTTCAGACAACTACCGTCAGGTTATCCTTGAAAGCCTCAGTTTGCTTGGTCGCCACGATGTGCACCTTACCTTTCAGACAGACAAAAGCAAAGGCCAATCAATGCTGAGTGGCCCTCCTGAGCCATTGCGTCTACCTGACATGCCGAGAGTGCAGGCAACAATCAAAACTCTTCATCCCCGTTTTACATTTGATGAGTTTGTTGTCGGCAGCTGCAATCTTTTTGCCCACTCTGCCTGTGAAGCCATTGCCAAAGCTGATTCAGCCATCGGCAACTGTGTTTACCTGAAAGCAGGCACGGGTCTTGGCAAAAGTCACCTTACCCACGCGGTTGCCCACCACATCCTTGATCATGCGCCATCAACCAGGCTCAACTATCTGACAGCCCAGCAGATGACTGCAGAGATGGTAAAAAATATAAAAAACAACACCATGAATAACTTCAAGGACAAGTATCACAGGCACTGTGACATTCTCCTTATAGAAGATGTTCACACCTTGTCAGGTCGCGTAAAAACACAGTCCGAACTTGCCGAAACCATGGACGTTCTCCTTGAAAGCGGCAAAAAAATTATTTTTACCAGCTCAATGGGGCCACGAGAGATCCCGAACATCGAATCCGGTATCCGCTCGCGCCTTTCATCCGGTCTTATTACCACAATTAACCCGCCGGATATCAACACGAGACACAAAATTATCCTCCGCAAGGCAAAGACCAACAACCTCAACCTGACCGATGAGATCATCACCTATCTTGCAGACAACCTCAAGGGCGACATCCGACAGGTTGAAAGCACCATAGTCAGCCTCAAGGCCCAGGCTGCCCTGATGAAAGCAACACCTGATTTCACCATGGTGAAAGAAACTCTGGCAAATATTATTGGTCAGAACAGCCAGCTTTCGCCAATAGTTATTCGCGATTTCATTGCCCGTCAATTTAAAATTGAGATAGACGAGCTCAAATCAAAATCGCGCAAACAGGCTATTACTTTTCCCAGGCAGATTGCCATGTATTTTTCACGGAAATACACGGAAATGCCTTTGGCGGATATCGGCAAGGCATTTAACCGGGACCATTCAACAGTTGTTCATGCCATCCGAGCTATCACGGACAAAAAAACAAGAAATACGAGCATTCGCAGGCAAATCGATTTTCTCGAAGACAAGCTTGAGAAAAAATTTCTCTAATCCTGCAAGGAAAGCTCTCAAGAGCGCATAAAAATTTTAATTATTTTATGCGCTCTTTTCTATCCCAATGCAGTGCAAACAAGAAACAAAGGCGGTGCTCAAAAATAAACCGGTTTTACGCCTGCCTCTTCTTCTTTCCCTCTGCCTCCCGCACTGATGGCAACGGCCGCTTTTTTTGCTGATTTTATCATATCGTTGATACCAATGCCGTCCCAACCAAATCCACAGATATAAAGCCCCTCACTCTCCTGCTCCAGGGATGCACGATATTCAAGCATACGCGGATGATCCATTTCAAGTTGCGGAATACTGCTTTCCGGTCTCAGCACCTTGCTAAAAAGAGGTTTATCCGGAAGCTCCATAAGCTGGCGTATGTCTTGATAAACCCGGGAAACAATCTCATCGTCATCAAGCTCAAGCCTCTCCGGATGCCGTCGTCCTCCCACCAGGGCTTCAATAAGAACCTTGCCTTCCGGAGCTCGATTGGGAAACATGTGAGAAGAAAACATGACACCGAGGGTAAAACGATTTTCGCATTCAGGAGCCAGATAACCAAACCCATAGGGGATTTTCGCACTATCTGACAGCCCGAGGACAACATTACATATCTTCGAGACAGGCACTTGGGAAATCGGCGGTGTTTTCAACGGTGACAAAAGCTGCAAACTGCTGTTCACAGGCAGAGCAAGAACAATATTTTTTGCTGAAAAAATTTCATTTTCCGTAGTCACCTGCCAAACGTCCTGCCGTGTCACTTTTGTTACACCCGTAGCATAGGTAATGGCAAAACCCTTGGTCAAAACTTCAACCAGACGCTCAAGACCCTGGGGAAAATTATTCATGGCCGGCAGTCTTCCCTTCACCGCGCCTTTTTTTTCTTTCATTTTCTTTTTTAAAGCGCGCAGAACAGAACCATGTTCACATTCAAGTTTTCGCAGGCCGGGCATGACGGCATTAATACTCAATCTGTTAAAATCCCCGGAAAAACTTCCGGTAACAGCGGCATCAACAAGCGGCAGAATTCCTTTTCCGAACCTGCGTCCGGCCCATTGCCCCATGGTTTGATCTGCCGGGTTCGGTTTTACCCACAGATCTCCAAGAATTCGAATTTTTTCCCACAAAGACAGAAGAGGTGTTGTGAGTATTTTTTGAGGTTTCTGCGGGAGTTGCACCAGACGTCCGCCATGACAGACATAACGATGAAAATCACCGAGAGGGGCTTGTTGCGCTTCATCATATAAACCTGTATCTGCAAGTATCTCCCTGCTGTCTGGGGCATTATCCAGAAATCCGTGGGGTCCCCATTCGGCAAGAAAACCTTCTTCATGAAAGGACTGAATTGCCCCCCCGGCTCGCTCGCTTTTCTCCAGGAGCCTTACTTGCAGTGAAGGTGCATGTTTCTTCAGAAAGTGAGCTGCGGACAGTCCTGATATTCCTGCTCCTACTATGATGACATCATATAACTTACTCATTATCCTCACCAACCGGCATAGCCGTTATCCATTGAAAAAACCCGGTATTTAAAAAGACAGCTCCGACCCAAACGCGCACCTGGAAAACATTTTCCTTGTTGCAGATGATGTGCTTTGCGGCCCGCGTTGTTTGGGCAGTAAAATATACGCCATCAACGTGAGCTTCTTTGGGTTAATATAATCACACAACACCTTGCAGAATTGAAATTGCATGGGTAAAATAGCCAATCATGAATAGCCTTACAGCAAAAAAAGTCTTGCTTATCTATTTTTCCCTAAGCGGTCAAACGAGCAGCCTGGTGGCTCAAGTTGCCAACGGCCTGAGAGACACCGGCATTTCCACCACCATTGAACGACTGCGTCCCGTCACGCCAATGCAATTTCCATTTAAATCCGTTCCGTCAACCGTATTGATGATGCTGCTTACTTTTTTCAGAAAACGCATCCCCATTGAACCCCTTTCCCCCAAATGCCAGGACAGCTATGACCTCATCATCCTTGCCGGTCCGACCTGGTCATATCACCCCAGCGGCCCAGTACTCTCACTTCTGGACCGGGATGGACGCGACCTCCTCAGTGGACAGACAGTTATCCCGCTTATTTCATGCCGGGGATACTGGCGCATGCATTGGTACGGTCTCTGCTCCTTATTGAAAAAACATGACGCTTCCGTGGTCAATTCCATCATTTTCACCCACCCAAGCAAAGAGCCGTGGCGAACCATCGGCGTCTTTCTCAAACTTTCGGGGAAATCACCTGAAAAATCAAAAATTATCGGAAAACATTACTGTAAATACGGCCACGTGAAAGAACAGCAAAAAGAGGCCTGCCGATTTGGAGCGGAGATCGGCAAAGCGTTGATCGACTCCCACCCCTTGCAAAATCTCAATTTTCAAACGCCTCTGACCGGCTGCTCTGCAAAAACAACGTCCTGACAGACAAAAAGCCTTCCGCTTCCAGCAACATCTTTAAAATTCTATTCCCATCCTGGCCTTGCCCCCCTTCTCAAAGGGATGCTTGACCAGACGCACCTCTGAAACCAGATCAGCTGCCGCCACAAGGCCTTCGCTTGCGTTGCGTCCGGTGATAACAAGATGAAGTCGAGGGGGCCTTTTTTGTATTAGATCAAGCACATCATTCTCAGGCACCATACCATAGGTAATGAGATAGGTCAGTTCATCCAATACGACCATGTCGTATTTATCACTAAGCACCTTATCACGTGCAAAAGCAAAGGCATCCCGGGCTGCCTTGACTGCCTCCTCTTTATCCTTTGTCTTCCAGGTAAAACCACTGCCCCGGACATGAAACTCAACTGTATCCTTAAAAGAGGCAAAGGCTTTCGCTTCACCCGTGTTTTGCGAACTTTTGATAAACTGCACGATGCAGACGCGCAAGCCATGACCTAGAGCGCGTAATGCCTGACCAAAAGCAGCGGTTGATTTGCCCTTGCCGTCACCGGTATGAAGCAAAACGAGTCCCTGCTCCTTTTTTTCTGCATGTCTTGATTTTTCTTCCATATATCAATACGTTTATTTGAGGGGGGGGATAATTAGTCCGGCTGTTCGCGAGAAGACAACTCACTGGGCATGAAACCTGTCACTCCAGACTGTCTGCCAAGCCATCTGCTTCCTTTTCAAATTCCAGGAGCTGCTTGAGATAATACTCCTTATTTTCCGGATCAAGTTCAATGGCCTTCTTTTCTACCTCAATGGCATTTTCAATAAAGCCATTTTGGAAATAGGCCATGGCCAGGGTATCAAGAATATAGCCTGCCGGCTTTTTTGAGGCAGCAATACGGGCAAGCATCAACGCCCTTTCCGGGTTCCGATATTTCGGCTCGGAAGCAGTGAGCAGCACCCAAGCCAGATTATTCATTATCTCCGGATGCTCGGGAGAACGATGCAGGGCTTTTTCATAGGCCTCAATTGACTCTCCATACATATTCCGGCCCTGCATTAAATCGCCCAAAAGCTGATACCAGAGATGATTTTCCGTATCCTCAACAGCCTTTTCGCTATAGAGCTCTGCCAGGTGGTCCAGTGGTGCTCTTTCCAGAAGATCGCTGGGCATTTTCCAGAGGGTAAAACCGGCCCCGAACAGGACAAAAACATACAGAAGCAGAGCGCCATAAACCTTGCGATGATGCCTCCTTATCTGCAAGGGTTGTCTGTCGCAAAGGGTGAGGAAATCAACCCTTTCGGCAATACCGAAATGATGCCAGCTTGGCAGATCGCGAATATCGCCGCTTAACCAGGCAACTTTCTCCAGAGCATTCACTATGCCCCGGCTGCCGCCCAGACTTGTCAAAGCATGCAGATCGGCCTGTCTCTCAAAGTTGCGCATGAAAAAGCCAAAAATAAACCGAAAATAAAGAATGAGGAGAACAAACAATGCCACAGTGCTTGAAAAGATGAGAACCGTATCTGTATTTTTGCCGAGAAAAGCCGAGAATTGATAAAAATAATTTGATTTCAACAACAGATACATGAAGAGATACGAACCGAGCTGAGCCAGCAGACTGAATCCGAAGAGCAAAACCATATAGAGCTGCAGATGATAGCGTTTAACATGACCGATCTCATGGGCCATAACAGCATCGACCTCTTCAATGCTCAAGCTCTTCAGGAGTGCGGGGGTAAAAAGGAGATAGCGAAAACGTTTTATCAACCCCATAACCCCCGCGGTCAACACCTGACCCTCAAAAAGAGGCCAAATAAGAATATCACGATATTTCAGGCCCTGCAGTCGGCAGAAAAGCTCGACATGGGTGCGCACCAGGCCCGGTTGCATGGGCCTGCACCCCCAGAAACGGGTTATGATTTCCGGGAAGGTCACAGCGAGTAAGATAAAAAATACCAGAAAGAACAGAGGCTCCCCCCAGGTGGAGTGCATAAATTCTTTTACAGCGGGAAAGGGAAGAAGAATCAGCAAATCGGCAACAAGGGACAGAAGCAGCCAGGGCAGAATAATGGGTATGTTATTTTTTAAATTTGTCTTAACAAAAGTTGCAGTGGTGTAATTACGACCGAAAACACGTACGTAACTCTTTTTGGCCCCGATCCAGATAAGGCTGAGATAGAAAAAAAAGAGCATGATACCGCAAAGACTGACCAGAACCGGCAAGCGGCCTGAATACGGCAGGGCTGCGAAATAATACTGGCAATCAAGAAAATAAACATCCAGAGCCAGCCAGATTATGGCCAGAATGGACAGTCTCTGCTCAGCTGAGAAATATTGCGGAGCCTGACGAACCCGATTGCGGCGGTATGTAAGAGAAACCACCAGAAAAAAAATGAGCCCTTTGAGTCCGAAGATGAATGTTGCCAGCCAGGGAGAGATCTGAGGTGAATCCGGAACACTGTTGGTTGAAAGGACGAAGATAACGACTATGAGATAAATGAGATTATTATAAATCAACGAAAAACCTTCTGGAGGTATGTATCAGAATTTTCCTGCGTTGGCAGCGAAGGAAAGCTTGGAATTATGGTTATGAAATCGCTTGAGAACCAGGGTAAGCTGCTGCGAGGTTAGAATTTTCTGCAACACAAAAAATTCTCCGAATCTTTTGTGTTGCCGCTTTTGCTGCGCCAGCAGGACATGAACCTGCATCTTTGTAAGCACCCCCTGACGCACAGCCAGTTGCCCGAAGGGAAGTGATGCACGGGGAAGCTCCCGTAAAACGTGAAAAACATCATCCCGTGTCAACCAACCGCGTGCCACGGCAATTTCACCAAGACGGGGCTGTTTTTTCTGCCAGACAATCGCTTTGACAATGGTATTCCAATCCGCCAGACCGGAATAATAGAGGAAATGCCCGAAAAGAAGTCGTCGTTGCGGAACAGTCCCCTTGTAACGACCTTTTGCATGAAAGGTGTTCCGATTTTTTCCGGATTGATTCCCCGGATGACCATCTCTGGCTTTATGCCACCTATTTTTGACCGAAGAAAAATTATTTCGAGGGGGAGTGCTCATCCAGTTCGGTGTGGCACCGGCACGGGATCTTCTGTATGCACCTGCTGCCACAGGCTTCTTTCCCGTGAAGCGAAAACCTTTATCGCGGGCATCAACATAACGGGCCAGCTTTTCGTATGCCTGCTGAACGGCATGAAATGTGTGAGCGCTTCTTCTTCTGACCAGCGGACTCTTATCAGCCATGCGATCGGGATGGGTTTCCATTGCTTTTTTGCGAAAAGCACTTTTCACCCCGGACAGCTGGATATATTCTAAAAATTCCCGAGAGACAGACAATTCGGCGCCGAATATTATCCGGCAGGCATGGTATAATTCCAGCTCCCCAGCGACCAAAGCCATAACACCTTATCTCCAATTCTGATTACTCTCTCCAGGAGAAGAGCACTTTTAAAGCATCAACCGTCAGCCAGAAATTAATCAGTTTGATTGCCCAACCACTGAAAAAGCCAACCACAGGCAATCACTTATTTTAAAACTTAAAAAATAGTACCACACAAGCTAGACGAGCAAAACAATTTTCGAGAATATTCAGCCACCCCACTCAACTGGAAGAGGATCTCAAACTTTTTTGTAACTATTCAGCTGCACCTCATCTTTGAACGATCAGGCCTGCTCACAT
>JAHLLM010000049.1 GCA_020444175.1 Desulfobulbaceae bacterium | reverse complement strand
TTTTATTAGATTTTATTCAGCAACTTCCTCTATGCATATTCCACAGTATCTTCTATAAGCCTCACATCCCACCTCTCAAATTATCCTTTTGATCCCACTCCGTATCCACCATTTTTTTACACTCGCCAACACACAAGCAAAAAAATAAAACCATACCCCTTGAACTCCATACATTTTCCTCAGAACCCAACCCTTTGCCACAGCCCTTTCTTTTGCCTTAATCTTTCACAACCTTGTCTATTTTTATTGACGGCTTCCCAAATACCAGTTTTAATGTAATGATTTTTTTCTCAAAAACAGTGCTTTTTCATTTTAATTTGCACTGTTTTTCAAGCTGGAACAAAAGAATTCCCTCTGTGTCTTTCACATGAGACTCACAGAGCGCCAAAAAGCCTTATGAGCAATTAACCTTCCGAGGGTTGCTTTCTTGATGATCTATATAATGATAGACATATAGAAAGGCACCATGACAGGGACAGTTTCTTTTCTTCAGTAATGTCTTACACAATAGTAATCTTGAAACAAAAATAACTTACCTTCAGATAATAGCATTTTGCTTTGAATACAAAGGATCATTACACATGAAAGCCCTAATAGCCTTAGAAGACGGAACCATTTTTGAAGGCGAATCCTTCACCGGCCCAGGAGAAACGGCTGGAGAAATTGTTTTTAACACCGGCATGACCGGATACCAGGAAGTACTGACCGACCCTTCGTATTGTGGACAGATTGTCACAATGACCTACCCGCTGATCGGAAATTACGGCGTAACCCCCGAGGATATGGAATCACTTAAAATTCACCCTCCGGCTTTTCTGATTAAAGAATACAACTCTGTACCGAGCAACTTCAGGTCAACCGGAACGTTGGCTGATTTTCTCAAAGAACACAATGTCCTTGGTGTCCAGGGCATAGACACCAGAGCCCTTACCCGCCATATTCGTGTCAAGGGAGCACTGAAAGGTATTGTTTCCACACTTGACCTTGACCCGCAGTCACTTATTGGAAAAGCAAAAAACTCTCCGGGCCTCATAGGACGCGATCTGGTTAAGGAAGTTACGTGTCCCGCCCCTTATGGCTGGAATGAAGGCAAGTCAGTGGAAGGCTCAGATTTCAGCACGGCTTCACCTGGAAAGTATAAAGTAGTTACCTTTGATTTTGGCTTAAAGTATAACCAGCTTCGTCATCTTACCCAGCGTGACTGTTCTGTTCAGGTAGTGCCTGCAACTACTTCGGCTGCCGAAGTTATGGCTATGAATCCGGATGGAATTTTTCTTTCAAACGGCCCTGGAGATCCTGCCGGGGTAGAAGGTGTCGTTGAAACTGTACGTGAATTACTGGGCCAGAAACCAATTTTCGGCATCTGCCTTGGTCACCAGATCCTCGGTCTTGCCTTTGGGGGCTCTACATACAAATTGAAATTTGGTCATCGCGGCGCTAATCAGCCCGTCAAGGATCTTTCCACTGGAAAGATTGAGATAACCTCCCAGAATCACGGCTTTTGCGTTGATCTGGAAAGTCTCAACATGGATGAAGTCGAGCTTACTCACATTAACCTTAATGATTCAAGTCTTGAGGGTATGCGGCATAAGAAATTTGCCGCCTTTTCAGTGCAGTATCACCCGGAAAACGCACCTGGTCCCCATGATTCAGTTTATCTTTTTGACAGATTTATTGAGGCAATGAAATTATGACGATCTTTCAAAACATCCTGTAGCTGAACATCAGGCAACGCAATAGCAACAAGTTGCATGGGTGTCCACGGCGGCCGAGGGGCTTTTCCCCAGCCTTAAGGGGCACAGGCGATACCGTCAAATCATGATGCACAGTTTTAAACAGTAAGTGTTCAGCGGCAGGCAACAGAACGCAACTCGTTCATTCCTTTTCAACTTATAACCTAAAATTCAGACATATAGCTTACATAACAATGCCTAAACGAACAGATATAAAAAAGATCCTTATCATCGGCTCCGGCCCAATTATAATCAGCCAGGCATGCGAGTTTGACTACTCCGGCACCCAGGCGGTAAAGGCTCTGAAAGAAGAAGGATACGAAGTTATCCTTATTAACTCGAATCCTGCCACTATCATGACTGATCCTGAAATCGCCGACCGCACATATATTGAACCGATCACACCGGAGATGGTTGCCAAAATCATTGAACGTGAACGTCCTGATGCCCTTCTTCCCACCCTGGGCGGACAAACGGGTCTCAATACAGCGATAAAGGTTGCTGAAACAGGAGTGCTTGAGAAATACAATGTCGAATTGCTGGCAGCAAATATCGATGTTATCAAAAAAGCGGAGGGACGCGATTCATTCCGTGAGGCAATGTATAAAATCGGCCTCAAGGTTCCAGAGAGCGCCATTGTCCATACTATTGATGAAGCGAGGGCAGCGGTTGACCGTATAGGTTTCCCTATTATTGTACGTCCAAGTTTTACTCTTGGGGGTACCGGCGGCGGTGTGGCTTATAACAGCCATGAACTTGAAGAGCTCTGCACGGCAGGCCTTGATCTCAGCCTGAACACCGAGGTTATGCTTGAACGAAGCCTTCTGGGCTGGAAAGAGTATGAGCTCGAGGTAATGCGCGATAAAAACGATAATGTCGTTATTATCTGTTCCATTGAAAACATGGATGCCATGGGTGTTCATACCGGGGACTCCATCACCGTTGCGCCGGCCCAAACCCTGTCTGACCCGGAATACCAGATGATGCGTGATGCTGCGGTTGCCATCATCAGGGAAATCGGCGTTGAGACAGGTGGCTCCAATGTCCAGTTTGCCGTTAATCCGGAAGACGGCGAGCTGATGGTTATTGAAATGAACCCTCGGGTTTCAAGAAGTTCTGCTCTGGCCTCCAAGGCCACCGGTTTTCCCATAGCCAAGATTGCCGCAAAACTTGCTGTGGGCTATACCCTGGATGAAATCCCCAACGATATCACCAAGGAAACCTATGCCTCCTTTGAACCCTCAATCGATTACTGTGTGGTCAAAATCCCGCGCTGGACTTTTGAGAAATTTCCCGAAGCGGAAAACATTCTGACAACCGCCATGAAGTCTGTTGGTGAGACCATGGCAATAGGCAGAACGTTCAAAGAGGCGTTTCAAAAAGGACTGCGGTCTCTGGAAATTGGTTGCGCAGGCTTTGGGGGCAATGCAAAATTTGAACTCTCCTCAATGGACCAGAGGGATCTGGAGCACATGCTGACCACCCCCAACTCGGAACGAATTTTTGCTTTGCATCAGGGCCTGGAGAGAGGGATGACCATTGAGCGTCTCTATGAACTCACTGCCATTGATCCATGGTTTCTCTACAATCTCAAACAGATCATTGAAGTTGAAGCAGACATAAAAAAAGTCGGTTTTTCCGGGCTTGACAGTACTTTCTTGCGCAAGATCAAACAGTTTGGCTTTTCAGATATGCAAATTGCTTATCTGACCGGAACAAGCGAAGACGACATACTTGAACTTCGGGAAAAGAAAAACCAAAAACCGGTTTATAAACTCGTTGACACCTGCGCCGCCGAATTTGAGGCGTACACCCCGTACTACTATTCAACCTATGAAGTCGAGGACGAGTCACGTTATACAGACAACCGCAAAATTATGATTCTCGGAGGCGGCCCGAACCGCATCGGCCAGGGAATCGAGTTTGATTACTGTTGCGTGCATGCCTCTTTCGCACTTGAGGAAATGGGAGTTGAATCCATTATGGTCAATTCAAATCCCGAAACAGTCAGTACAGATTATGACACCTCTGACAAGCTCTATTTTGAACCGTTAACCCGTGAGGATGTTCTGCACATTATTGAAAAAGAGCAACCGGACGGAGTTATTGTTCAGTTTGGCGGCCAGACCCCTTTAAATCTTGCCGTGCCTCTGGCTAAAATGAACGTGCCGATCATAGGCACATCACCGGACTCCATTGACAGGGCGGAAGACAGAGAACGTTTTCAGAAATTCCTGCAGAAACTTAATCTGATCCAACCGGCCAACGGTACTGCCCGTACGGCTGAAGACGCCTTGAAAATCGCCGCAGAAATCGGCTATCCCGTCGTGGTGAGACCGTCCTATGTGCTTGGCGGCAGGGCAATGCGTATTGTCTACAATGAACGGGACCTGAAAATTTACATGTCCACGGCCATCGATGTTTCCTCGGAACACCCGATACTCATCGACAAATTTCTCAAAGAGGCCATTGAAGTCGATGTGGACGCCATATCTGACGGAGAGACCACGGTAATCGGCGGCATCATGCAGCATATTGAAGAGGCGGGAATCCATTCCGGCGACTCGGCCTGCGTGCTGCCACCCCACAGTCTTTCTCCGGGGCTTATCGAACAAATAAAAGAGGCAACCCGGGCCATGGCTCTTGAACTGAAGGTTATCGGCCTCATGAATATTCAGTATGCCGTAAAGGACGACATTCTTTACATCCTTGAAGTAAACCCGCGGGCCTCACGTACCATCCCCTTTGTCAGCAAGGCTACAGGCGTGCCACTGGCCAAACTGGCAACAAAGATCATGGTTGGCAAAAAGCTCAAGGAGCTTGGATTTACTGAAGAGGTTGAGGTAAACCATTTTGCCGTCAAAGAAGCAGTCTTTCCCTTTGACCGCTTTGACAATGTCGACACCCTGCTTGGCCCGGAAATGAAATCAACCGGCGAGGTTATGGGACTGGATGAGTCCCTGGGTCTGGCCTTTGCCAAGTCCCAGTTTGCTGCAGGACAGCCTATTCCCAGCGAAGGCACCGTGCTTTTCAGCATGAGGGGAAATGACAAGGCCGCTATTTTGCCGGTGGCAAAACAACTTGCCGAACTCGGTTTTTCCATCATGGGGACAAAAGGCACCTCAAAATTTTTAAACGACAATGGTGTCACCTGCACCAAAATCAATAAAATATCAGAAGGCCGCCCCCACATTCTGGATAAAATCCAGGACCACAAAATCCAATGGATCGTCAACACGTCCATGGGTACGCGGACAACAGAAGACTCATACACAATACGACGTGCAGCGCTGGACTACCACCTGCCGTACACGACAACAACAGCTGGAGCGGAATTCATGGCTATGGCAATTGCCACTTTAAAAGAAAAATCCATGGAAGTAAAATCCGTGCAGGAGTATTTTTAGTGAAGGCAAGTGGTACGTATTAAGTTTAAGCAAAAAAGATTTAGACTCTGGACTTTCGTGCAGGCAGTCCTTATGTTAATTTCTGCTTCTTTCATATTGTTAGTACCCTTACATTCAACTTAAACGTAAAACTATTTTCCAACGGAGCTTTTCTTGAATAATTTTTACAAAAATTTATCCATGTGGCTGGTAATCGGCCTGACGATGATTCTTCTCTTTAATATGTTCAATCAGCCCCAGACAGGTCTGATTGAAATGAGCTACAGTGATTTCATGGCAACTGTAGAATCCGGCGGAATAAATCAGGTAACAATCCAAGGCGATGAAATTACCGGCCAAAGCGGCGGGAAAAAATTCCGGGTGATTGCGCCGACAGACAGCGAGCTTATTCCCGAGCTGCGAAAATCAGGTGTGAATATCTCGGTTAAACAGAAAGAAGAAACACCATGGTATATCACTATCTTGGTTTCCTGGTTTCCCATGCTTCTTCTGATAGGCGTCTGGATCTTTTTCATGCGCCAGATGCAGATGGGCGGCGGCAAAGCCATGAGCTTCGGCCGCAGTAAGCATAAAATTCTTGATAATGAAAAAGCCAAGGTCACCTTTAAAGATGTAGCTGGAATTGAAGAGGCCAAAGAAGAACTTTCAGAAATAATTGATTTCCTGCGGGACCCGAAAAAATTCACCCGCCTGGGCGGCCGCATTCCAAAAGGTGTTCTTCTGGCTGGATCTCCGGGAACAGGAAAGACCCTGCTTGCCAAAGCCATTGCCGGCGAAGCGGATGTTCCTTTTTTTTCCATCAGCGGTTCCGATTTTGTTGAGATGTTTGTCGGTGTCGGAGCTTCAAGGGTCAGGGATCTTTTTAATCAAGGAAAGAAAAACGCACCCTGCATTATCTTTATCGATGAAATTGACGCAGTTGGTCGCCATCGTGGCGCCGGACTTGGCGGCGGACATGATGAGCGGGAACAGACCCTGAACCAGCTGCTTGTGGAAATGGATGGGTTTGAATCAAACGAAGGCGTTATCATTATATCCGCCACCAACCGTCCGGATGTTCTCGATCCCGCTCTTTTGAGGCCGGGACGTTTTGACCGTCAGGTCGTTGTCCCTGTTCCGGATGTAGGCGGCAGGGAACAGATCCTTGAAGTCCATGGCAAAAAGATTCCCATAGCCGAAGATGTTGAATGGAAAGTCATCGCCCGCGGGACGCCCGGATTCACAGGAGCCGACCTTGAAAACCTGGTCAATGAAGCCGCCCTGCTTGCAGCCCGTTCCAATAAGGATAAAGTCGAGATGGACCACCTTGAACGCGCCAAAGATAAAGTCATGATGGGTGCTGAACGCCGCAGCATGATTATTTCTCCCAAGGAAAAGGAGATTACAGCCTTTCATGAGGCCGGCCATGCACTGATTGCCAGACTGCTGCCCGGAACCGACCCAATCCACAAGGTGACCATCATACCAAGGGGACGCGCCCTTGGTTTGACCCAGCAGCTTCCGACGTCGGACCAATACACTCATTCAAAATCATATCTGCTCAACAATCTCTGCATTCTGCTTGGCGGCAGGGTGGCTGAAGAACTTATTTTCGGCGAGATCACTACAGGGTCAGGTAATGACATTGAACGCGCCACAGAAATGGCCAGAAAAATGGTTTGCGAATGGGGTATGAGCGATGAACTCGGCCCCCTGACCTATGGCAAGAAAGAGGAACAGATATTCCTGGGCCGCGAGATCGCACAGCACCGGGATTTCAGCGAGGAAACAGCTCTGCAGATCGATGCTGCGGTCAGGAAACTTGTTGTTGAGGCCAACGAGAAGGTATTTAAACTTCTGGGTGACAATCTCGAGGTACTGAAAGCAATTTCCCACGCCCTGCTTGAGCGGGAAACCCTCACACTGGTTGATCTTGAGAAAATCATGCGAGACAATGGCTTAACTCCCAGCCAGACACCTGAACCAAGCCAGGAAGAAATCAAGCCGGCTGATCAGGCGGCAGAAGATAAGGTCGAGGAAAGCACACAACCTCCACCTCCTCCGACTTCTGACCAACCGGAAAAACCAAAACCAGGAGATGCCCCTACGGCATGACGGTGCGGGATTCAGAAGAACGGAGCATGGACTTTACCGATCACGTCCATGTCATGGGCATCCTTAACGTCACGCCCGATTCTTTCTCTGACGGAGGAATGTTTAACCGGGAAGATGCTTTTCTTACCCAGGTCGAGCAAATGGTAGCCGCCGGTGTTGATATCCTTGATATCGGCGGCGAGTCGACACGGCCTTTTGCCGAGGCTGTTTCCCTGCAAGACGAACTTGACAGAGTTCTACCGGCCATACAGAGTATCAGAAAACGCTACCAAACACCCATTTCCATCGACACAACCAAAGCGGAAGTCGCCCGGCAGGCCATCAGAGCCGGGGCTGATATCATTAATGACATCAGCGGACTCAAGCAGGATGCAGAAATGGTGTCCGTTGCCGTGGAATACGATGTCCCGGTTATAATCATGCATATGCAGGGCACCCCGCGGGATATGCAGGTTAACCCGACATATGATGATGTGATTGTTGACATATGTTCTGGCTTGTCCGAACGCATAGATTGGGCCGAACAACACGGTCTTTCCCGCAAAAAAATTATTATCGATCCGGGCATTGGTTTTGGTAAAACCGTGGCCCACAACCTGACCATCATAAAAAATCTTGAAAAATTCTCATCCCTCGGCTGCCCGATTCTCATGGGGCACTCCCGCAAATCATTTATCGGCAAGATTCTCGCCCTTGACAACCCTCAGGAACGTGATGAAGCAACGGCCGTCATTTCAGCTCTCTGTGCCTGCAAAGGCGCATCTATCTTACGGGTCCATGATGTGATCAGGACGGTTCAGGCCGTTAAGATTGTCGAGGCTATTGAAAATCACAAGTTCTGAGTTGTGAGTTCTCGGTTCTGAGTTACATACGCGCCATTTCTTCTTCCAATGACGCGGCGGAATGTGATATTCTTAATTCTTAACGGAACCGACGTATGCTCTATCTTTAACCCACCAACACTGAACTCAAACGCTGAACACGCTAACAATACATGCTTGATAAAATAAAAAGATACCAGGCCTATAACAGAAGCCGCAAAGTTAAAGCCATCAACTTTCAGCCCAACCGGTCAGGCATTCTTTTCAAGCTCATACCCTATCTTCTCCACTGCAATTATCCTGATCTTCCCGGCTATATCGATGATGCGGACTGTCCTTTTGGAATTTATCGTTTTTTGCCGGAAAAGGTGGTTAACGGTGAGCTTTTCCGCCAATATTTCCCAGACTCCACAGCAAGAAGCCATAAAACAAAATCGCCCTATGCCCGAAACCCGTGTATTCACTCGCTGAAAACCATCGGCAGCATCGGCACCATTGCCCAGTCTGAAAAATCAGACTGTGATTTCTGGGTAAGTATTCGCCTTGAGGAAATAGGCTCATATGGGGCCGGGCTCCTGTCCACCAAATGCAAAGGTATTGAAAAATGGGCAGCAGAACAGGGAATGGAAGTCTATTTCTTTTTAATGGATATCGATCAGACCAGGGAAAACAGATTTTCATCCGCAGCGGAAGAGGAATCAGCAGGATCGGCATTAAAACTCCTTTTGAAGGACGAGCTCTTCCGCACCCATATTCTCGTTGCCGGAAAAATGCTGCTCTGGTGGCTTATCCCTCCGGGCCTGACCGAAGATGGTTATCGAAAATACGTACAGGAGCTTGTTAATAAACGCCACCTGAATCCTGATAATTTTGTTGACCTTGGCTATATCGCCGATATTCCAAAGGCGGAAATTTTCGGGGCCTGTCTGTGGCAGCTCAACAAGGCCCTGGACAGCCCGTTTAAATCAGTGATCAAGTTTGCCTACCTTGAACTGCTGCTTAAAAATAAAACAAAAATCTTTACCCTTTTTTCAACCAAGATTCTCTGCCTCGTTACTTTCCCGGAGCGGCTGCCGAAAAGCGAACTGAAGCTTCCCATCCAGCACATCGATCCCTACCTGCTGCTGGCCAAGGAGATTATCGCCTTTTATCAGAAAAACAAAATCAAGGATGAAGATGTTCTTATCCGCGAATGCCTGTTTTTGAAAACCCTGGAGGGAACGACCCCAAAAAATGAAGACAAGCAGTTGCAGACCACACTCGCTCTCATGCAAAAATGGGATCTGCTGCCCCCTGATTATAAACGCATGGCAAAACTCCATGACTGGCAATACAAAGAGTTGCTTGCCACCGGAACCAGGGTACACGCCTATCTGCTTGACACATATAATCGCTTGCGCTGGCTCAGAAAATCCTTTCCGGAAGAAACCGGCCGGGCAATTACCGACCGAGACCTGTCCATACTGGGCAAAAAACTGTTCAGCTTTTACGATGTCAAGGAACACAAGATACCCTATCTGCATACCCTGTCACGCAAGGCCATGAAGCAGAAGCATCTTACCTTTCATGCAAGCAAATATGAAAATGTAATTTACTACTATGTTTTCCAGGGCAAGCACGATACCGAGTCCATCAGACAGAATACGGATTCGCAGATTAAAAGAGATACTGACCCGATTCATCTCATGATGTGGCTGACCATAAACGGTATTATGCAAAAAGGCACCCGCATCCACATCACAAAGAACTTTCTGAACGTCAACCTGCCCGATCTGCAGAACCTGGCGGACACCCTGTTAAATAATTTTCCCCTGTTCAATTTTTCCAACATTTCTGCCGACGAATTACTCAGCACTGAAAGCGTAACCCGCGCCCTGGTTATAGTCAATTTCGACAAGGAGCCGGTAAAAGGTTCATCTACCTTTAAATCCACTATTATCACCGTGAACAACTACGGCGAATACTTCATGCATTACTACACCACCCTGGTGCAGCTGAAGAATGCCATCCGCGTTCTCCTGACAAGACACTATGTAAGCCGCTGGAATAACAATCTTGAAATGTATATCCCGGAACAGCAGGAAAAGTATTATATTCAGGGATTGCTGGAGAAATAAAACGGTTTACGGTTTATAAGTTCACCCGTCGTTCAAAGCTCATAAAAATTCACAATGGACCTTTGTCAGTGCACATTACCTTTTACAAATCCGCCATTTGACCTCGCTGCATGTTTGTGGGCCGGGCGCTCAAAAAAATGCAGGAGGAGTTCACCGACCTCACTGTTGAAGAAGTCGAGGTAACCACCAATCCATTGCTCACCCTGCGGCATGGCATAAAAATGATTCCCACTCTGGTCGCAGGAAGCAAAAGGCTCTCGGGCTTTATTCTCAACAAAAATGAAATACGGCGGTTTATTCGGGAACTCTACGATTCCAATTAGCAGCTTGGCAAAAAAATGTGAAAGGAAGTCCCCATGCCTTTCTGGGACTCGACGGTGATCAGGCCATCATGTTTTTTAACAATGGAGTAGCAGATGGAAAGACCGAAGCCCATCCCCCTGTCACTGGCCATATTCTTGGTGGTGAAATAAGGATCAAAGATTTTTGGAATATTCTCCGGCGGGATTCCGACGCCATGATCTGTTATTGATATCCTGATGTATTTCCCAGGGGCCAGAACAAATCCTTCAACTGCGGTAAAGGGCGTATTTTCCGCATTGATTTTCAATTCTCCCTCTTCGTCCATGGCATCCCTGGCGTTCAATATCAGGTTGTTAAAAACCTGCTGGAGCTGTCCCGCATCGACATTCACTTCCCAAAGATCATCCGGAATTGAGTAATCACATTGTATATGCGATCCTGTTAGGGCGATTTCAACTGATTTCTTTAATAAGGATACGATTGAGATACATTTCTTGAAAGGAGTGCCGCCCTCTGCAAAGGTAAGAAATTTTGAGGTCAACTCCCTGCCCTGCATACATGTATCATGGGCCTCCTGCAATATTTCGACTCGCTTGTCATCTTCGGGGAGTGAAGATTTTATCAAGGAGAGAACGCCGAGTACACCACTGAGCAGGTTGTTAAAGTCGTGGGCAATTCCCCCGGCAAGTATCCCGATGGATTCAAGCTTCTGGGACTTCTGCAACTCCTCTTCCATCTGCTTTCTTTCCGTAACATCACGGAAAATTCCGCGAATGGATACCGGTTTGCCGTCTTCATACCGACAGTTGCAACTTCCCTCAACCAGAATTTTATTGCCATCCCTGGTAATAAATTCCGTTTCCAGCTTGTCCATACTGCCACCGGACAGCAGCTTTTCGAATCTTTCCATACAATGGGGATGATGTTCCGGAGTAATGATATCAAACATGGGAAATCCATTTACCTCTTCCGCGGAGATACCAAGATTTTCACGCCAGCTTTGATTGGCATAAATCAGCTTGCCCTCCGGAGAGATAATCTGGATCATATCAGCGGAACTGTCAAAAAGATCCCGGTAACGCTCTTCACTTTGCCGCAAGGCCTGCTCAACCTGCTTGCGTTCTTCCATCTCTCTTTGCTGATTGCTATAGGCCTCTTCAAGCTGTCTGGTCCGGCGTATCCAGCTTTCCCGCATGCGACCGACAAAGTAGGCAACCACAGCTCCCGAGCCAATGGCAAGAAAATACTGATAGCGAGGATTAACGTGAGAAGTGGCTTCCAGGTTCAGGAGGTGAACCATAAGGGCCACGACACCCCCAAAAACTATATATTTAACACTAGAGGGAACGGACAATTTCGTTTTACCTGTCACAAAGTGAAAAAGCGAAGCAATGGATAGAAAAGTTGTGCTTTTTATTATCAATGATCTGGAGTGAATTTTCAATTTTTTTTACTTCTCCCTGCCGGTTTGGTCACCCACGGGACTCTGTGTTCTTGCCACGGATTCCGTTACTGTCATAGGTAACTCCTATATAGTCTCCCTCAAAAAGCCCATGTTCCATTTTCTCGGTTTTTTCTTGTTTTTTCTGAAAAAAACTTTTTCATACTGCAGCGCACATCTCTCTCATCCTCTTAACAAACAGCTCACGACGAAACATGTGCGCCCTTTCTTCACAGGCCCTGCGCATGGCCCCGGCAGTTTCTCCGGTCAGGTGCTCCACAGCCGCAATTATTTCCGGCGTCCCCGGGTCGGCGTGCAGCAAAAGCCCGGTTTGACCATCCACGACACTTTCCAGCAAACCTCCTTCAGCAACAGCGATAACCGGTTTTCCTGCGGCCATGGATTCCACCGGCGCCATGCCAAAATCTTCATCCCTGGGGATATAGATTGTTGCTAAACATCTTCCAAGCAAGGCAAGAAGCTCCTTTTCAGACACCCTTCCCCGTATTTCGATATTGACAGCCCCACCGGCTAACTTCTCTAAACGCCCCTGCTCAGGTCCACCGGACACAACAACAAGATTTTTGTCAGGCATCTGCAGAAAAGCTTCAACCACGCGATCCACTCGTTTCAAAGGATCCAGCCTGGCCATTGACAGGTAAAAATCATGTTGTCCATGCCATTTGAACTTTCCGGTATCGCAAGGCGGATAAACAACCTCGGCGTCAAGGCCAAGATATTTTTTTATCCTGCCCCTGACGTTGTCGGAATTTGTGACAACAACGTCCATGGCGCCCACCGCCTCTTCATATTGAGGCCGAAAATAGGAATTAAAGGCATGAAGAATCGGACGCTGCCAGCCGGGAATCAGTGACAGGAAAAAATCATGCTGATCATAGAGAAAGCGGGGGGGAGTATGGCAATAGTAAATATTTCTTCCTTTTTTACTGTTACAACTCGCAAGTGGCGCATAGGAACCGCTGTACACCACGGCATCGTATGATGCCAGGAAATTGGTTTTTCGCCTGAAGGCGCGGGTCAGACAATATTGCCGCCAGATGGGTATGGCTGTAAATGAAAGAAGAGGGTATTCTTTTCCTTGAAAAAGATCGTCCGAAAAATAAGGGTGATCCGGCACCTTAAAGCCATAGCCAAGGTCAGCCTGCAGGGACTGGGCAAGCATAAGGGCAAGACGCCCTCCCCCCTCGGCGGACTCAAAATAATCGTGCAGGACAATATCCATGTTCTATCCTTAAAACCCAATACATTATTCTCGTATCAACATGTTACCGTGACTGTCGCAGGACGGATCGTCGGAGGGGAATGATTTATTAATGGGATTACTACTCATTTTCAGCCTTTTTATACGTCATTCCCGCGAAAGCGGGAATCTAGGCGGACTAGCCAGCTACTCTGGATTCCCGCTTTCGCGGGAATGACTTTTGTGTAGACAGTATTTTTTGAATTATTAATGCATTACAGTACCTGCTGCAAGACTGGCTGAGTTTCAGTGGTAATCACATGCATTAATGGGATACCACTTTCTGCAACATTTTCTCCCCAAAGTCTGCACAAAACAAGCAAACAGGATCACCGCTGACGTTGTCTTTTGCCGGCCCAGGGACTAATCGTAATCAGAAGACATTCCTGTTATAGTATATCGAATACACTTTAAAGGAAATGAGCCTTTTTCCATTTCGTAGATACTGGTCCTGAGAATGAAAAAGCAAAAAAGCTTAACACAGCTCTACTTTTACAGCATGACTCTGCTTTCTGTGCTGATTTCTTTTCTACTGGGAGGACTGTGGATCAGTCAGGAAGTGAATCAATTTAAAAAGGAAAGCGCGGCAGCAAAAAAAGAATACATTGACTCGCAGAAGGAACTTTTAAAATCCGAAGTTACCAGTGCCGTCACCTACATTGAATATCAGAAATCCTTTGCCGAACAAAGGCTGAAAAAAGAAGTCAAATCACGCACACTGGAAGCCTACAATACCGCATTCTATATTTACGAAAAACAAAAAGACCGCAAACCGCTGGTTGAAATCAAGCAGATGGTTCACGACGCACTGTTTTCCGCCTCCTGGGACGATGGCAAAGGGTATTATTTTGCAGAAGACATGAAAGGCACGGAACTGGTCAACCGCAACAACCCCGAACTTGAGGGCAAAAATATCATTGATATCCAGGACAGCAAGGGCAACTACCTCATGCGTGATATTCTTGCTGTCGCCAATTCACCCCAAAGAGAAGGTTTCTGTTCCTATTACTGGAATAAGCCTGAAAATCCGAACGTGCATGTCCCAAAAATCTCATACGTTAAATATTTTGAACCCTTTGACTGGGTCATAGGCAACGGCAAGTACCTGGACGACCAGGAAAAAGAAATTAAAGAAGAAATTCTGTCCCGCATCAGTCAAATGCGTGTTGGATCAGATGGATATTTTTTTATCGGCACCTGGGAAGGGGTCAGTGTGCTGGGCCCGCCGTCGGCAATGGGTAAAAATCTTCTGCTAATTACAGACAGCAATGGCGTGCAAATTGTCCAGGAACTCATCACTGCGGCCAAGTCGGGAGGAGGTTTTGTCCACTACATCATGCCGAAATTTGAAGGGACGCAACCTCTGCCCAAAATAAGTTATGCAATGGGACTTCCTGATTGGCAGTGGTACATCGGAACAGGTGTTTATCTCGATGAAATCGAAAAGGTAATCCAGCAAAATCAAGCGCGGTTAAATGGTGAAATCAAATCTTACATTTTCCAGATTATCGCTTTTCTTTGTCTTCTTGTTCTTCTCGTCAACCTGCTCGCTCGCCTGGCAACCAGGAAAATTCAAAAGAATCTCGATCTTTTCAGCAGATTTTTCGAGAAAGCCGCCACCAACTCCCTTCAGATAGATCAGAAAAAAGCCTTTTTCAGCGAATTTCAGTCACTGGCTAACTCGGCAAACCAGATGATTGAACAGCGACAGAAGGCGGAAAAAGAAAAAGAGCAGCTTGAAACCAAGCTCGGTCAGGCCCAAAAAATGAAAGCCATTGGTCTGATGGCCGGCGGGGTCGCCCATGACCTGAACAACATTCTCTCAGGCATTGTCAACTACCCGGAACTGATGCTCATGAAGCTGCCAAAAGAAAGTGAACTGCGCCCCTCGTTAAAATCCCTTCATGAGGCTGGTCTGCGGGCGGCCCAAGTTGTGTCAGATCTGCTTACAGTAGCAAGGGGGGCCGCTATTTCAAAAAAGATCTGCAGCCTTAATAAGCTGGTGGAGGAATTTGCTCATTCGCCGGAATGTACGAAAATCCTTTCTCAATATCCCGCCATCAACGTCAGGACAGAATTGTCCACAGATCTTTTCAATATTTCCTGTTCGCCTTTACACATCCAGAAAAGCTTGATGAATCTCATCCTTAACGCTGCCGAAGCAATTACGGGCAGCGGTGAGATTTTTATCTCCACGGCCAATAAGTATATCGACAAACCCATTGCCCAGAACCAGTATCTGCCAAAAGGTGAATATGCCTTGCTCCAGGTTTCGGATAACGGACAAGGCATATCTTCTGTTGACCTGGAACACATTTTCGAACCCTTTTACACTAAAAAAGTCATGGGGAAAAGTGGAACCGGTCTGGGCCTGGCCATTGTCTGGAATACCGCCCAGGATCATGGCGGGGGCGTGTCCGTTGCAAGCGGCGGCAAAGGGACGACTTTCACCCTCTATTTTCCCGCTACCAGGGATCAACTCGATAAAGAGCTCAAAGACATCGAAACAGAGAATCTGCAGGGCAACGGGGAACGCATACTCATCGTGGATGATGAAAAGCAGCAACAGATCATCGCCTCCAAGCTTCTGACGTCTTTGGGTTACCAGGTTCATACGGTAGGTTCCGGCCAAGAGGCCATACAATACCTGCACGAAAATACTGCCGATCTGGTGGTGCTCGATATGATTCTGGGACCAGGAATAAACGGTTGTCAAACCTATGAACAAATAGCAAAAATAAACCCGGGCCAAAAGGCCGTTATTGCCAGTGGCTTTTCAGCAAGTGCGGAAGTGTTTAAAGCACAGGACCTTGGAGCCGGACAGTTTCTTAAAAAACCATATACCCTGAAACAAATCGGCTTAGCAGTAAAACAGACATTACGTCAGATAAACTAAACCCTTAACCACATTCAGTTTATTACCCCAACCACCAGGGGCATTTCCCCCAAAACACACTGTTGTTCGATCATATCCCCCAATCTCACACGCTGGAAGAGTTCTTTTATTTCAGAGACATAGCGTGTAACGTAATGAGATAAAAGATTTTTTTAAAAAAACCCCTCCTATCCACCAGTCGGCTCAGTTATTGCTTTACAAAGTAGAACAACTTTTCCCCTTAGAAGAAAACCCTTCTCACAGGGCTCACTTCCGGCTCAAAAGTTCACATTTATAAAGAGGTCGCATATGTCCAATACAGAGCAAAGGAAGCACCAGAGACACACTACCCCAGTCGGCACTATTGTCTATACAACGGAAAGTATGGGACAGATACTCAATATCAGCCCAGGAGGCTTTGCCATCAAGTATCTTTTTGTGGAAACGCCGATCAGCAAACAAAAAAATATAGATATTCTTCTGGGGGGCACTTTACTGAGCGATGTGCCGGTTTCAGTTGCCTGGGAAAGCAACACGACATACGCAGTCAAAGATAATGTAAAAATGAGCAGGGTCGGACTCAAATTTGACAATCTCACCGCCCACCAGCAGAATGCGATAAATTCATTTATTGCGGAACATCTTGAGAGAAAAGAAGAGCCGATCTTCCCCCTGGCATATTAAGCCCCATCGCCCCATACTACTTCCAGGCAGGTCACTTTGCCAAAAACGCCCGGGAACGGACAATAATCAGGAACCTACAGCTCATTCCTTCGCGCAGTTCGGAGTCCTCAAGCATCAGTCCTTTCTTTGCAGCTCATCCAAAACTTTCCGGACAATGATTGCCAGTTTTTTCCTGTTCACCGGTTTCATGGTAAATCCTGCAAGACCTATCTTCTTGGCCTTTTCTTCCGAAACCATGGAACTGTAACCCGTGCAGAGGATGATGGGAATATCGGGCCTGATCGCCAGAATCTTCTTTGCCAGTTCAGAACCGGAAAGACGGGGCATGGTTTGATCAGTAAGCACAAGATCAAAGCTGTCGGGAGCTGCTTTAAAGGTTGCAAGCGCCTCTTCGCTGCTGGTATGGGTTGTAACCGTGTATCCCAGTCGCTGCAGAGAGGCTTTATAGAGTCCGGCAATAACTTCTTCGTCATCAACAGCCAGAATTCGCTCATTTCCCTTTGGGAGCACTTCATTCTGAGACGTCTTATTCTTTGCAGTCTGTCCTTTGACGGCAGGGAAATAAATATAAAAAGTACTGCCTTGCCCAGGCTCGCTCTCAACACGAATAAAACCTGCGCAATTTTTGACAATGCCATGCACCAAAGCCAAGCCCATGCCGCTTCCTTTGCCAATCTCCTTGGTCGTAAAATAGGGATCGAAAATGCGTTCCGCGACCTCTTTGTCCATGCCGCACCCCGTATCGCTTACCATGAGCTCTACAAATTTTCCTGCAGCCGGACCAGGCTCATGTCTGACATCCTTTTGTGACAATTTCACGGGTTTCAGTTTTACTGTTAAAATCCCCTTTTCCTTTTCCATGGCATGGAGGGCATTTGTGCAAAGATTTACGAGAACCTGATGCACATTGGTCGGATTCGCAACAATAACGCCGCAATCAGGATCAATGTCCTCCTGGATATCAATGGTTGTCGGCAGTGAGGCACGCATGAGTTTAAGCGCCTCTTTTATGATGACAGCCGGCTCCATCGGTTGCTGTATTTCCTGGCCTTTGCGGCTGAAGGTCAAAATCTGCTTGACCAGGTCCTTCGCCCGATTGCCGGCGGCAATCACCTTATCAATATCTTTGCGCGAGGGACTTGATACCGGTGTATCGAGCCGGACTATATCGGCATAGCCGATTATGGCCGCAAGGATGTTATTAAAATCATGGGCAATACCGCCGGCCAGGGTGCCGATAGCCTCCATTTTATGGGCCTGGAAGAGCTCCTCTTCCATTTTTTTATGCTCGGTTATGTCCTTGGCAACGTGCACGATGTTGCTCAATTCGTCACGCTCATCCAGAATAGGAGAGCTTGTCACATGGAAAATCTTATTAAGTTCGTCATAGCTGATATTTTGCGAATGTGTCTGCTTGTCTTTCAATGTTTCAAGCTCAGGACAATTCGGACAGGGAAAATTTGTGCCACGAAAAATTTCATAGCAGTGTTTTCCGATTAATTCCTCCGGCGTCACGTCAAAAGTATCAAAGGCCGCTTTGTTGGCTCTTATAATACGCATATCTTTATCCTGGATAGTGACGATGTCGTCCATGGAATCAAACGTCTTTTCCCATTCGTTTTTAGCCAGTGCCAGAGCTTCTTCATACTGTTTGCGCTTTGTTATATCATCATAAACAGCAACGACTTCTCCGGATGGCAGTTTAAAAACAAAATTTTCCACCCAAAGTTTCACCCTATGATCCGTATAAAGGGAAGTTGGATAAAGTTCCGGCATATTTGTCCGCCATACACGCTGAAACACCTCGAAAAGGCCCATGTCAACCACGCCGGGAAAGACATCGACGACACTTCTCCCAATGATTTCATCACGCTCGACCTGACCATTTATTGCCCCTGCCGGATTTATATCTTTAAAGATGAAATCATTTCCGTTATCTGCGGCTTCATAAATAGCCACTCCGTTACTCATCCTGTTAAAAACCTGCCGAAAGCGGTATTCGCTTTCGGCCAGTGCTGCTGCAGCCTTCTTCTGTTCACTAATATCCCGGACAACACTGACTACGCCCAGGGGCTCGCCGGCATCATTTTTCAAAAGAGACACAGTGTGCCTTGTCGGAAAAATTTCTCCATTTTTTCGTTTTAGTTTAAATTCAAAGGAGGCCACTTCGCCCTTTTCAAAGGCTTCCTCAACACGCCTGCCAAACTCAAGATAATGCCCGTTATCAACATGAAGAATCTCGGTAGTAAACTCTCTTAATTCTCTTTTCGTATAGCCGAATATTTTCTCTGTTGCCAAGTTGATATCAACGAGTTTCCTATCAGGTGTTACGATGAGCACAGCATCTTCCAGCGAATGAAACATCTTTGACAACCACATCCTGGATTCGAAGAGCCCTTTCTCCACTTCTTTACGAACCTCAATCTGCTGCTGCAAGGCAGAGGTCCGCTCTGTAACACGTTCCTCCAACTCTTTGTTTGTTTTTTGAAGATCCCGCAATAAAAGAAGATTGCCTAATGCCTCGGCAGTCATCGTGCCTGCAAGCTGAAAAAATTTGATCTCAGGTTCTTTCCAGACACGTTCATGGGAACATTGATGAAGGCCGAATTGCCAGGGTTTGCCCACCCGAGGATAAATCGCCATGGATATTTGGGATTTGACTTCAAAATTTTTCGTGCTCTCAGCGAGGGGCAGGCCCTTTGGCCCATAGATTAAAGGCGATTTGCTCTCAAGGGCAGCCTGGAAAATCTCGGCAGTATCAGGGGTCATCTCGACGGAGAGATTCATGGACTTTGCACCCGGAAACTCAGGCACGGTGCGTTCTATGGGAACCTGCCAGTACGCAGACCTGGGATCACAGGGAAAAAGCAGCCATGCCCTGTCGCATTGAAAAATATCAAGCAGTTTTTCACAAATCTTGCCAAGAAGTTTTTCAACATCCAGCTCATTTTTGATCAAATCGGCAATAATTTCTATTTTTTCAATAACATCACAACAATTATCGTTTTTCTCGTTATCACGATTCATCTTTTCCCTGCCTGTTTTGCAAACAGCTTCACTACTACAACAAGAGCCAGTGACAAATCCAACCTGAGCGATCAATTTCAATACACTTCAAAGATTGTAACTATTCAGCTGCACCTCATCTTTGGACAAGCAGGCCTGCTCACATAGACGGGCTATAGCCTCGCAGGCCTGCTTGTCCAAATCTAAGGCACATCTGAACAGTTACGACCTGGAGTTGAGGCCCATTTCGAGCCCTTGCTGAATAGATACCAAAGATTAAACCATACTCCCAACACAGGGACAAGCCACCAGTGTCATGTCACGCTTCAATTGTCCTGTAGGTCGCCATACCCATGGCGACTCTTCAGTGTCGGGAAGGGGTCAAATCCATCTCTTAAATAACATACACAAAAACAAACACGCTAACTCCTGCGAAAAACAACGGGGTGAGAGTGTTTCTTCATCCAGCTATCGATTTTTTTACACCTTATATTTATTCTTCCGCCGCAATTGTCCGATACTATACGCATGAGAAAGACAATCATCAGAAATTGCAGCAGGTGCAATCAACAGCTTCGCATCCCATCTGATATCGGCGGCATGCTCATGCAATGCCCTGACTGCGGTCATGAATTTCATACAGACTTTAAACTGGGAACTGATTTAACGGCAAATAACGGTACGGAGAAGGACACGGATTCACAACCCAGCAGGCCGGCACGGAAAAGCACCTTCCAAATCATTGTATAATCCACCTCAAACGCTCGCGCTTCACACTCAGTCCTCAGTCCTCAGTCCTCAGTCCTGTCTCTTTGATACGTATCCCTCTGGTTCCTCCCCAGAAAAAAATCGCAATAGGAGTGCAATAACGGCTTAACCAGATAGAGTTCTCCGCGTTTTGCTAAAATTGCTATCTTGCCGAAAAAGCGGAAGGTCAAAATAAAGGGGAGATAAAAAGGATAAAAAGTCTTTGAGTAAATAAGAGTACTCAGGTTTTCATGATAATTGGCAAAGGCGATCTTTTTTTTATTGCCGGAATCGGGCCGGCCCACAGTCTGACCACCTTTGTGAAAAACAATACTGTCCCGGCACCAACCCAGCTTATACCCTGCCCTTTTTGCCTTTGTGCAAAAATCAATTTCCTCGTTAAAAAGAAAAAAGTCTTCGTTCAACAATCCGCACTTTTCAAACACCTCCCTTCTGACAAAAAGAGAGGCGCCATAGATGTAGTCTATGCGGGGGTGATTGCTCAGGGTCATTGCTTCATCAAGAGCCATCCCGCCCATTGCAGGTTTGAAAATCGTTGTGGCAGGGCTGTATGAACAACCTCCGGCACACTGTACTGTTTTTGGGTCATCTTCAAAGACAACCGTGCTACCGATAATGTCAGCTTGACCCTCCCCTGCGCAACGCAGTAGATGCGCAAGTGCTTTTGGATGCACGATGGTGTCATTGTTGAGAAGCCAAATATAGTCAGACCTGCAGGACAAGGCATACCTGATGCCGGGGTTGTTCCCCCTGGCAAACCCGACATTTGCACCGTTCTGGATAAAGATGAACTTTGCCTGCCCGGTATCGGATTTTTCAAAACCCTGATGCAGAACTTCCACGTTCTCGGTGCCGAACTGTTTCTGGCCCCAGGCAAGGATGGCCTGTTGGGCCTTGGTTGAGGAATTATTGTCACAGACAATAAAGGTATCATTCGGAGAAGAAAGCCGGACAAGGGATTCCAGACATGAAATCGTCACTTCATGCTGCCCAAAACTGAGAATGATGAAAGAAACCTGTGGAACAATCATAAAATGAGTCTAGGGGAGTTCACGGATTCTGGCAACACAGTTTTCGAATTTCGTTACTCCTCCCTCAACTGTCTTCCCGACTCACGCCTCACACCTTCCTTCTCACGCTCCACAGGAGCCCTCAGTTCTGTCTTTTTCTCCCCTCGGCGCGAACTTCTACCATAAGCCACGGGTTGACTTTGTCTACACAATGTCATACCATATGTTCTATGGAAATATTCAAATGGAATGCAGAAAAGAATGAAATTCTCGCCAAAGAAAGGGGAATAACTTTTGAAGAAATTGTACAACGTATCAGCGCAGGAGCTAAAATAATTGAAACCGACCATCCAAATCAAAACAAATACCCTAACCAAAAAATATTAATTGTTGATGTAGATGGATATGCTTACCTGGTACCATGCGTCAGAACAAAAAACGAATATTTTCTCAAGACAATCATTCCCAGCAGAAAAGCAACGAAAAAATATTTAGGAGAAGAAAATGGTTAAAAAAACAAAAATAATACTCGATGACTATGAAAATGAAATTCTTGAGGCTTACGAAAACGGAAGCCTCAAACCCTCAGAGTCGGAAGTTGATTATCAGGCAATCGCCACTCAGACTATGAAGAAAAACCGAAAGATTAATATCAGACTATCAGAAAATGACCTTTCCGCCATACAACGAAGAGCTGCAAGAGAAGGAATTCCATATCAAACATTAATAGGAAGCATTCTTCACAAATATGCCAGCGGACTGTTAAAAGAAGTCAGATAAATCTTTTTTTTCCGTCAGCTTCTAAAATGTCGGACATCCGACATTTTCCCCACTCAGTCATCAGTCCTCTGCCCTTAGCCCTCAGTCATCAGTCCTCTGCCCTTAGCCCTCAGTCCTCAGTCCTCAGTCCTAGTATTTATACAATTCCTAATTCGTAATTGCATCCATCCATGCTATACTATCAACACTAAAAACAGATAGGTATGGAATTTGCTTTAACAAACATGACATTGGCCAGGCCAGCTCAACTTTATTGCCCGCTTTGGCTAGCAGGAAAGGGAAACGTTCTGACTGCAGAATCCTCAGCCTGTTTGGACTTGCCCAGGAGAATCAATTTTTGCCAACTCCAAGGCAGAAAGTGGGGCAAATGACCCACAAAAACTACTCTACATCACAGAGAAAAGATATAAAATTACAATGCAGATAATCATTTTAGGCATGCATCGTTCCGGCACTTCATGCGTGGCCCGATTGGTCAACATGATGGGGGCCTATTTTGCCCCTGAGGGCAAAGAGATGCTTTCTCAACCCGATAACCCAAAAGGATTCTGGGAAAGAGAAGATGTCGTGCAGCTTAATGATGAAATCCTGGAATTGGCCGGCGCAACCTGGGATAATGTTGCACACCTCGATTTTGCTAAAATAAACACGAAACAAAAAGGCAGCATCGACGAACGAATTCAATCTATCGTCCTTGACATGGATGCACACAGGCCATGGTTCTTGAAAGATCCACGCATGTGTTTAGTCTTTCCATTCTGGAAAGCGCGGCTTGAAGTTCCTGTCTCTTTGTTTGTCTACAGAAATCCAATCCAGATAGCCAGATCCCTTGCAAAAAGAAACAAGATTCCCCAATTTACAGGAATAGCACTGTGGGAATATTATATGGTCACCGCCCTGAATGCTGCTCAGGGCACCAAACTTCTTGTCACACGCTATGAAGATATAATGACTGATCCTGTTACGGAAGTTGAAAGGTTGACCCGTAAATTAGAAAAAATTGGGGTTACCGACCTTCGGATACCCGAAAGGGAAGAAATCACCTCATTTATCACACCTTCCCTTTTCCATAATAAGGAAGATTCAGGACTATACCCTGATTACCTTAACAGCAATCAGCTTGACCTGATTGATATTTTTGCAAATGATGAGCTGGGCGACTCATTTCATCTTAAAATTTCCCAAAGCAGTAAAGAAGTTTTGTCAGACTATTTTAGCCATAAACGCATTCAGGAAGATTTAACCATAGCCCTGAACAGACAAAAACAATCCAAAAAAGAACTCGCATCTTTACAACAAGAGCACGACAAAGCAGTTCACGAACTAAATACAGCCAACTTATCGCTTGAAAAAAGTATACAAACTGTTGCAGAGAAAGAAGAACACCTCAAAGAACAAGCTGTTGAACTTGATAAAACCAAACAACAGCTCTCACAAAAAAATGAATGCTTGAATCAACAGACTTCCGAGCTTGAAAAAAATAAAAATGAACGCGACAACCTTTCCTGGCAGCTTTCTGAGTTACATAGCAGGCATGAAGACCTCACTCAATCGCATTCTTCATTGCAAGATAAATACAATAAGGTCATCAGCCAGCATGAAGCGATTCGCGGTGTATGTGAACTGCTAAACAGCCAGATCAAGTCGTTGCAGGCCGAATGTAACCAAGAAAGAGATAAAGTCGCCCAGTTCAACAGTTGGCTGCTGGAAATCGACCGGGATGTCAGAGACATCTTCTCCTCCATTCGGTGGAAGGCGGGCAACTCTGTTTCATCACTTATTGAACTGGTTTTACTCAGGTTCAATCAAAGAACAGCCAAGGATCATATTGAAGAAATACTGAACGAGTATGCAAATTTTCTGGCAAACAGCGAAAAAACACCCTTGGGCAATCAAAATCAGATATCACAAGAAAGCAACAGTCGCTGGGAAACTTTCTGCCGGCTCACCCTTGCTGCCTTGAAAAATCCGGCTCAAACTGCCAGACTCCTTGATGCTGAACGTATCAAGAATCTCTACATCACGATGTTCAAGCAGTCACCCAATGTTCGGGAAAATATTTTTGACTACTACCTGAAACTCTATGGGGATACAGTTCCTTCTCCACCCCACAACGTAATCCCTGACAAAGACAATAAACCTTTCCCGGACAAGCCGTTTACGCTTCCCTCAATAGATGACCCATTAGTCTCTGTTATTATACCCGTATACAACCAATGGCAATACACGAAAAAATGCATCTATTCCGTTGCCAAAAGTGCCGTGGGTGTAAAGTATGAAATTATCCTGGCAGATGACCATTCAACCGATGACACGGCCAATGCCGCGAAATTCTTCCCAGGCCTTAAAATAATCAAAACTCCGCAAAACAGCGGATTTCTGAAAAACTGCAACAATGCGGCAGGACATGCGGCAGGAGATTATATCGTCTTGCTGAATAATGATACCGTGGTTCATGAAAACTGGCTGCAGGCAATGCTTGAGGTTATGGAAAATCCCCGTGTCGGAATGACCGGCTCAAAACTCATATACCCGGACGGCAAAATGCAAGAGGCAGGGGGTATAATCTGGAATGATGCAAGCGGTTGGAATTACGGCAGACTCGATAACCCTGAAAAACCGGAATACAACTATATAAAGCAGGTTGATTATATTTCCGGGGCCAGCATCATGGTACGAAGTTCTTTGTGGAAAGATCTGGGTGGATTTGATGAGCGTTATGTGCCCGCTTATTATGAAGACACGGATCTTGCTTTTGCAATACGGGAAAAAGGCTTTGATGTTGTTTTTACACCTTTTTCCGTTGTCACCCATTTTGAAGGGCAGTCACATGGCACGGATGAGTCAACCGGTATAAAAAGATACCAAGTCGTAAATCACAAGAAATTTTATGAGAAATGGCAGCATATTCTGGAAACAGAGCATTACCCCAACGCAGAAAATGTCTTTCTGGTCCGCGATAGAAGCCAAAAGAAAAAGACTATGCTTGTGGTCGACCACTACGTCCCCCATTACGACAAGGATGCCGGATCGCGCTCTACTTTTCAATATCTGCAATGGTTTGTTGAAACAGGCTTTAACGTCAAATTTATCGGTGACAACTTCTATCAACATGAGCCCTACACCACCGATCTGCAGAAGCTAGGCATCGAAGTTCTTCACGGTCCCTGGTATGCACAAAACTGGCAGCAATGGCTCAAAGAAAACGGCAGGCACATTGATTACATATATCTGCACCGTCCCCACATTGCCCCAAAATACATTGAGGCGGCCCGCAAATACTCAGGGGCCAAAATTATCTATTTCGGACACGATCTCCATTATCTGAGAATAGAACGGCAATATGAAATCGAGAAGGATGAAAACCTCAAAGCAATAGCAGCGGAATGGAAGAAAAAGGAATTCTCCATCTTTGAAAAGGTGGATGTTATCTACTACCCTTCTCTGGTTGAAAAAAAAGAAGTTCAAAAACATTTCCCAAAAAAATGCATAAGGGCTATTCCACTTAATATCTATGATACAGTGCAGCTCAAAGATATTGATTTTGAGGAGAAAAAGGGGTTGATGTTCGTTGGCGGTTTTGGTCACCCGCCGAATCTTGACGGAGTATTATGGTTCATCAACGAGGTCTTTCCACTTATCCTTGATAGTGACAGCTCAATCCACTTTACAGTGGTTGGCTCGAAAATTCCGGATGAAGTGAAAAACCTTGCTTCAGACAATATCATCATTGCCGGGGAGGTTTCTGATGCTGAACTTGAAATAATATATGACCAGTCCCGTCTTGCCATAGTCCCGGTGCGCTATGGTGCAGGAATCAAGGGGAAAGTTCTTGAGGCCCTGTACAAACAGGTGCCGGTCGTGACCACAGATATCGGAGCAGAGGGTTTGCCAACTCCAGACAACTATCTCTGCATTGGCAATACACCTGAAGAATTTGCAACTCATGTACTTAACGCCTATTCGGATAAAAATTCATGGAAGAATTTAGTGGGGCAAGGTGTGGAATGTCTGAACAAATATTTTTCCAAAGAACGAGTACGAGAAATCTGGAGTCAGGACGTTTCATTTTAAAGAACACATAATAATAAGGTACTTTTTTTAAATGACACCTAAATAGGAAGGTTGTTTCTATGAGAAAAGCCATAGTCCATTATCATTTTTATAAAAATGCAGGGACTTCAATTGACAGAATACTTCAGGACTCTTTTGGAGAAAAATGGATTTCTTGCGATGTTAAAGATATCAAATTAACTGATGACATTATCGAAAAATTCCACATATACAACAAAAACATAAACCAAAACACAAGAATGAGCCCAAAAGTACTGGAAGCTATTCTTGAACATTATAAAGACAAGATTGCGTTCTCAGCTCACCAACTAATTTTTCCTTTACCGAAATGTGAAATTAAAATTTATCCGATTTTCTTCCTTCGACATCCTATCGACAGATTGATCTCTGGATTTCTTTTTGAAACTCAACATAATGGAGAATTATCAACGATAGATAAAAATAAATTACAAAATTATATTTCCTCAAAATATAGCAGTCCAGGTACAAACCCTTTTGACAATTTTCATGCATTACGTTTAGGGAATGCTGACTATTTTGTTCCTGGAGCAGTTTCAACCCTGACACCTGAACAAATTATTTTGAACTGCAAAACATTTCTAAGTGAAATGTCTTTCTTTGGCATAGTTGAATATTTTGACGAGTCTTTAAAAAGAATGTCAAACTATTTATTGCAAGATTTTCCATCTATCAGAATAAAAAACTACTGGCTGAACAAATCTCAAAGAAACACATTGTCAATCGAAGAAAAAATTAGCCGCATTAAAGAAATAATAGGAGAAGATACCTATCGATTTCTTGCTGAATGCAATTCATTAGATATGGAAATCTATGAATTTGCACTTGATGTTTTTTTTAAAAAAGTTGACCTAGAGCGAGCCTAAGTATTGCCAACATGCCTATCTTTTCTTTGAGAAATTGTAAAAATAAATTTATAAATTTTCTTCTTGGCCCAAAGAGCAAAGTAAAATTGAAAAAAAAATTATTTTTGCACATTGGTCTCCCTAAAACAGGAACCACTGCTATACAAGAAAATTTCTTTCTAAATCGAAAGGTTTTAGAAAGAAATAATATTTTCTATCCTTCATTCCCTTGGAGGCATGATAAACAGTGGACAAAAAATGTTGATGTGTTTGCTCACCACCCAATAGCATTAAACTTGTATAAGCCCATTATCCAAGAAATAGGAGAAGAATTATTTAACCAAGTCAATCAATCGAAATGCAATAGAGTTATTGTTAGTTCTGAAGCTTTTGCGTTCCACACAAAACCTAAAGACATCAAAAACTTTTTTGATTACATCTTCGAGGAGATATCAATTATTATTTATTTGCGAGACCCGATAGATTTACTTTTCTCTGACTACATTCAAGGGATAAAAGGGAACCGTCGCCTTACCCAAACATTTGATATATTCCTGAAAGAAAAACTTAATGCTCAAAATTCAATTGATTTCGATGCACAAATTCAAAAATGGGGTAATTTTTTTGGCCACAACAATATAACTGTAGGTTTTTATGCAAAAAATGGAAATTTAATAAATGATTTCTTTTTAACGTCTTTTGGTGTTCCGTTGCCCCAGAATTGGGTTTACCCAAAGAGAAAAGACTCTAACCCCCGTTTGCCCCACGAAATATTGGAAAAAATCCGGCAGAATAATTTTATTCCAATGAAAGACAAAGAACATTTCAATTTCATAAACAGAGTTGTTACTCCCAATTACAAAAACGCTTTTATTGACAGAAATACCCTCCCTTCAATTCGCGAAGAAACGAAAAATTTATTTCAATCTTGGATTAACAAAAACAGAGCAGCTTTGAATATATATATAAATAATAATATTGAATTTCCTCCCTTTGACTCTTACAAGTTCAACCTTGAACAGAAATAATTCCGGCTACTTATATCTCATGAAAAAGCTCTTTACTGCACAGCACTATATACAACTAATTTTTGTTAAAGTCGCAGCTAACTTGAGAGCAGAGGCTTCCCGCAACTACCTAAGCTATCTTTGGTGGATTTTTGATCCACTTCTTAACATGCTTGTTTTCTATTTTGTCTTTGGTTTTTTACTAAAACGAGGGACAGAAAATTTTGTTGCCTTTTTATTAACTGGTTTGATTCCATGGCTGTGGTTTAACAAATCAATATCAAATAGCACGATGAGCATTTTCCAGGGAAGAGGACTTATGATGCAGGTACATCTACCCAAAATCATTCTCCCAACCATTGTTATATGTCAGGATGCAATTAAACAAATGGTGGTAATGATCATGTTACTGGTCTTTCTGTTTTTTTACGGAATCACACCGACCCTATGCTGGTGTGCACTCCCTTTTCTTCTTTTCACGCAAATACTTTTCATCTCTGCATGCGCCTATACTGTATCAGCAATTATTCCGTTTCTTCCAGACCTTCGATTTCTCGTCACTGCCGGATTACAGATGCTCATGTTTGGCTCCGGTGTTTTTTATAACGCAAATATGATCCCAGCTGAATACCACAAATGGTTCTATATGAACCCTATGGCAAATCTCTTGCGAAATTACCGAGATATTTTCCTAAATAATCAATGGCCAAATTGGAACTCCCTACTTATCATTTCGGGAGTTTCTCTTATTGCTATATTTGTAATGTGGAGGGTACTTCACAAACTCGACCATATCTATCCAAGGGTGGTAATGTGAGTTGCGGCGATGTTTTAATCTCTGTTCAGAACATAGGGGTCAGATTTAAGGCCAGACGATCTCTTTTCAGTCGCGACAGCGTTGAAGCCCTCAGAGATGTTTCTTTTGATCTCTACCGGGGTGATTCACTAGGCGTAATCGGCAGAAATGGAGCAGGCAAATCAACTCTACTCCAGCTCCTTGGTGGCATCATCCGCCCGGACAGCGGTAAAATTACAAACAACAATGCCACAACATCCCTTCTTGCCCTACAGGTCGGTTTTGACCCGGAACTTTCCGGACGGGTTAATGCTATTCTCAGTGGGATGCTTCTTGGATTCCGCAAAAAAGAGGTAGAGGCAAACCTTGACAAAATTATTGCCTTTTCCGAGCTGGGCAAGTTTATCGATAGGCCTGTTAAATCATACTCTGCAGGCATGAAAGCCCGTCTTGGCTTCTCAGTGGCCTTGGAAATGAATCCAGATGTTCTGCTTGTCGATGAAGTCCTTGGCGTCGGAGATATAGAATTTCGTAAGAAATCAATGGCAGTCATGAAATCAAAACTGATATCGGATCAAACCATTGTTCTTGTTTCCCATGATGCAAGAACAGTTAAGACCCTTTGCAACCGGGCTGTCTGGATTGAAAATGGTGTTACAAGCATGGAAGGAACAGCGGAGGAGGTTGTAACAGCATATGAAGACTTCATTCAATCCAAACAAAATAAATAAGAAATATTAAGCAAACTGAGAGGATCGAGTTGTCAATACGTCATAACCAAATCGGTCCATGAGTTCCATATCAACTGTCTCATTTATAATCAATATAGCATTATCCGAAAGTTCATCTCTCCATTTTTCACTTAAGTAGTAATCTCTGTAATATTTGAAGTCCTTGCTACTATCCTTTGTTGATCGCTCATAGTTAATAAACTCTTTAGATACTTTGCTGACAGAAAATCTCTTGTGAATTTCATCGATGACTGCCGATGGATCAGCAAAAGTGGACTCTGATGTTATGTTCAAGACATCAAGTTCTGCCAACTTTAAATAGGAAGAATTTTTTACATTCCATAATTCAACAGGGTTTTTTAATGCTCCTCCTACATTATCCCTGTGAACAGTTTTCCAAGGAGTTTTCAGGAAAGTCTCAAAATCCGGTTTAGTGGTGTAGTGCTGATGATAAGGCGACCTGTAGAGAGATAATAACCAGGAGTAAGGATTTTTTGTTATTGTCACAAATACAACATTATTATTTTTTACAAGAGGGTAACTCCTTAAGCGGTTTGCAGATTGGACTTTTGTATGCTTCCATCCCAGGTTCTTTTTCTGGGTTAGATAAAAATAAATATCTCTTACTAATTCTTTTCCTGGCAGTTTTTTTTGCATCCACATTATCACGTGAGGGACGATTCCGGGAATCTCCCGCACGTTAAGATTCAACTGAATCAGTTTACTCAAATAATTTGTATTGGTGTTTCTCTCTCCAAATATCTTTATCAGGTTGTCCATGTGATCCAAATACAAAGCTATATTTCCATAGAGCTTTCTGGGTTGTCCAAATCAGGGTAAATCCTGAGAGTATTCGGCGCATTGCGTCTCAGCAATGCTTTGACTTCTTGCACTTCTCCCCAGTTGTAGTCTTTATTTTTGTTGCAGCTGTTAAATTTTACAGGGGTCTGAAACTGATAACCTAAAACTGCGCAAAGTTGTTCAGGATGCTTAATAAGGTTTTCATAGCACAACAAATTAATTTGTTTTCGACAATTCATTATACGTGAAACAATGAGCTCATAGATCATCACCTGTTTGAGCAAATTTTCTCGATCGCTGCTTGCAATATCAGCAAGCTCAGGCCAAAACTTTTCACCACTTGGCAGTCGCCCATGACTGATAGGGATATCAAGCGAGCGCCAGGAGAGTATTGTTGGAATCGGATGCCGGACCAAAGCCAGCACGGAAATATCAGGTGCGCTACACAAAAGAGGTAGTATCGATAAGAAATGAGCGTTGTGCTTGATTGCAAGAAGAAAACCTTCATCACGGACGCGGACAGCTTCTTCTGTTAATTGTGAAGTGTGTTCAATTGATTTATTGCCTGTTCGTTTGAAATAGTTGGTTACCGGCATTCCGTTTTTATCAACCCGGTTTACACACCGTCCCGTGCTAAGGATAAGTTCTCGTTGCTCATTAAAGAAGGAACGAATTTTATCAAGAAACTCATCGGAACTCGCCACCTGAAGCTGGTGTTCTTCAACCCCCATAGGCTCGCTCAAACAATACGCATTTTCCAGATGATTGATCATGTAGCCAAGGAGAGTGGTTCCTCCTCGCGGCATACCAGTGACTACGAGTGATAAATTGAGGGCAGGAGACATATTTAACGACTCAAAAAGCTTGAAAGCTCTTTTATCCATGCGTTATCAAAACGCTTGATATCAAATTTTCTACTGGTGTTAAAGCCTTTTTGGGCAAGTTTTTCTGCTCTACGATGATTGTTTAGCACAAGGTATAAATAATCGGCAAGAGCCTCAAAATCACCATAGCGCGCTATCATGCAATTTCTACCGTGGCGAGCATATTCAGAGCTTCCTCCGGCATCCCAGCCAACTGCTACACATCCCGAACTCATAGCTTCTAGCATCGGTAACCCGAACCCCTCCATGCATGATAGACTAAGATAATACTTATGTTTTCTGAGTGCTCCAGCAAATTCATGCTGCGGAAGCACTGGATATTTTTCAAATTCAAGTGGACAATCTGGATATTTTGCAGCGAAGACCTCTTTGAACTTGGTAAAGACAACATCATCATATTTGTAATGAGTAATGGGAATGCTTGTTTTGCGAGCAGGCCCGTCATCTGAACAACTGAACAGATCTGTATGAACAAAGGCAGGTATCACATTTCCTTTGATGCCGTAATACTTTTTGATGAAATCTCTGGCAAATTTTGAGACAAAAACATAGTGATCAAAAAAGACATCGAGTATTGCAAATGTCCTGATTCCTTGAATATAGGAAATCTTCCTGCAAGGCAGGCGGAGCCCGAACAACTCAGATGAAAAGGATGGATTACATATAAACAAGTCCTCTTCTGCTACTGATTTTTCAAAGGAGTCCCGTGCGATTACGGGAAAATCAATCGGATATGAAAACATCACATTTTCAGGCTTAGCACCAACGACAAAGACCTCTGCACCGAAGTACTGATGCAGCACTCGACCGATATGGTAGGCCATGTATGTGCCGCCAGCTTGAATATACCCTTGATAAATGAAAACTTTCATTTCATAAGTATAATTTATATTCTCTGAAGTTGATCAGATATTTTGCTCACACAAGGAACTCTTTAGCAAAAACAAATTCTTCCGGGACGATCGGTTCACAACCGCATGGCAGGTTCCATCTTGCATCAAGGTCTGTCCATAAACAATTAGGGCGATCTAAATCGATCGCCCTAAAAAAAACAACTAAAGATTTTTCGCACTTCTTACCTGTTTATTATTTCCGCTCTAGGTTTGAGTATAGATGTTCTCTGCTCAAGTTCAGCTAATTTTTCCTGAAGCTCAACAATTACTTTTTGCTGTTCCTTGACAACCTTGGTGAGCACAGCAGTAATCTCCAAACCATTGACAGCCTTTCTGCTGTTCATTGCGACAAGTTCAGGCACATCTTCAGCGATAAATCCTATCCGATTTTCATCTTTGACTTTTTTGTAATTGTACTGAACAGGATTAAGCTCTTCCAATGCAGCCATAGCTTCATCAGCAGTAACTTCTTTGATATTTTCTTTTAAGGTCCTGCTGGAACCGGTATCCCAGGTTGCACCGTCGGAATATGCTCCACCGGAGAGCTCAAGAAGATGTGTCGGAGTTTCAGTTCCAATACCGGTGTTGCCTGCAAGGTAATTAGAATCACCTGCTCCTTCCTGAAATATACCATATGGGTTGCTTGCTCCAGTTACTCCCTGTGGTTGAATATGGATGCCGTAGGCGTTAACAATGGTACCACCGCCCAAATTTGATGGAGTAGCAGCTCGAATGGCTTCTGCCGAAGTAATGGTCCCTGAGCTTCTATTTGCAACATTGGTAATAAAACCGACAGAAAGATTTGCGGTTCCTGTTCCTTGATGCTGAGAAATAAAATTGGCCGCAGCCACATGTCCATTAAAGTTATCCGATGTTGTTGAATCGGTCCTGGCAATCATCCTAAAAGTATTGAAATTATTTGTTATAGCCACTCCAGGCGCATACCTTATTAAAAACTCGTTACTGATTGCCTGTATTGCGCCTCCTGGAGGAGTTCCAGTTGTTGTCCGAATGTCAGCGGCAGTTCCTGCTGTTATATTATTCCCAAAAGCATCTAAATACTGCCCGACATTTTCAGTAGATATATGCATTGGTATAGTTGGTGTTGCAGATCCAACTCCTACGTTCCCTGAATCCTGAACAACAAAAACGGGAGTACCAACTGGATCTTTCACAACCAGCTTGTCCAACTGAGCAGAAGCGGTCAGGGGAAGGGTAAAAAGTGCGGCAGCAGCTACACACATTGCCAGAGTTTTTTTATTCATCATTTTTTTCATCTACGTTGTTCTCCTTTGTTTGTTGGCTCTGTGAACTTTTTTTGTTCTTCAGTTAAATCTTATTTTTTATATGGTTATAAACAATTCTCAGTTGAAAATTGCCACTTTCCTGTTGCCAAGTTTCCAATACTGGATTCCCGCCTCCGCGGGAATGACAGAACCAAGCCCACCGTCACTCCCGCGGGGACGGGAGTATAGAGATTGGCTACTGAGATTGTATAGAGGCAATTTTTTTTATAAACTGACAGTTCCGGAAAAAGCTGAGCAACCGTCGCCGACACGATTCTACCTTGTTGTTAGTCCGTGGGCTGGAGGTCAGGCTTTTGAGTTTTTGCGAAACCGTCAAAATTTTACTTTCCAAAACCATGCCACAGAGGATATGGATTGCCGCTTTTTATTACAAAGCCCAGCGCATGAGAATATTTTCATCTCACCCAATCTAATCCCTCGGCTGTTTCTTCCCCTAACCGTTCAATAAGCTGCTGTTGCAAACTTATTTTCCGACAAATTTTCTATGTGGGATATATGCAATATTTGATCCGTTGAACAGCTAGGTACACCCATTCTTGTAATAATCTGAAATATCGGATAGTTAGCTTAAATCATTCTCTCCATGAAAAGCAATAAAACAACCACAAGAGACTGGGGCATATAACCACATTGTAGGCTTTTGGGTTGTTTAACCCAGGTTACATGGGACTGCGAATGGTTTCACATTGCTATTAATCACTCTTTTTTCCATTGTAATATTCTCTCGGGCTTCCTTTTCTCGCTCTCTTTCAAAAGTGCCTACCAACCGCACTCAGCCTGTCATTTCAATGAAGGCAGGTATTTAGAGAAGTTGACTCAGTTTCAGAGGGAATTGCAATTTCAAATGATGACACAAGCAACAAGACCACTTCGTGGCATTTGCCCCAACTGTTAGGGCAAATAACCCAACACACATAAGTTTGCTCCCCCACGCACAGCTTCATGCCGCACAATTATAAGCAATCACGAATAAGGAAAAAACATTATTTTTACAGGAAATCCTCAAACTAAATTAAGAGGTTAAGCAAATTGTCATCGGTTTATCTCTTCCCCGTTTCCCCCTTCAGAAAGCAAGGCCTATTATTTGCAAGGAAGAAATGAAGTCAAATCAACATATTAGTTAATGATTATCATTTCATCGCCAGGCTCACATCAATTTGACCTGCAGAAACACTCTTTTTTTGATGTGAAACAAATGAACAGAAAGACATGCCGCACAAGTAAACATTCAAAACATACGAATGCAGTAAATGTTCTTGATCTTTGCACCTATGCGATTGTTATGACGACCGATATTCAGCTTATCTAATGTGCATTAATAGCTGGAGCTTATTTTTAATGACAAAAGGCCCTGCAAATGAAAAGCTTTCTAAAAGGTATTTCTGCCAGTTCTTTATCTTTCCTGTTCATCCTCCTTTTGCCCTTGGGCGTTCTTGCCGAAGCGGGTCAACACCAGTCAATCAAAAAACAAGATAAGATAACGGCAGGCTTCGGCCATACCATTATTCTGAAATCAGACGGTAGCCTGTGGGCATGGGGAAATAATGAATCCGGCCAGCTTGGTGACGGCACCTTCGAGACGACCAGCACACCTGTTCAGATCGGTACGGAGAATGACTGGTCTTCTGTTGCAGCAGGCTCCCATCACACCATTGCCTTAAAAACAGACGGCACCCTCTGGGCCTGGGGGGACAACTACTACGGCCAGCTCGGTGACGGAACAACCGCAAACAGAACCATACCGACGCCCATAGATTCTTCCTTCAACTGGACTGCAATTTCCGCAGGAACAGACCATTCCCTTGCCCTGAAAGCCGACGGTACGCTCTGGGCCTGGGGGCGGAACCTCCAGGGTCAGCTCGGTGACGGCACAACGGTCAGTAAACTTTCCCCAAGTCCTGTCAACAGTGACACCGACTGGATCGCTATCGGCGGCGGCGGTGATTTCTCCATGGCCCTGAAAGCCGACGGCAGCCTGTGGACCTGGGGCAGCAACCAGTTCGGCAAACTGGGCGACGGCACAACAATCGATTCAAACTCCCCCATCCACATCGGCACTGATACCGACTGGACGGCAATTGCCGCCGGTATTCATCACGGTATTGCCTTAAAGGCCAACGGCACACTCTGGGCATGGGGACTCAACCATAACGGACAGCTTGGCGACGGCACAATCCTGGAGAGGCATTCTCCGGTGCAGGTCGGCTCGGACAGCGACTGGACGTCTCCTGCCGCGGGCTGGAATCACAGCCTGGCCCTGAAAGCAAACGGCACCCTGTGGGCCTGGGGGGACAACTACTACGGCCAGCTCGGCGACGGCACCAATATCTATAAAAATACCCCTATCCAGATCGACTCGAATACACAGTGGACCAGCGTTGCAGCGGGCTCTTATCACACCCTGGCCATGAAGGGAAACGGCGAGTTCTTTGCCTGGGGATACAACAATGACGGACAACTCGGCAATGGAACATTCAACAATAAGCAGTCGCCGGTACAGGTCGGCATTGAGCTTGACTGGGAAAGTATGGCAACCGGTTTTCTGCATACCCTGGCAATAAGATCAGACGGAACCCTGTGGGCCTGGGGCAAAAACAATGACGGACAACTGGGCAACGGCGGTTATACAGATATCCATAGTCCGATCCAGATAGGCTTTGACACCGACTGGACTGCCATTGCCGCTGGAGCCACCTACTCCCTGGCACTGAAATCAGATGGGACCCTGTGGGCATGGGGGGATAACTCCCTTGGTCAACTTGGCGACGGAACAACGGGGAATAAAAACATTCCGACCCAGATCGGCTCCGGAACCGACTGGGCTGCCATTGCCGCCGGGCTGAATCATAACCTGGCACTGAAGACCAATAACAGCCTGTGGGCCTGGGGAGACAACTCCTGGGGAGCACTTGGCGACGGCACCACCGACAGCAGAAATACACCGATCCAAATCGGCACCGATACCGACTGGACCGCTCTTGCGGCAGGAGGCGCGCACTCCATGGCCCTGAAAAGCGATCTTACTCTCTGGGGCTGGGGCGACAATTATTACGGTCAGCTCGGCGATGGAACAGGCATCGAAAGCCTGACACCCGTCCAGATCGGCTTGGAGACCAACTGGTCCGCCATTGCCGCAGGGTATGACCATACCCTGGCCCTGAAAACCAATAGCACCCTCTGGGCCTGGGGCGACAATTATTATGGTCAACTGGGCACCGGTGCGACGATTGAGCAATTTTCCCCCGTTCAAATAGGTGCGGATGCCGACTGGAATGCCATTTCCGCAGGCGCATCCCACTCTTTGGCCCTTAAGACAGACAACAGCTTATGGGCCTGGGGTGACAACTCCTACGGCGCAATAGGCGACGCGACGACAGAGAATAAACTTTCCCCCACCCCCATCGGCACGGATACGGATTGGACGGCAATAAGCGGCGGCGGCCTGCATACCGCCGCCCTCAAGGGCAACTCCTCACTGTGGACATGGGGAAACAACAGTGTTGGTCAGCTTGGCTCTACGGGCAACCTCAACTCACCGGGACTCATTCTTGCGGACTCCTCTTCATGGGCTGCCGTTGATTCCGGATTTTATCACACCGTGGCTTTCAAAGGAAACGGCACTCTCTGGGCATGGGGGCTCAACGAATCAGAACAGGTTATCAGCATCAGTGCAGGCACCGAAATCCTCTCTCCAATTCTTGTTGACGACTGGAGGACCGACTGGACCGATGTTGCCTCGGGCTTTCATTTTTCACTGGCCCTGCGAGCCGACGGCACCCTGTGGGGCTGGGGAGATAATGCTTTTGGACAGCTCGGTTTTGATCCTGCAGGAATAATGTACACACCGGAAACATATCTGTTTCAATCAGGGGAAGACACCGACTGGATGGCCCTGGATGCCGGGACCTGGCACGGTATCGCTCTCAAATCAAACGGCACCATCTGGACCTGGGGACAGAATTACCAGGGGCAGCTCGGCCACGCGGACCCGCTGCCGGGTGCGCCTTACTATCATATGCAGGTTGGCACGGACACCGACTGGAAGACTATTGCCGCCGGGCATCAACACAATCTTGCCCTCAAGGCTGACGGTACTCTCTGGGCATGGGGATTCAACAACACCGGGCAACTTGGAGACGGCACCACTGTCAACAGATACTCCCCCGTTCCCATCGGCAGCGATACGGACTGGGTGGACATAGCAGGCGGCGGGAGTCATTCCATTGCCCTGAAAGCGGACGGTACCCTCTGGGCCTGGGGCGACAATCTATACGGTCAGCTTGGCGACTCCACCAATATTAGCCGTCATATTCCGCAGCAGATCGGCTCTGATACAGACTGGGTGGCCATTGCCGGCGGCCAGAACCATACAATGGCCCGCAAAGCAGACGGCACTCTCTGGATCTGGGGCAGCAACGCCGCAGGTCAGGTTGGGGATGGTTCCACCACCAGCCGCAATGCTCCCGTGCGCATAACATCCGACACCCACTGGACGAACCTCACAGGAGGCTCGAACTTCACCGTTGCCTTTAAGTCAACCGACACATACTGGACCTGGGGCGACAACAATTACGGCCAATTAGGGGATGGTACCGAAGTTGGCAGAACCTCCCTGCCGGATGACAGCGACTTTGACCTGATCCCCGATTTCCAGGATATCTGCCCCAATGATCCGGGCAACGATGCTGACAACGATGGCCTGTGCGGCGATGTTGATAACTGTCCTGATACCGCAAACTTTGATCAGGCCAATGCCGATCTTGACGAGTTTGGCGATGTCTGCGACCTCTGCCCCGACGACCCGGAAAACGATGCTGACAACGACACCATCTGCGGCGACTGGGAACTCCTCTACGGACTCGACCCCAATGACCCTGTTGACGCCGGCTATGATGACGACGGGGATGGCCTGACAAACAGAGGTGAATACGAAGCGGGCACGGATCCCTTGGATGCGGATACAGACAATGACGGAGTTGAAGACGGCTTTGACGGATATCCCCTTGATCCTCTGCTGAGTGTCTGCCTTGAAACGATCCGGCACTATGAAACCGGCGGCACCTTTCACTCCGTATGGGCAGCCTACTCAAGCTTGACCGTTGACGGCGACACCATTCAATTGACAGCATCTGAGATAAGCGAGGATCTCGTTTTTGACCAGGATATCATCTTCACTCTGTCCGGCGGCTATGACTGCGCCTTCAGCAACAACCCGGTTGCCACCGAAATTATCGGATCGCTGACCATTTCCAGCGGCACCGTTGAAGTGGATAACATCGTTATCAAATAAGCCGGGATCGAATGAATCATTTTCATAATAAATTGTGATTACCACTGAAACTCAGCCAGTCTAGCAGCAGCTACTGTAATGCATTAATAATTCAAAAAATACTGTCTACACAAAAGTCATTCCCG
>JAHLLM010000090.1 GCA_020444175.1 Desulfobulbaceae bacterium | reverse complement strand
GCCCTACACTAATTTTTCAAGGGGTAGATGTCTCACTTACATTGACACAGAGGGATTGTTGTTTTTTGGTTTGAGCGCTCTTTTGATAACCGGATAACGCCTCTGCTTTCCATTGTTCAATTTGTTTTTTGAAAAGCCCCTTGCTTCGACAATATTCGCTTAATTGAACTTCATTAAACGACGCAGTTTCAATAATAACAGCCAGTTTGTCTTCTGCTGTCCAATTTTCTGGTTTACTCTTATATGCAGGCACAGCCACTCCTTTGTTACGATATTCTTTTCTCCATTTGTAGAGTGTAACATCTGAAACACCAGTTTCTCTACATAATTGTGGAACAGAAACTGGAGCCGGTGGCATCATTTTCTTGATTGTTGATTCCTTGAACTTTTCAGAATAACGCTTTTGCATTGTTTCATCTCACTTCGCCCCTCAATTTCAGATTTGAAATGGTTTGTTCAGTATTCTCAATCGAAGAGGATCACAATAGATTTACAGCTAGCATGGATAAAATAAACAGTAAAGACCAAGCCCACTACGTGGGTGCTTCGCAGTCTTGACAGTTTATTTTATCCATGCTTGACCTGAAGATGCCGATGGCGAAGGAACGCCGTTCTCCACCTCCGGCACAGGAACTGTAATGAACCTATAAACTCCGTAAGAAAATTGAATTTACCATTTTTTTTGAGGCGAAAACTATTCTGACACATAGGGAAAGCTCATAAGCGTTATGAATTTGGTTGCAAGGTAAGTGTTGCCACAACGAGCAAAGGTGGCTGGTTTGTCGGGAGCCAGGCCTTGCACGGCAACCCTTATGATGGACATACCCTTTCAGCGACAATAGAGCAAATTGGCAGGCTGTCGCCTAAGCTGCCGGATTTAGTGTTTGTGGATCGCGGATACCGTGGTCATAATTATGAAGGTGATATTGAGGTTCATGTTGATAAAGTTCGTCGAGGTCGAACCAAGAAGAGCCTGTGGGGATGGATGAAGAGGCGTGCAGCCATAGAGCCAAGCATTGGTCACTTAAAAAGTGAACATCGAATGGATCGCAACCGTCTGAGAGGTAAGCTTGGCGATCAACTCAACGCAATTTTGAGTGCAGCTGGAATGAATTTTAGCAAGCTACTGCGGTGGTTGGAGGATTTTTTTGTCTCCTGCGGTATCTTACCCGGAGCCGGCTTTTATTTTCTTCACCACGGCCACTTGACCCTCGAAGTGGACTAATAAGTTTTTCAGGACCGACTATTTAACCCCTGACCCGATAGGGTTAAGTGGGGGGATTAATCTTTATGCTTATACAAACCAAAATCCAGTCAACTTTATTGATCCAGAAGGTTTATTGTTTGGCGTCAATGCGGGTGAATCTTTCGGTGCAAGTGCTGCTCAATATTATGCAGACATTACTATTGATCCTTGTGCCTCGGACCTAAAAAAAGCTGGAGCCTGGGCTGGTGGAATATTAGCTTCTTTATGAACTCCTGAAACTTCTAACGAGACATTTTATTAAATGTCAATTACTTTGTCCGGTTCGCGACAATTATCTTGGCCGGTTTTCCTCGTTCATTCTTTTTGCCTTTTCCTGGGGTGGTGAGGTTTTCAATAATGGTGACAATTAGACCCGCTTGATCATTCCCGAAATGGATAATTGTCGTCAAATGATTATTATAATTGTCATTTACTTTGGTCTTTTTTTTGAGCCCTAAAAAGTTGTCATTTTCCAGAAGGCGGAGCCTTCTGGAAAATGACAACTTTTTAGGGCTCAGCAAGCGATAGCGCGGTAGGTAAGGCCTCGGAGCCTAAATCACCACGCCATCACTTTGTCTCTAAGCATCTTGGCTTTTTGTTGATCATCGTCTATATCTGCTCTTGTCACATCATAGACCAGCACGGGGTAAGAATAGTTATTTTCTTTGATCAGCAGTCCATGGCTTGAGTCGATTAGCATCTGAATATCATCTGGCTGTAGGCTGTTATCGAACTAGGTTGTATTAGCCTTGTTAACGCTGATATTTATTGTTTCAAGGCGCCCTTTCCGTGGGTTACATATTATCATTTCCATTGTTAGTCCTTCGTGACCTCTTTGTCTGTCGGTGCTACTTACAGTTGATTGCGGTTCATAGCCTCTTTCTTACGGAAACTATCAGCATCTATCTCAACAATCATTGCGTGATGGACAAGCCGGTCAATGGCCGCCACAGTCATGATGGTATCTGCAAAAATCTGGTCCCAGTCACCGAAAGGATGATTGGCGGTGATAATCATGCTCCCTGACTCATAGCGATGGGCAATCAGCTCAAAGAGAACATGGGTTTCCGTCTCGCTCTTCTTTACATATCCAATATCATCCAAAATGATGATTGCATATTTATCCAGCCTGGCAAACATCCTTTCCAGCTGTAATTCATGGCGGGCTCGTTGCAGTTCCTGAACAAGGGCGGTGGCCTGATAGTAACGCACCCGGACATTCTGTTCGATCAAGCCATTGCATATGGCTACTGCCAGGTGGGTTTTACCCACACCGCTCGGACCGAACAAGAGAAGATTTTCAGAGCGTTTAACCCAGCTTGGATCAGAGGCCAGCGCTTCTATCTTACCGGCTGCAAGGTCTGGTGTTTGGCTGAAATCAAATGAAGACAAGCTTTTTCCTACCGGAAGCTTGGACTCCTTAAAATAGCGGGCGATACGACGACTGTAGCGTTGGTTTAATTCTTCTTCACATAGTGCCGCCAAATACTGGGCCGGGTTCCATCCTCTTTTTTCTGCCTGCTCCAGATAGCTCTCCCAATGTGTTATCATGCTCGACAGCTTCAGTTGTTTCAACAGAAGAGGCAAGGTTGCTGCGTGGCTCATTAATGCACCTCCTGTGAACTGCTAATCAGAAGACTATTATAGCTCATTGCTGCCGGCTGTTTGATAGTAACGTCTGGAACAGCCTGTTCTCTATGTTCAAATTTCTGTTGTAATTCAAGCAGACTGGGCAATAAGCGCTTGGACATCAGCTGTTGAAGATGTTCCCCTAGCTGTCTCTCGCAATCTGTCCGGTGGGCTAAGGCCAGGATGCCAACCATGGTCTTACAGGCCTTTCTTGCCTCCATTCCCTCTGTGTCAATGTAAGTGAGACATCTACCCCTTGAAAAATTAGTGTAGGGC
>JAHLLM010000048.1 GCA_020444175.1 Desulfobulbaceae bacterium | reverse complement strand
CTCCTCACTCCTCACTCCTCACTCCTCACTCCTCACTCCTCACTCCTCACTCCTCACTCCTCTGAGATCATACAATCACAGAAAGACACAAGTCAAATCTTAATAAATTCCGATACCTGCCGCCTTGAATTTTAATTGTCTCAATGCAATGAATGAGCGCAGAAAAATTCGTAAGCTGAGACAGAGACAGGGATTTATTGGAGGGGGAAGATAGTAATTGGGAAGATAATAGGAGGCATATTTCCTTTATCTTGGAGCAGGCGTCAGATCAGGCCAGAAAAGGCATTTTTTGAAATATCCCTATAAATAGTTGAAATTTTGAATGAATGCTGCAATATTCATCTTTCATTAAAAATATTGGAGTCTCATTTATGCCTTCCGCCAACGCAACATCAACAGGTTACACGTGCTGCAGTGGTGGTTTCGCCCTCACGGCCATACATGCGAGACTGTCACAATAAACAAACGGGTAAAAAAATGAACAGCATTGTTCCCAATTGCAATCTCGGGCGACTCTAAGACATGGCTCATAATATTGCAATTAATGGATATGGCAGAATCGGCCGGGCTATCCTCCGCGCCTATTACGAATCTGACTTGCGAGAAAAATTTCGGATTAAAGCGATCAACGAAATTTCATCCATCGAGAAGATTGCGTATCTGACAAAATATGATTCCATCTATGGCTCTTTTCCCGGAAAAGTTTCTTTTGAGGAGAATTGTCTTCATGCCAATGGCGATACTATTCCGGTCACTTTTCACAGGAAGATTTCAAATCTCCCCTGGACGGAACAGGAAATAGATATTGTTCTGGAGTGTTCCGGCTGCTACAGGACGCGGGGAAAACTCACGTCCCATATTGACCGTGGTGCCGGGAAGGTCATTCTGTCCTGTCCCGGTGATGACAACCTTGACGCAACCATTGTTTACGGCATCAACGACCATCTTCTCACGGAAAACCACACGATTATTTCCAATGCCTCATGCACGACAAACTGCATCGTACCGGTGATCAAGGTTCTTGATGATGCAATGGGTATTGAGCACGGCATGATAACGACCTTGCACTCCATGATGAACGATCAGCCCATCTTAGATGCATACCATTTATGCAATGATCTTCGTCGCACACGCAGCGGAGTGCAGTCCATGGTGCCGGTGGCAACGGAACTTGCCAGGGGCGTGGAGCGCATCCTGCCGCACCTGTCCGAACGCTTCCAGTCGGCATCAATGCGCGTTCCGGTCACCAATGTTTCCGCCATCGACCTGACTGTGGCTGTTTCGAGAGATATTGACAGTCGCGCGGTAAACACCGTTTTTCAGGAAGCGGCAAATGGTCATCTGCAGGGGGTGCTGGGCTACACCGAAGAGCCCATGGTATCCAGCGATTTCAACAAGAACAGTCATTCGGCTGTCATTGACGGCAGCCAGACCCAGGTTAGTGGTTCCCGCATGGTGCGCGTGCTTGCCTGGTTTGATAATGAATGGGGATACGCCAACCGTATGCTGGACACCGCTTTTAAATTGTCACAACTCTAGAACAAAAGGTTGTTTGGGCGGTACGCTACTCCTGCTTTTTCATGTCCGGTTCGTCCAGAGTCTGCACATAGGTTCCGGCCTGCTTCAGCCGCTCTTCAATCCGGCGCACAGTGATAATTTCAGGATCAAAGACAACACGGTTTATTTCTTTACCATCCTGCCATCCCTTGCTCACCGACAAAATGCCCGGCCGCCTTTCCAAGGCGGCTGCTCCGACATCATATCAGCGAACGGCAAAGGTGGCCTCGGCTGCACCCAATTTTACGTCAGCATGGGCGCAGCCAAAGGTCAGGATAAAGAGCATGGGAAAAATCGAGATAAATTTCAAACGATGCATATTGTTTCCCTATTTCATTGAAGAAGAAGGATCCATCATGGGCTTTTCCATGGTCTCCATGGTATCCATGGTATCCATTGAATCGCTCATACCTTTTTCCATCATGGAATCCTCCATCATCGGTTCTTCCATCTGGGTATTTTCCATGCTCTTCATGCTGGAGTCCATACCATTGTCCATACCGCCGTTCATGTCACTTGCGCTGCAACCGCCCAGCATCAGCATAGCTGCGGCAAACATGATAATGACTTTTGCTGTAATATTTTTCATGACTTCCCTCCGTTTGTAAGGTTGTGGTGCAAAAAACAACTCTTTTCTGCTTTTGTAGAAAATATAATCCGGGGATATCACGAAAGTATAACAGCGGGATAACAAGTGTATAACATAGAGCAACCTCTCTTCTTCCACCCTCTTTTCTGCTGGTCAAAAAAAATATCTGGTAGGACACTATCTGTCCTACCAACAATGTTATTCTCCGAATGAACAACACGGAATGAACCATTTGTCACCTCAGCCCAAAAGGAGAATGCCATGATCAGAAACATTACTGTCTATCTCGATGTTGAACGGAAAAACTTTATGGACAGCATACGCTGCGGGTTTATTGTTGCCGAAAATGAAGATGGAGAGGAGACTTTCCACAATAACCTGATCGATCAGTCGGAATATCCTACGGTGAAAGAGCTGGTTGATGATATTGTCGGCATATTTAATATCCGCCGGGATGCGGTTTACGTGGCCGCATGATTTTAAGTTTGATTTTTTGCGGAAATTTTGATGTTCCCTACCGGTTTGCGTGGGGATAATCTCACCTTTCGATTATCCCCACAACCGCTGCCGACAGGTATGTCATTTATTGAAATCGCCTGGGCGGATGATCAGCTTCAGAGCTTTTCACCCTGAAGGGCATAGATGCGTCTCCAATCAACTTGTCAATTGCGCAATTAATGCCACATCAGCCACACCGGTTACGGGCAGCCCGTGGGCGGATTGATACTTTTTGAGGAGGCGGACGGAAGTCTGACCGAAAAAACCATCCGCCTTGATGTCTATGTCGGCCTCGGAAAGCCCCAGTTGCACCAGACGCACATCCATTCCACGCTGCATTGGAGACTGGAGGGACAAAACACGGATGCCCGGCTGCGGGCCGTCAAAGCAGCCGGGAGGAGTAGCTGCAAGCGAAGAGGCGGAAATCTCCCTGTCGCGGACGACCAGAGGCAGGTTCAATGCCCAGTGGTCTTGATCAATCAGGCGCATAAAAGCATCCTGACGGTATACTGTAGCACGCAGGTCAGCCCGGGAATGGCTGGCAAGCCATAATCGGCGGGTGGCCACATATTCTTTGATCCACTTCTGTTCACCAACAGCGGCAACATCACCAATCTGCGTGGTTGTACGATTACTCATGGCCTGCCATGAACCATGTACAAAGCTGTCATAGACCACCGCCACCCCCAAGGGACTGGTGATCCCCTTGCGCTTGGCGGTACGAGCAGCTCGTTGCCAATAGACATCGTCAAAAAAGGCATCCTGGGTCTCGCGCATCACCGGATCATCGGCGCTGGCTCGCAGGAGGTTGTGCACCTTGAGGTCATTATCCAGGGAAAGGTCGCAGGCTGAGAAGCGTGGCAGGCTCGGTTCAAGACGTGCACTGAAACGTGCACCGGGATTCTCGCAATAGCGTTGCAGCAACGTATACAGGTTTCCAGAACCCAGCGTGGTTTGCGAGCGGCCATAGGTGAGATGTCCCGTGTCTCCGGAAATGAGTGTAACCAGACTGTAGTTGCCAAGAACTTCGCTGGTTTCAAAAATATTTATAATGGCTTCGGCGGTTTTCTTTTGTGTTGTCGTCAGCATTGTCGTACTCCATTTTTACTGTTTCCATAACAATTCAGCGGCACCTCAGATTGTATGAAAAGGCTGAAGATGAGTGGTAATCATAAAAAAAAAGCCGGGTTGCCGCATGAACATAGGCAACCCGGCTATCTGTAACAGACCCGTGGCTTTCCGTCCCCTCCTTCCGGAGGGTTTGGTTTTGACTCTTTATAAATTATTTGTACTTCATTTAAATCATGATGCATCCCGATTGTCAAACACTTTTCACCCATAAACAGGGTTAGGAAAAAGAACAATTACCAATTACTTTATTTGATAGGAAACAACACGTTTTTTCTGTCCAAAGAGAAGTTGTATACTCTCAACCATTGCCAATTTATTTTCATTGTTATCTTCTCAGAGGATCGGCCACTCCCATTTTTGCAAGCTGGTCAACGATCTCTTTCTCACTCATAAATCCCACGTGGCGGGAAACCTCTTTGCCGTCCTTATCAAAAAAAATCTGGGTGGGAATCATTGACACCTTGAATTTTTTTGATTGTTCCGGTTCCTGCCAGACATCAATAAAGGCTATCACTGCCTTGCCATCATAATTCGTGCTGAGTTTTTTCAGGATCGGTTCCATCATTTTGCAGGGAACACATGTTTTGGCCCCAAGATCAACCATGGTTACCATGCCTGGAACGGGAATTTGAAACGGTGTACTCGATGCCATGACTGGAACGGCAAAAAACAGAAAACAAAAAAATGCGATAAAAAGACCTGGTTTTCTCATGATATTCCTTCCTTAAATTATGATCCGGCAGAAGGGTGTTGTTCCCCGACCTGCCGGTTTCCGAAAATCACACTCTGGCTATGACCATGCTGATAACTCATTTCCTTCTCCCCTCCACCGAATAAGCAAACATGGGATCATGCCTGCATAAGCACAAAGAACAGAATGTAGAGTAAGTTTTATGGAGCATTGCAACTTGCACGGTTTACCTCTTTTGCCCTGGCGAGAATCTCCCGAATTTCCTTATCGTCCTCAAGCCAGTTCTGCATATGCTCCAGCATAACTTCGGCGTACTGGTTAGCAGACTGCAAATCGAGCCTGTAATTGACCCAGGAACCATCCTTGCTGAAATCAACCAACCCGGCATCTTCTAAGATCTTCAGATGCTTAGAGATCGTCGGTTGGGCAAGTTTAAGAACTGCCGTTATTTCACAGACACACATCTCTTTCCGGCTCAGCATTTTGATGATTTTGACTCTGCTGGGATCAGACAATGCTTTCATCACTCGTATAAACCCCTTCACGCCTTCCTCCGTCATTATTTTTTATTTACACATAGCTATATAGCTAATTCTCAATAAAACTGCTGTCAATTATTATTTATATGATTACCAACGAATTTCAGCCAATGTTATATTATTGGCTCATTAACAGCTTGATTTGGAGACATAAAATGCAAATGGTGTCATTTCGACCAACGGGAGAAATCTGTCACCACAGATATTAAGATTTCTCATATCCGTTCCGGTAAGCGAGCTTGTGTGACACCGAGATGACAGGAAAAACTAAGAACTCTCTTTGTGCCGGCCGAAATACGTTGGTAATCACTATTTTTTATGGTTAGAAACAATTCTCAGTTAAAAATTGCCACTTTCTTGTCGCCAAGCTTCCAATACTGGATTCCCGCCTCCGCGGGAATGACATAACCAAGCCCATCGTCACTCCCGCGGAGGCGGAAGTCTAGAGGTTGGCTACTGAGAATGGATACTTTTCAAAGGCTGCTTTTCTGTGCTATCGTTTTTTAAATTCTGTTCAACATAAATACCTCATCTAAAAGGCAAACCCAGTTATCCATTTCCGGCAAAACTCCAAAAAGAAACTTGACCGAAGTCCTCCAGAGTGATAGTAAGCTTTATGTACGTGATAGGCCGAAGTCACTTTCAACCCTATCCGGGCGAACCAAGCATATATTCTTCAAATAGCCAGATTAGACTAAGCACAAAAGAGAAGAAATAATTCCGCTAAAGAAGCATTACTGATTCCTCTTTTAACCTCTCACAAATGCCCAACAATCATTTCCATGGCGGCATACATAAAGATATTGGAGGGGGAAAACTGAACAAGGAGTAACTATGAAATTTCTTGAAATTGCAGTTGATGAGGTAAAAGACAAGCTCACAGAGTCACAAACCAAAACAATACTTGATGAGAAATTACTTTCAATCAAGCTTCGCAGCCAAATTGTTCTTCCTGAAAGTGATAAAATCCAAAATTCGCCGTTACGGGTTGCCACCAGTGATAGATTAACTGAAGTCAGCAATAAGCCTGTTTTCTGGTTGCAAACCGGTGGACTTCTTGAGACAGACGGTGAATTTTCCAAAAACTTCACACTGGCCGGACCCCCTGTCGCTCTTGGCTTTTCTGCAAAGGCCCTTGTGGACTATCAATCATTTCGGCCTTACATTCTGAAAGGAAAAGAAACCATTGCTGACGTCGCAAAGGAAACAATGGTTGAATTCCCATTTAGCGCAGAAAATGCTCAAAAACTTTTGCCCGGTACTTCTTTTCAGTTGATGGGCCATGGTGATGCAAGTTTCTCCGGCACTTTCACCCTGCAAAAAACTCTTGCCAGCTTATCAATTCAAACCGCCGATAAGATCAAAGGCGAATTCGCCCTGCGAATTTTACGAGAGGAAAAAAATAAAGTCAGCGTCACTGTTTCTCTTCTGAAAAATCGCTCTCTTTCCACCATGTTTAAGGCCAAAGTTGGATTTGAAGTGGATACTGGAAAAATTTCAAACACAATAATAAAGCATGACTGGTATAAAAAGGCCCAGGAATCCGTGGATGTTCTTGAAACCAATAAAATATCCGGTCTTGTTGAAGGATGGAAGGAAGGCAAAAAACTTATCGATCTCTTTGATAATGACAAACTCGAAAAAACAATTGGCCAGTACCTGAAGAATTATACGTCCTTTTACATCGCACTAGGCACCGAAACAAGCTACGAACTCCAGCATTTGGTAAAATATACTTTAGATCTTGACCAACCTGCCGGGCGTGAGGCCTATGACGCCATCTGTCGTCTCAATGAAGAAAAAGTCAATAAATTATGGCAAACGGATAAAAATGCGATAGAACGTATTGAATTTCAGTCAAATAAAACCATTGAGCAAACCTCTTTGGAATTGGGGTTTCCCGGCAAAAAACTCATCATGGCCAATACCCTGCGTGCTATTCGTGATGGCTACTTGCTTTATGACAATCACATGCAGATCATGCGACTTGAAACTGTTGGCAAAAATAGAAAGTTTTTTAATAACAATGAAGAGCTTCGTTGGGAAGGCCTCCAGGTTCAGCTTGACAACCGCGATACCGGCATGGATTATTGGCGCCTTCTTTATAACCGAAATGATGCCTTTACATCCAGGGATGAAGTTCTGCTGTTTAACCGCTTTGCAGGCATGATTGGTATCGAGCCCTATGAAGAAAACAAGATTGAAGATCACTCTTTTTTCACAAAACTCCTCAGTAAAAAAGATAACGCAAAATTCCAGGCAGATATTTTCATCACCGAGGATGGCATAAAAAAAATCAAAAATTGCGGCTCAACAGAAATTCGCCAGATCTATTTTGCTGTGGCTACGGAACTTGGCCAGGTTGCCCCCGGCACCCCTATCCACAACAAGGATGTACGCTCAATTTTAAGGGAATATGATCCTAATTTTTTACACTCAGATAACTTTGAAGATGCTCAGAAAATGGAATCTCTCACCAAATCCTACCACGCCTTACCTGTGCTTGTCGGGGAAAAGAGAGATATAGGCAGTGATGCAAGAACGTTCCATGCTGCTGAAAAATTCAGAAAAGAATGCATACAATCCCTCCATAAATATGATGAATCAGAATGGGGCGGCATTTTTGCCGATTTCGGAGCAAAGCATAGCCGTGATTTCAAACAGGTCATGGCATCGTTAGTCCTGCTGGCAGAGCTGGATAATGTACTTGTTGCTTCCATTGAACTCAAACGGGCCAAATCAGGCAAGATCCTCCTGCAGGCAAAAGACAGTGACAAAATAAAAACCGGTGATGAGATTTTTTCAGAAGCCCAGGAACAAGCCATGACCGCTATGTAACTGTAACCTTCAGTAACAGGAGATTCCATTTTTTTCATTCCTGCCTTGGCTGTCAGTTTTAAACCGGCTTTTCGCATTCTGATGTCGATGAGCCCAAGAATCAGGTGTCACAACGCGTGTAAAGTGGTGGCACCTGGTTTTTCTATCCGTAAAATGCCGATGGGCATCATAACCACCAGCTCATCATCTTTCGACTGTCGACAACCACCTTCTCCTGTCCACCTATCCAAACTGGGTGTCAATCAGCATTGAAAATTGACGCCTTGTCAGTAATTAGATATAGTATCCACTTTATTTTAAATGAAAATATCAGTTTTGGAGTCCCCTCCGTGAAATGTAAAGAGAAGATCCTGATCGTTGACGACACCGTTGATACAGTTGAGTTGTTGACCAAAAGGCTGCGGGCAGATGGCTATGACACGATTGCGGCCTATGATGGTGAAGAAGCTCTGCAGAGAGTTGAGGAATCAACGCCTGACATCATTATTTTGGACATTATGATGCCCAAGATTGATGGCTATGAGGTTTGCCGCCGTCTCAATCAGTTTGCCAACAGAAAAGATTTCCGTATTCTGATGCTGACAGCCAAAAGCACTATCCAGGATAAAATTAAAGGCTTGGACATCGGCGCAGACAGCTATCTTGCCAAACCCTTTGATTATAAAGAACTGGCAGCCGTTGTCAGGTCTCTCTTAACCAGAAAAAAATGGTACGAAGATACCCTTGATGAGGAAATCAAAGGTATACAGAATGCGTCTGCTTCACCCCAGGAGCATCATGAACAACAACCTGACAGAACTCCGGCTCCTTCAGATCCTTCCGCTCCGCATCAAAAGATTTCCCCGCAATTTATCTTTCATAACATAATCAGTAAAAATGAGAGGATGCAGAAAATATTCAGCACCCTGCCAAGTATTGCAAAGAGCGACAGTACTGTACTCATTCAAGGGCCAAGTGGTTCGGGAAAGGAGTTGATTGCACAAGCTATACATACATTAAGCGAGAGGAAGGGTGCCTTTGTAGCACTTAACTGTGCGGCTCTGCCTGACACACTTCTGGAATCAGAATTATTCGGATATAAAAAAGGAGCCTTTACCGGGGCGGACAAAGACAGGCAAGGACGTTTTTCCCTGGCGCAGAACGGAACAATCTTTCTCGATGAAATCGGCGATATCTCCCCTGCTCTGCAGTTGAAGCTGCTGCGCGTTCTCCAGGAAAAAGAATTTGAACCTTTGGGCGGCACGACAACGATAAAGGCCGATGTCCGTGTTGTTGCAGCCACAAATAGAAATTTAAAAGAAAAGGTTGAGGATGGGAGTTTTCGGACAGATCTCTACTTTCGGCTCAATGTGATTCATATCACTTTGCCCTCGCTCTTGGAACGACGTGATGATCTTCCCCTGTTGATTCAGCACCTTATAGAAAAATTATGCCAGTCGAAAAAAAAGAAAATCGATGCTGTCAGTTCGGATGTATTCCACATTCTGATGCAGTATGATTTTCCGGGAAATATCAGGGAGCTGGAAAATATCCTGGAGCATTGCTTTGTCATGTGCCAGGGTCCTGTCATTGATGTTACCTGTCTGCCTGAAGAGCTTGTGAAGTCGATTTCAGGGGATAGTCATGATGCCGAGGAACATATTCCTGAAGCGAATCCACTCTCCAATGCCGAGGCGGCAACGATTTGGGCGGCTTTGCATAGATTTGACGGCTCCAGGGGAAAGACGGCAGATCATCTGGGCATAGACAAGACGACCCTCTGGCGCAAGATGAAAAAATATCAGATTGAATTTCCGGTAAAAAAAAGCTGAACCTTGCTGCATCAGATTTATTTTTTAAAAGCGACAAACTCAATATGAGAATTTAACGACCCTCTTAAACTTGACTTTGGAATAATCTTCACTTAACATATGTGCATATGCACGATATGTGACAGTGCGAATTCCACCCACCTGCGCGGTGTACATGCCTGTTCTTTCTACATTATCAAGTTGAAACCGGAGGTAAGGAGAAATGCTTGACTGGATACTTCTCCATGCAAATGGAATACTTGACTGGCTGGCTGTTTACCTGGCTGTTTTTTTCCTGGTTTTCTTGATTCAGTTCATGGCCAACATGTATAAAAGCCCTGACGACTCGAATGACTCCGACGATGACTGTTATTAGCAGGACCGAATTCACATAAAGCGACTCCTTTACAAGCACTGTCCCAGTAACCGACTATTTTTCCATCAACGATTTTGATTTGAGCGGGTCAAACCGAAAAACAAATTGCGAGTCTTTCCCCATGTACATATATTTAAGTGGAAAATCATTCTTCCTGAATGTCTTCAGGGTAGATTGCAGAGCGTGAAGCGAATCAGGCAGATGAAGAAGCAGCACTTCGCTCTCAGCAACACCGAATCCACTCTTTTTAAGTGAACTGACTATTTTGTCGGGGTCGTCTGCGATAAAGTGCAAAATGCTGCATTCATTGATTTCAGCAAGGAACATTGCCTGAATTTTGATATCATTTTCCGACAACAAACTCATACATTCAGTCAAGTTACCAGCTCTATCTTTCAGGAACACTGAAACCTGCGTTACCTTCATCTTTCCTCTTTCAATGTAAAGAAATTTACCTACATGTTCCCTTTCCACTGATTCAAATACGATCCCAAAAGGATCAATCAACCTACGGACAATTTCAAACGAGTGCCTATAACAAGAAATATAATTTCTTGACTGGCGCGAACTAAGGAAGACTCAACTCGTTAAAAAGATGAACAAATTGCCTTATATCCTCTGCATCAGGGTGCCCCTTGGCCGCCGGCGCATCTGCAAACCAGGGAGGCTGGGGATCTTTTGCTGCGGCTTTTTCCATTACTTTTTCAGATACCTGGCCCTGGCAGTTGAAAGTCCCGCAGATCCTTGCCGGAGCGGCAAGTGATTTTGCCTTGTTCATGGCATTTTTTGCGTGATCCGAGTCTTTTGCCGCGCCATGTGTTGCAAATAAAAAAACATCCTTTTCACCAATCTTTGGCAAGAATTCCTGGGTTTCAGGATCAGGCTGCCCGGCCATCAACCAGAAACCTGCTGCTACAAAATCATAGCCGGACGGGTCTGGTTTATCGGCAATGGAAAGTAAATCTTTTTCACACTGCAAAACCTCGTAGAGCGCGTCTGCAAGTTTTTTCGTATTCCCGCTTTTACTGGAGTAAACAACAAGCGCCTTCATAATCTAACCTCCTGTTTTTTTTAAAGTTTATTTTTCGTTTTTCACTTTACTGAATTATCACAACTCAACTTTCCGACTTCATGTATTGCCTTAATTTATGGTGTTATTTGTAGGTTGGGTTAATTTCCAATAACCTCTGTTCTTGTTGGGTTATAGGTCTTTCAACTTTTTTACTTATTGCTTGCTACCGAAAACCCAACAATTCTGGTAGCATGAAACGAATTTAACCCAACCTACAATGTAATAACAACGAGTTATGTCAAGTCGGAAAGTTGAATTACAATTAATGCTTAAAAACAATTCTCAGTTAAAAATTGCCACTTTCCTGTCGCCAAGTTTCCAATACTGGATTGGCTGCTGAGAATTGTATAGAGTCAATTTACAATTTTAATTTCTGACTTTGCTCTAATCAGAAAATATCCTCCGCAATTATGCATTAAAGCCCTGAGATCATTTTCGTCTCTGCTTTTCCATGTTTTGGGAGCCTCACAGTAAAAACAGAGCCTTTCCCTTGGATACTCTCCACCGAGATAGTGCCGCCATGCTGACTGATGATGGCACGGGATGCTGCCAGTCCAAGGCCTTGACCGCTTGGTTTTTCATCCGATTTTGTCCGGTAAAAAGCGTCAAAAATGTACGGAATCTCCTGGGGACCAATGCCCCAGCCCTGATCTTTGAAATAAATAAGTATCTCACTTTCCGTTTCCCTGGTGCTGATGGAAATCTCAGTTTGCCTGGGGGAATATTTGATGGCGTTATCAATAATATTGCTAAATACTCGGTGCAGACGATTTTCATCTGCCTCAATTGCTGTCAAAGAATGACCGTTGCACGACAAAACAATATTTCGCTCTTCTGCCCTGAGCCGATGCATATCCGTTGCCTGCTGCAGAACATGTGCAATATCAGTCTCACGCAACTCCAATTTAATTTGCCCGTTTTCCAAACGGGAATATTCAAGAAATTCACTGACCATGGACTCAAGCCGTTGCCCGGCCTCTTCAATAACCTTGAAATAACTCTGCAGCTTGTCGTTCTCCTGGCAACTCTTCTCTTTTTTGAGCCGGTTGATCAGTCCATTTATGCCAATCAATGGGGATTTCATGTCGTGGGCAATCATGAAAATAAAATTGTTTTTTTCTCGTTCTATTCTTTTTTGACGGGAAATATCCTCAATAACCTCAAGGTACCCTGTAAAATTATTGTCATTGTTTACGATGGAGGCAGCGCCTATTCTTACAGGAATTTTTTCGCCATTGCGGTTGATAACTTCCCCCTCAAGTCCGAGTGTGGACTCACTGAAATTCTGCACTGTTTGCAGGGGACACCCTTCTTGACAGCGGCTGCTGTTCAGAATGTCATGACATGGTTGTCCAATTGCTTCGTGCGCTTTGTATCCTGTCAATTTTTCAGCTCGTTTATTAAAAGAAGTAATTTTAAAGTCATAGTCCATGGTCACCATGGCAACAGGAATACTATCGATAATAAACCGTTGAAACTGACTCTTTTTGTTACGGGACATTGTAATTCCCCTGCCAGGGACTCGCCTGTTCCGGCGATTCTGTTATTTTCTGTGCAATTGACTGGAAAACAAGCCCTGCCGAAGAGTTCGGCGCGGAAACCATTAATGGAATGCCGTCATCGCCACCTTGCCTCAGTCTAAGGTCCAGGGGAATGGCTCCCAGTAATGGAATATTTGCCTCTTGACTGAGACGCTCCCCGCCGCCGCTTCCGAAAATTTCAATTGGCTGCGCTGATTGACTCGGGAGGAAGTAGGACATATTCTCGACAAGACCGACAATTGTCTGTCCGATTTTGTTAAAAAGCCCGATAGAGCGGCGAACATCCGCCAATGCTACTTCCTGTGGGGTGGTTATCATTAGAACCGAACATTGGGGAATAGCCTGGGCAACAGTGATGGAAGGGTCACCGGTTCCAGGAGGCAGGTCAATGACCAGATAATCGAGTTCACCCCATTCCACCTGGGCAAGGAGCTTGTGAATCATCTTGGAAACAAGCGGTCCCCGCCAGATAAAAGCTTCATTCTGGCCGGCAGTCATACCCAGCGAAACAATCCTTAATCCATACTTTTCAACCGGTATGATCATGCTTTCTTTTTGATCAAGAGCGTCGGAAAGATCCAGCATTAAAGGAACGCTTGGGCCATAGACATCAGCATCCAGAAGGCCCACCCTCTTCCCCTGTTTCACAAGGGCAAGAGCGACATTCACAGCGATGGTCGTCTTGCCGACACCGCCTTTGCCGCTGGCCACCGCCAGAAAATGTTTTACTTTTTCTATGCCTTTTAACGGGGCCTTGGGGAAGATAACTTCAAATTCCTGCCTGGTTAATGTTGTGACATCAACTTCTACTGAGGAAACATCCGGCAATGCACCCACTGCATCTTTAATCTGCTTTATGAGCACCTTTTTAAGGGGAGACCGCTCACTTTTCACGGCAAGGGTGAGTGTAACCCGGCCACCCTCAACTGAGACATTACGAATCATACCGAGATCGATAAGACTCTTTCTTAACTTCGGGTGCAGAACGGTATGTAAGGCTTGGTGAATTGTCTTTGAATCCATTGCGCTCCCCTCTATATTTTAAACAAGTGTCATGACACATGTAGGTCGGGAGATAGCGAACAAGGTGAGACTTCGAACCCTTCCCGACACCGAAGAGTCGCCATGGGTATGGCGACCTACACAACAATTGAAGCCTGACATAACACTCGTGTCTATCAAGAAATATGGACAGGCTCTAAATTAATAATATGCAGGGGAGTGCAGGGAAACAAGAGGGTGTTTTTGGTCACAAAATGGTCATAAAAAATAACCATTTTGCAAAATGGAATCTGGAAGTTCCAGCGCAGAATTTTTTTACTCAGGGAAGGAGGAAAGCAGGGTTCTCAAATTCATATTTTTGTTGGTAATGCCGCATTTTTTTCTGATTTTCTTTCTGTGATTACTGATGGTCTCTGTTGACAGGTTCATTATTTCCGCAATTTCTTTGGTTGTTCTTCCCTGTTTGACCAGATTGGCAACCTGCAACTCGGTGGCTGTCAGCTTGAGATATCTTGAAGCAACGGTATGAACAAAAGGCGATATAACATCCTGGAGATTTGCGGCAATAATATCGACATGCTTTTTCTGTTTTGCGTCAAGCCTTCCTGTACGTAATTTGGCAAGATAGGGTTCAACGAGTTCTTTGACATTGGCAACAACTTGATTTTCAATATTCTTTTTATCATTTTCCCGGCGATTCAACAGGACTTTCAAGGCTGTGTAAGCCTCTTCAAGCTTGGTTTTTTCCTCTTCTAATTTCTGGTAGGCTGCAGCTATCTCCTGGGTGCGTTCTTCAACCTTGGATTCCAGCTCCTCGTGTGATCGCTGCAAGGCTTCTTCAGCTTCTTTACGCTCCTGAATATCTTCGATGGTGCTGACAATATAAAGAGGCCTTCCCTGTTCGTCTTTAATAATACTTCTCGACAGGCTTCCCCAAATGACCTTTTCGTCTTTCCCAATAAATCTTTTTTCAATTTTATATGTGTCAAAGGTCCCGGCTAAAAGACTCCTGAGCATGGGAAGCTCCTTTTTCATATCATCCGGGTGGGAGAGTTCTGCCAATGTTTTAGAGCAAATCTCCTCATTGCTGAAGCCAAGAAAGTTCTGCATGGCACGATTGACCAATGCCGGTTTCTTTTCACAGGCCTCCTCCGTACCCTCACCAAGCGGGATGAGGGAAATGCCAATGGAAGAATTTTCATAAATATTCTTAAATTTCGCCTCGCTTTCGGCAAGAACCGCCTCGGCAAGCTTACGCCTGGTAATATCCCTGTTACTCACTCTGCGACCAAGGCAATTTCCCTGTTTATCAAAGACAGGTTGACAACTGTGCGCTATCCAGCGCACCTCGCCGCTCGGTGTAATAATTCTAAAATCACAATGATGGACGTTTTCCTGGTTAAGCTCGTTTTTGAGGTGGATTGCAAACTGCTCCCGATCCTCGGGGTGAATGATGGACAATAAATGCTGCGGATCGTCATAAAAATCCTGTGCACTGTAGCCGGTAACCCGCTGGCACGATGGAGAGATGTATTGGTAGTGTCCAGCCAGATCGATCCAGCACTCCCAGTTATACGTATAATCTGCAAAGGTATGGAATTTTTCCTCACTTTTTACCAAAGCCTCTTCAAATTGTTTTCGCTCTGTTATATCAATTGCAAGCTGCAGACGAACAAGGCGGCCATCAATCCACTTGAAGGCCTTGTTATGGATCTCATAAAATCGTCCGGTGATACTGTTTATGTGTTCCCAGACATAAGTGGAGGCAAGAGGTTTCCCCTCCTTGGAAAGCAGCTTTTCATTGGTACAGAAAGGGCAGGGTCCGGACTGGTTGACCTGGATTGTCTGCCAGCAGATTTTTCCGGAAATTTCACCAAAAAGATCCCGTGAAAATTTGTTGGCAAACAGAATTTCGTGAGTTTGCATGTCGGTTACGTAAACAACTGCATCTATATTGTCCAAGATGCTATAGATTTGCTCACATTCCGTTTGAAGAGATTTTCGGCTTGTTATTTTTTTGTTACCCATAGTGTGCTCAGAAACAATTTTTATGTACCCCTGACTCATGGATATTAAAAACATCTAAGGTTTTTTTACTTCATGGGGATAGGATATGGCAAGATGATGTTCTGGTTGAATATACGATTAGTTAAATTTGAAGCAAACCATGCTGAGGTACTGAAAAAATCAATGGTCGTGCTCTGCTTGTTTGCAGGTAAAACTGAGTAGCGCTAGTTCAGCCGCGCCAACATGCAGGAATTACAGATAATTCTCTAGCAGCATGGCTGCTGAAACAAGTTCGTTTTCATAAGGATATGTCATTAACCCGGCACTGATATCGAAATTATATTGCGAAAATCTTGGAATAGATTAATATAGCCTGTTCTTACCGAATGCTTATCAGGCTTGCGTTTCAGAGAGATGTTGGCCTGCCAAAATCACCATATCGCCCCCGTAGCTCAGGGGATAGAGCACAGGATTCCTAATCCTGGTGCCGCAGGTTCGAATCCTGCCGGGGGCACCATATAACACAAAGGACTTTCAAGTGATATCTGCTTGTTAGTCCTTTTTTTGTTTTTTATGGATTACATTTTTATTTAATCCCTGCTCTTAAGTGTTTGAATTTGTGTGAGTTTATTATAATTTTGAATATCTGTCATATGTTTAAAACTTATCTTCACTTGTTGAGCTACTATCATTTAATAATATACTACCCAATTCATCACTTTTTCCTAGTTTATCTAAATTAAAAATTATACCAAACCTAGTATGTACAGAGTTTGGATCTAATTTCAAAGCCTGTTTATATATTACAAGGGATTTCTCATATTTTTCTAACTCACGAAGAACGCCTCCGTAATTTATCAATGCTTCTAAATCTTGGGAATTTAATTCAATAATTTTTTGATATACATCAACGGATTCATCATATTTTTTTAACTGAATTAAGGCCTTAGTATAATTATGCAAAACAGTTGTATCATCGGGTCTGGAAGTCAGCACCTTTTTAAATTTAGTTATTGCTTCTTCATGCATTCCCAACTTACTTAAGGCAGCACCATAATTAGAAATAGCTTTTAAAAATCCTGGTCTATATTTTATTGACTCTTCAAATTTAATAATTGCCTCCTCGTATCTTCCAAGCTCAAAAAGACAATTACCCCAATTATATAAGGCATCTGCATCAGCAAAACTGTATTCTAAAGCCTTTTTATATTTTTCGATGGCCTCTTCATACCTTCCCTGTTCTGTCAATGTCACGCCCCAATTGTAATATGCAATATTATTCTCAGGATCAATTTCTAAAACAATAGAATAATCAAAAATCGCATCTTCGTATCTTTTGAGATAAAGATGCGAAAGTGACCTATTTAAATATGCATTTATATATTTAACATCTAATTCAATCGCTCTATCAAAATCAGCTAACGACTTTCCGATTTCTTTTTTTTCATAAAATATCAAACCACGATTATTGTGTGCGAATTGATTGTTATCATTCAATTTTATAGCCTTATTAAAGTCAGATAAAGCTTCATTATTTTTCCCAATAATCTTCAGCGCAGAACCTCTGTTATTAAAAGCCATATCATTATCTTCTCTATATTCAATAGAAGAATTATAGAAATCTATTGCCTCATTATAATTTTTTTTGAAATAATTAATATTTCCAATGTAGAAATATACACTAGACAAATTTATATATTTATTACCTGAAATTGGTATTGACATTTTAAAATATTTAATAGCTTCATCAAACTTAGCATTAGAATAAAATTTAAACCCTGCAACAAATGAAACTATAACCACTGTCTCATCAGTCAACTGAGGTAAACGGATATCTTCAAATGTCTCCAAAGACATATACATAAGACTATTCTTCAACATTGTTGTTTCATAATTAACGATTTCACCATAGACGGCATCCTTATCAACCACTGTAATATTAGGAATTATCCCTGCAATCGTTACACTTCCCCAAATTACTAAATTTGCATTATATTTCTCGCCAATTCTTCTAGCCATTTCATGGGAGTTTATTTCTTCAATATTAAGAAGCCTTGATTGAGTATTAGATAAATTCAACTCTTTAAAACGAGCATTTAGGGTACTGTTAATAGTACCTTGTACAGAAAACCCTTTTTCATTAAGCTCTTTGCTATTACCCACAAATGGGGCAACCAGTATACCAAAATATTTATCTGAAAATTCTCTATTATTGTTTTGAAATAAACTAGGAAAATATTTATCCCTAAAACTTATTAAGTTATGCAAACTTTGGGTAAAGTCTCCTATGTATATGACCGCAAGAAACAAGAAGACTATAAATATTACAATTTTATTTTTACTCTTAAGTCTCGACAAATTCATAAACATTAAACACTCTCATTTGAGACACAGAAATCTTCTTCAAAATCAATCTTATAACTTCTTACTTTCTCAAAAGCGGCCATAACCTCTTTTGCCCGGTTATTTATAGTATGAATATAACCCTCAGTCATTTTTCTATTTTCATGGCCCAGAACATCCTGAAAAAAATGGGGTCAAGTCTTGAAATATAAGTTTTTTACTCTCTCAACACTCTCAAATTCACTATTCGAGTCCCATTTCCCCTTTATCCTTCAGAGCACATCTGAAAGTCACTGAAATTTTATACCACAACAAATCATTCCTGACTATTATTTAACCTGTGCTGACCAAGGAGCACATCATAACCACTTGTGATAACAATTTATTTTCATCTTTCGCGCATTTCATCCTCATGCTGCAACATCAAAATCAGGAATATATAGATGTTGATCCAGGCGTCTCGGTAAACTCTCATTGATCAACAGACATCCAAGGCAGTAAGAATGGAAAAAAGTTCTATGACGTTCCGCCTTTGATTGTTACTATCCGGGGCAAAGCCAGGGAACGTAAAGTTGCAATAAATACATCAAAATATCGAATGGATAGCTATACGTCATGACATCAAACTTGAAAAAACCAAAGAAACACAAATGGACATTTGCCACTCGTTTTCGTCGGCAGGCATTTGGCTGGCGTTCCGAGACTCCAATCAAGCGAGTGAAGGAAGCAGTGACAGAAATAAAAAAAACTGCCAGGAAAGATCCGGTCCTGGGTGCAGAAGGAGCAGTTTTGCTTCTGGAAAAACTCTCCCCTGCCCTTGAACAGGTGGACAGCTCTTCCGGGGCTATCGGCACGGCAGTCAATAATGCCATTGATGCTCTGGTACCTATCATCGCTGATGCACCTACCGACGACACGATACGCGGCAAGTGGCTTGATCGCCTCTGGAAGGCAGTTGAGGAAGATGACATCCCCTATATTGAATTGCTTTTGGAATATTGGGGTACCCTCTGCCGTTCTCCGGAACTTGCCTCATATTGGGCGGATGAACTGATAACTCCAGTCCGCATCACCTGGTCAAAGGATCGAAAAGCCGGAGAAGGCTATTTCAAGGGAACATCGGCCTGTCTGAGTGCCTTATTCAAGGCTGGACGCTTTAAAGAAATCCTGGAATTGCTCGATCTCGCCTCCTTCAAATTCTGGCATTACCGGATGTGGGGGGTAAAAGCCTTGTCAGCCATGGGGAAAAAGGCAGAGGCAATTCGTTATGCGGAGGATTCCCGCGGGCTGAATGAACCGGACTCTCTCATCAGCGCAGCATGCGAAGAAATTCTGCTGTCAAGCGGTATGGCAGAAGAAGCTTACAACCGTTACTCTATCGAAGCGAACCGGAAGACCACTTATCTTGCAACCTTTCGCGCCGTTGCCAAAAAATATCCCTTCAAAGAGGCCAGCAGAATTCTATCCGATCTGACTGCACAATCACCGGGGAATGAGGGCAAATGGTTTGCAGCAGCAAAATCGGCAGGACTCTACCGCGAGGCCATTGAACTGGCCAATCTATCCCCATGCGACCCAAGGACCCTGACCAGGGCGGCACGGGATATGAAAATCAAAGAACCTCTCTTTGCCGTTGAAGCAGGAATTACCGCTCTGCGCTGGCTGGTTGCCGGCTATGGATACGAAATCACCGGTTTGGATGTGCGGGAAGCATATAACTTTACCATGGAAGCAGCCCGGAATGCAGGAAGCAGCGCCGAGACCGTGGAACGTATTCGCACCCTGGTAGCGGATAGCTCAGGAAACCGATTTGTCAGTAATATTCTTGGACCAGATCTCCGAGTAGAACCATGGAAACGCGATGAACTCAATAAATGAATATTTTACGAATTTGACCTGGGATGATCTGCGGCAGTGGGCCGGCACCAAATTCCTTAATCGCGGCAAAACATACATGAAAAATGTCTATGACCTGGCAAGGACCGAGAGTGGCGGCCTCATCGCCTGGGTCTCCGGCAGCGAAGACTATGCCACCAATGTTGAGGTTGATGAGGATGGAGAACTCGATTGGTTTTGCACCTGCCCGTTTGACTGGGGAGGCCCCTGCAAACATTCCGTTGCCCTTATCCTGAAAGCACTTGAACTGGAAAAAGCAGGCCGAGAAATACCCCTTGCGGACAAGGAAGAAGATCTTTATCTGGCCCTGCTGGATGACTTGGACGACGATGATGATTTCTGGGATGATGATGAAGCCGAAGAAACAGCAAATCATGATTCCATACGGAAAAATCACGCCCTTCCCGAAATTTTACAGAAAAAAACCAAGAAAGAGTTGGTGGACCTGCTGGTGGACTTAGCAGGCCGCTATCCTGAAGTCAAACGTAAGATTCTTGATGCCGATTACCTTCAAAGAGGGAACATCAAAAAACTCGCCAGTGCCCTGCGCAGGGAGATCAAAGAAGTCACCAGTGAAGATGCCTGGTATAATCCCTGGAAAGACGAAGAAACCGGCCTGACTATTCACACATCCAGGAGCAGCTTGCAGCCCTTTTAAAAGCAGGCCACGCCGATACGGTGGTCGAACTGGGCCGGGAACTCTGGGAAAGAGGTCTTGAACAGGTTGAAGAATCCCATGACGAAGGCGATACGGCCTGGGAAATAGAAAAATGCATGGAAATCGTCTTTCAGGCAGTGACCTCTTCTTCTCTGCCAGGTCCGCAACAGTTGCTCTGGATGATTGATACTTTTCTGGAAGATCAGTATTCCCTCACCGATTCGTGTAAAAAGTTCATCCAAAACAAGGCATACGAACAGGAGGCTCACAGAACCCAATGCTACGGACGTCTGGTTGATACATTTCTGCAGAGCGGCAATCATAAAATGGCAAGGGAGTGGTGCGTCAAGGGTTTTCAAAAAACCGCAACAAGTGCTCCCGGCATTGCTTCCGACCTGAAAGAAAAGCTTCGAGAACTTGCCCTGCGCGAAAAGAAATTCGATCCTGTAGCCGCTTACCGGGCTGATGATTTTTTCAACTATCCCTCCCGCTCCAACTACATCGATTATCCAAACATTGCGGGCCGTGCACAAGGCAAAACGCCGATTGATGGAAGTCCTTGATTCCTTGGAGAATAAACGGATTATTGATTAAATAAATTGCGCGCAGATTGCACTCCATATCCAACTAACCAGATTACCATTCCATTTTCATAACAAACTGCAGTGAGTTGAGCAATTAGCTGAAGGGGACCCCAGCAGGAACGTCGACTGTCGGAAAAATCTTTGTAGAATATCCTCGGATATTGAGATCAGCATGGCACCAACCCCTTCCCTTCGAGAACAATTGTCACTTGCATTTACCATCGTATTTCTCTACCATTTTTCCATATTGTTTCATTTACAAGACCTGCACAAACACAGAAACTTCGACTTGCATGACTGAGGCGAAATAGGAATTGTTGCGCGTGTGTATCGCCGAGCATTTTATTTTGGTGCAGAACTATATCTGGATAGGTCTTTCGCTAGTGCCTGTCCATAAATGGCCCTTTTGACCGATATCTGCGTTATGCTTAAAAAATTATCCTCGGGATATCGTATATATGCCTCCGGTAATTTTTTGCGCAATCCTTGATCTCGAACAAAATGACCTATTTCTGGACAGACACTCGCTAAGAGCCGGGTCCCATGTCGAATTCAATTATCCTGGCGAAATCATGGTCAATGCCTTTGGCTGCTCGGTGGTAGAGTATACTGTCAGGCGTAAGACGTCCACCCATGTTGTAAGTAAAATCTGCCATCGCCCGATGGCGCAGCCAATAGCCCAGCAATGCCGCTCCCTGCTTGTTATAGCCGGAGTGAAAATGCACATACTCAGTCTGGGGTTCCGGCCGGGTGGAAAGCCATACGGAAGGAGCTTTGTCAAAAAAAACAGGACGGATACGTTCCCCTTGTTTCGGAATATCTTTCTTGTTGCCCGGTAGTTTCTGAAAAACGGCCTCACCTTCATAAAGCAAGGTATTGTGGGGCAGACTGTCTGTGTAAAAACCTTGCTCGTTAAAGCAGACAAAGATCAATTTTTCCAGCTCTCCATACCGTGACGGGCGGAAATAATATCCTGTAAAAGGGCCGAAAAAATAGCGCTGATCCTCATGCTCGAAGATCAAGACAGGCACATAGCCGCGGGGAACCTGCAGTGCAATTTTTCCTTTTGTGTCCCGATTTTCCCCAGAGCAGGCAGTAAACAACAGGCTTATGCATAGAGAACCTGCATAAATATAGGTACACCAATCAATTTTTTTCATGTCCCCAATACTTGTTGATGGTCCATACGCCGCCGATAAAAAGGATAAGCAGTATGATCAAACCAATATATTTGTTACCTGCGATATCGGCCAGGGTCAGCCGGCCGATATTTGTCGGCATGTACAGCCGGGGAATTATCCATTCATGAAAATGAGCAAAAATTGCCGTTCCGAGAAGGCCGCCAAAGAAAGCGAAGACCGCATCCATCCGTCCTTCTCCCATGGCAGCCCAGCAGGTTCCCGGGCAATATCCTGCCAGTCCCCAGCCCATTCCAAAGATAATAGCTGCCAGGCTCGTGGCCACAAGGCTGGTCGGCAGTATTACTGTTTTGTCGATGCCCGTTGCCTGAAGACCAAAGAGACCGATTGCTGAAAAAACAATAGCCAGCAACATGAACTGTGGAATAGCCGGATCTTTCATCAGATGGGCCTTGGCCATTTTGTGGGGGTTAGTGGCACCAATACGTTGGATAATAAAACCAAAAAAAAATACCTGAAAAAAGACCAAGAAAAACATCTGTCATTACTTTTCCTCCTGATTATTTCTGTTGTCCGTATACCAGCCGCGAAGTCAACATGGCAGCGGCGAATATTACCGCTCCAAAATAGATGCCGCTTAAGGCAAGCTGCGTGCTACCGGAAATAAAAAGACCTAAAGTGCAGCCTCCGGCCATTCGCGAGGAAAAAAGAATGAGAAAACCACCTAAAAAAGTTGCGGCATATCTTTTAGGTCGGGAATCTCCGAAACGATCTACCCATACCTTCGGGACATCTTCAACTTTTTTGGAAAAAGTTCTTCCGCCGATAAACCCGCCGATGGCCATGCCGATAACAAAACTCATAAGCCATGATCCGGGTCCGGGAATCATTAGGTAATGCTCTTTATTAGAGATATAATCAGGTGCAAAATAGTTGAGAAACCCTTTTAAAGTGGAGACAAAGCCACTTGATGAGGCAGGTGGGCCAAATGTGGCAAAAATATACACAATGATTCCGGCAAGAGCTATGGCCGCAGGCAGTACTTGCCAGTATGGAGACTTATTGTCTTGGTTCATTATTTCACCCTCCACAAGAAATATAGCCACCCTTCATGGGCTCCAATTTTCCGGACTCTGCGGTTTTTTGGCTTTGAGTGGCCCGGGGGCGGGAGCCTTCCAGACCACCGACTATCGGCAACCTGTCACTTTTAATCGTGTTCTCTTTTGTTTCTGCTGGATAAAAATACTCTTTGTTGCCCCATTCATTCCAGGACAACTCATAAAGAATAAGATCCGTGAACCCCATGGCCCTGAGAATAAAATAACTGAAGGAGCTGCGTCTCCCTGAATGGCAGTACACGATTACTGCCTTTTCAGGATCAATCCCTTTATATATTGAAAGCAGTTCCGTATAGGAACGGATAGCTTTTTCTTCAGGGCTGCTCCAGTTCAGCCGGTAATCAACATTATACGCTGTTGGTATATGTCCCATATTCAAGATATTGCCGTCCAGTCCTACATTGGGTTTCTGCCCCAGATATTCTTCACGGGATCGAACATCAAGCAATTGATAGTGGGGATCTCCCAGTCGCATTGCAATAAAATCACCGTTTTTCCAGGGACGAAGTTTTATTTGGCCCGGGTGTGCCTGGTAAAGGATTGACTGAAGAACTCTCGGGGAAGATGTTGTGGCGCCGCCGGCAGCTATCCAACCATCTATGCCGCGGTCAAGGATTTTTATTTTTTTGTGTCCCAGGAGATCAAGCACCCAGAAGACATAGGACGCAGTTGCACCCCCATCTTCTTTTACGGAATCATACAAAACGATGCTGTCGCTTCTGGAAACTCCATGGCTGCCTAGAATCTCCTGGGCTCTGGAGTAACCGACGAAGGCTTCGGCAATACCCCGCGCCCCGTCATTGTAACGAAAGAGTTTCCACGGTAAGGAAATAGCATTGTCAATAAAAACCATATCCTTGTCTTTTTTGTCCCTTACATCAACCACAAGGACGGTTGGGTCCTTAGCATGCTCAAGAAGCCATTGGGAAGAGGCAATAAACTCAGAAGCTGGAAATTTACCCTCGTCAGCCCTGGTTCCAGACGCATAAAACATCCAGACAGCGGCGAGCACGAGAAGCCCCGCAATAACTCCATATCGTGCTCTTTTCTCCTTATCCATATCCATTGTTTTCCCTCCACTTTGAATGAGGATAGTTTTTTGATGATGATTATTTAAGATCAGGCGCTGTATATTGTTCTGTTTTGTAAGCAATGATTTTTCAAACTTTCAAGAAAAGTGCCACGATATGTAAATCACCTTTTTTCTCAAAAACAGCTTCTTGTGCCTGCAACTGTGGAAAAACTCTCTTCCAAATATCTTTGTGATTACCACTCATTTTCAGCCATAGTTGCCAATTTGCATGTAACCTAATGACTTGTCTATAATACGACCAATGTCGTCATTTCGAACGGATGTGAGAAATCTGACTCCACCGCAATAAAAATTTCTCACATCCGTTCCGGTAAACGAGCTTGTGACACACCGAGATGACAAGAAAAATTAACATACAACTATAACCTTGGCTGAAAATGAGTGGTAATCAAAAATATCTTTAAGTGCTTTAGGAATTGTTTATCATCGAACAAGATTTTTTCCTGCCGGACAGGATGGAGAGCATCGTGCTGGATTAAAGTGGCCGTCGCCTCGATTTGCAATTCAGGGGAAAATTGTCTAGGATCTTTTAATCGGTTTTCTTCTATGAGCCAGAAGGGTTGCCCGATTCTCTCCTGCGTGTTTTCTTCCAGTAAAGAATAAAGCTGTCTTGCGTTGCCCATGGACAGCAAGTATGCCGGAGGTGAAGACTCCGGTACGTCCCGGCTTATCCTCGTCAGGTGCCATCAATTCCTAGCAGGCTGTTGAAAAACTACTGCGCTTGCTGATACTGCGTCAAAATTCGGCTCAAAATGCTCATTTACTCCATGTAAACTGTGCTTTTTCGCCTTATTTTTCCTTGTCTCCGCTACGCTCGCTACATTTTTCAACAGCCTGCTAGGCTTTCATGTGGGTATCATCGTTGTGGATAACATCTGATTGAACCCCCTGCCTGATGAGAGCCGGGTAAACTGGATGAGTCAGGTCCGCCAGGCCTTCGCTCATCTCCCACCGAGTAGAGGCTGGAAGAGGTATTCCCATAGCAGCCTGCAACCTGGCAATCCGGTTTAGGGGAAAGCCGGAGCCATAGCGCAGTAGGGCCGCCATGGCTGCAGCAGTTTCATCATATTTCTGTGAACCGGCATCTTCTGGTAAGTCTGCAGTGAAGACCTTGCCGCAGATATTGCAGCGCAGCTTTTCCAGCTCATAGACAGTGGCCTGCAGAGGTGCGGCACCCTTAATTCGAACAACCACGCGGGGAGATAACTGCCGATACAGTTTGCCATCGTCACATAAAGGGCAAGGCCCGCAATGCTGCAAGGTTGTATGGACGACAGGAACCTTTTGGGCTTCGTTGTAATCGTATGCCCCGTTTCTACCTTGGCCCTTGGCTTTTTTCTTCTTGTTTGGGCTGTGCTTATTTTTGCAGGATCATCCTTAACACAGGAAATCGTCCGGAGTGCTGCGGCAGAGAAGTAATACCGTTTCTTCGGGGGAGCAGGAAAGTTTTTTGCCTGCATCCCTGATTGCAGTCCGCAGTCCCTCTTCAATGGTTGGATGATAAAACGGTAAAGTAAGCATGTCAAAGACGGTCATTTTCCGGTCTATGGCCATGGCCAGTAAATGAGCCAGGTGTTCGCCGGAGGGTGCCGCCATTTCCGCACCCAGCACGACCCCGTCTTTCTCTCCGGCATATATTCGCAGTAATCCTTTATTGACACCCGACATACGGGCCCGTGACTGTTTGCTGAAATCATATCGACCAATTACAAAATCTTCGCCTTTCAGCTCACGGTAGGTCCTGCCCACTGCCGCAATATTGGGATCGGTAAAGGTGATGGCCAGCGGAACACGGCGCTTAAAGCAATGTTTTTTGTCCCGTGCTGCATTAAATCCGGCGATATGGCCTTCATCAATGGCCTCATGAAGTATGGCTGCATCGTCATTAACATCACCTGCAATGAATATGGGTAAATCCTCAATCTGCATGGTCTGCCTGGAAAAATCGGGGAGCCCCCTTTCGTTTGTCGCAACACCTATTTTTTCCAGACCGAGACCCTCAATGTTCGGCTTCCGACCAATTGCCACTAAGGCTTTCGGTACAGTTGTTTTCTGCTCTCCGGCTTGAACGACAAGCCCTTCTCCTTTCCGCATTATTTCCACTTTTTCATCCAGTACAATGGGAAATTCTTCCTTTAAAATATCAATTGTCGCCTTATTGACCTCTGGGTCCGATATACCTGCCAGGGTTGAAGAGGCATCAAAAGCGGCAATATGGAGGCCAAGCCTGCTCAACGCCTGCGCATATTCAATCCCTGCCGGTCCCAGGCCGATAACTGCCATGCGCCGGGGCAAATCCCGCTGCTCAACCATATCTTCGGTGCTCAGTAACAGATCATCGAACTCTTTCCACGATTCAGGATAGAACGGACGCGAACCGGTGGCGATAATGACACGCTCAGCTTCAACGGTTATGTCGCCGGCCTTGATAATGGTGGGTTCCAGAAAAAAGGCATTCTCATGAATAATTTTTTCTTTGTATCTGTCGGTTGAATCGACCATGCCGCCGACAAAAGCATCCCGCAGCTTCCTGACATAGCCGAGGGCTGCTGCCGGGTCCATCCAGAGCCCCTCTGTGCCGGACACACCTCGGGCGGCCATGATTTTTCTCCGATGAAAGGCGTCGGCCACCTCTATGAGGGTTTTGGTCGGCATGCAGGCGGAACGGGCGCAACTCGTTCCATAGGGTCCCTGCTGGATGAGCAGAAAATCATCGGTGATTTTTTTTACTTCACCCAAGGCTGAAAGACCGGCGCTGCCGAGCCCGATTATGACGATCCTTGCTTTTTGTTTCATGAGTTCTCCATGGATTTATTTTCATTTCCCTGCTCATGATCTCTTTGCAGCAGGTCATCAATTTCTCGGTCGGTAAGCGATTCGCACTCAATAAGTTTCTCAGCCAGGGAGTCCAGCTTCTGTCGGTTTTCCCCCAGGATCTCCTGGGCCTTTTTCTGGGCCTGTCGTAACAGCGATAAGATTTCTTCATCAATAATGCGGGCTGTTTCATCACTGAAATTTTTTTCTTCACTCAATTCCCGTCCCAGAAAAGGATGGGGTTCGCCACGGGAGAAAAATACAGGCCCCAGTCTTTCGCTCATACCCCATTGACAGATCATGCGGCGTGCCAGCTCTGTTGCTTTTTTCAGATCATCACCAGCACCGGATGTTGCTTCATCATAAATCACTTTTTCAGCGGCATGACCGCCCAGCATGATGCAGAGCCTGTCAAAAAGATATTGGCGGCCGAAATTATGACGGTCCTCAACAGGCAGCTGTTCCGTTGCACCCAGGGAACGTCCGCGGGGAATAATGGTGACTTTCTTCAGGGGGTCGGCGTTGGGCGATAAAAGTGCAACAAGGGCATGGCCGGATTCATGATAGGCGACGATCCTTTTTTCCTTATCGCTGAGATGATCTTCACGCTCCAGGCCAAGCAGTATTTTGTCACGCCCCTGATCAAAATCCAGCTCATCAACTTTTTTTTTGCCTTTGCGTGCTGCCAGCAGGGCGGCTTCATTGACAAGATTTCGCAAGTCGGCGCCTGAAAATCCGACGGTGGCCGCAGCAATTTTTTCAAGATCAATATTGCCGGCCAGAGGAATCTTGCTTGTGTGCAGTTTGAGAATTTCAAACCGCGCCTTCTTCTGGGGGAGGTCCAGGCTGATCTGCCGATCAAATCGGCCGGGTCTCACAAGGGCAGGATCAAGCACATCCGGCCGATTGGTAGCGGCAATAACGACAACAGGATCATCTGTTGAAAAACCGTCCATTTCCGAAAGAATCTGGTTGAGCGTTTGCTCCCGTTCGTCATGGCCGCCACCGAGCCCACTGCCCCGAATCCTGCCGATGGAATCAATTTCATCGATAAAAATAATGGAAGGCGCATTCTTTTTGGCGTTTTTAAACATATTACGCACCCGGGAGGCGCCGACACCGACAAACATCTCGATAAACTCGGAGCCGCTGATGCTGTAAAAAGGTACCTCCGCCTCACCGGCCGTTGCCTTTGCCAGCAGAGTTTTACCGATGCCCGGCGGTCCGACCAGCATGATGCCTTTGGGCAGCTCGCCTCCCAGAGAATGAAATTTCTCCGGGGTTTTTAAAAATTCAATGATCTCCTGTAATTCTTTTTTGGCATTCTCCAACCCCGCGACTTCATTAAAGGTTGTCTCTTCCTTTGATTTGCGATAGAGTTTTGCTTTTGATTTGCCGATTCCTAAAGGTCCGCCGCCCCCTCCCATGTTCTGACGCATTTTTTTGTTGATGTAGACAAAAAAACCAATAATGAGAAGCCAGGGCAGCAGAGTGATGAGCACGGTCCACAGCGTTGAATTCTGCTGGGGTCTGGCGACAACCGATATTTTCTCATCGCCTAGGAGTTCAATAAGTTTTGGATCGTCGAAGGGGGGAAGCACGGTGATAAATTTCCGACTGTTTTTCTCGTTTTTTCCTTGAGTTTCCTTGCGCCCCTCCGAATCTCCTGTTTTTTCATAGGTGCCGGTCAGTCTTTCTCCGTCTATGACAACTTCACTGACCAGCCCCTGGGCCAGATCCTGTTTGAATTTTGAGTAGGATATTTCATCTGTATGATCATTATAAAAAAGGAACTGGATGGTGTTACTTATCACAAATATGATTAAAACCAGCCACAGCAGTGATTGCCAGTTGATTTCTTTTGGCGGCTGAGTTTTTTTTCCTGTCGGCATTTCTTTCACCTTTTTCCGAAGTCCCACAACAAGGCGGCATATTTTTTCACAATATCTGCAACAAATACCTTCATCAGGCGTAATTATTCAGCTGCACCTCATCTTTGAACGATCAGGCCTGCTCGGAGTCTCCACTTCGTTGCGCTTACCTGTCCAAATCTAAGGCACATCTGAATAATTACGACCTGGAGTTGAGGCCCATTTCGAGCCTTCGCTGAATAGATACCATCAGTCTTTATATGTATCTCAGCACGATGGCACCAAGCAGAAGAATAACGACTACCCAGAAAAAGATATTGACCGTGATATACGCCAGTTCCTCCATTTCCCTTTGCTGTTCGATCTCTTCAAGCATTTCCATGGTTTCCTTTTTATCGAGGACAGAGTCTCTATCAACTGATGGCCTGCCCGGTGCCAGCCACGAAAAAACAAGCGCAGAAATGACGCCGGAAACAAGGAAGGGCAGCCAGGTTTTCGACACCCAGGATTCAACCGAAGACCTTCCCCACACCCCACCGGCCCAAGTCGCCAGAAAAATAACAAGAAAAAACAACCAGAATCCTTTTCGCGGCATGCCCTTGCGTAGAACCAGGGCTGCAACGAAGCTGCCGATCAAGGCAATGATGAAAGAAAAGAGTACATCTGGAACGAGCATCATGTTTCCTTTTTATTTTTTCCCGAAAGAGAGATGAGTTCATCCAGGTCCCGTACCTCAATTATAGCGACTTGTTTTGTGAGGAAAGGGTTTCCCGGCCTACAGCATTCGTCATGAGTCAATTAACAATGACATTAGCAGCATTCCTGCATAACATAATGTTTGCCGTCCAGTGCGACGAATTCAATACCGTCAGGCTTAGGCAATCCGGCGATTTTCCAGGCTTTCATCGGATTGATAAATTCCTCGCTCACGCAGTTTCTGGGTTCTTTCAAGTTTTTGCAGACATAATTCAGAATAGGAAAAGCATGAAATTTACGATAATAGTTTCGCATGAACTCGACGATCTCAAATTTCTCCTGGTCAAGTCCGTCAAAGCCTTCCCGTTTTGCCAGAGCCATTGCAACCTCTTCGTCCCAGTCATTTTCATTGACCAGGAAACCTTCATCATCAAGAGCAACTGATTTATTACCGCATTGAATGTTGTCCATTGTTTTTCTCCATTTCATATTATTATTTGCCTCTATACAATCTCAGTAGCCAACCTCTAGACTCCCGCCACCGCAGAAGTGACGGCGGGCTTGCTTATGTCATTCCCGCGGTAACGGGAATCCAGTATTGGAAACTTGACGACCGGAAAGTGGTAATTTTTAAGTGAGAATTGTTTATAACCATATATTATTATAATGTATGATTACCGATCAGTATCAGCCCTCTTGTGTGTTCTTTCCGCTCCGTGGCAATGACATACGGCAAAGCAAGTATTTTTATGTGAAAACATAATGATGTATCTCAACTTTCCGACTTCATGTATTGCCTTAATTTATGGTGTTATTTGTAGGTTGGGTTAATTTCCAATAACCTCTGTTCTTGTTGGGTTATAGGTCTTTCAACTTTTTTACTTATTGCTTGCTACCGAAAACCCAACAATTCTGGTAGCATGAAACGAATTTAACCCAACCTACAATGTAATAACAACGAGTTATGTCAACTCGGAAAGTTGAGATGTATTAAAATAAGTGTAGTAATAAGTAGTTCAAAATTTGTGCCATCCATCTCTTCCACTGTGGACAGCTTGGCTCCGCTTTTTTTTCCGTGCAGACATCTTCTCCTTGCTCTCAAAAGTCCTGTTCAACCGGAACGTGTCCTGTTTGACGGGACCTTCAGGATGACAATCCGCCATTCTTTGAATCATGCTGTCACAACTCTTTTTTTCCTGTCCCTTTTCAGACTTGATAGTGGCCCATGGAGTCCTGGTTTCCGATTTTTCTGAATTGTCTGGACCCATATTTGCTTTTATCCTCATATGAGGCACCGTTCTGAACGTTACAGCCTGGAGTGTAGGCTCATTTTCAGATCTCACTGAATAATAAAAAAGGGGGACACTATGTTTGAATTTATTCGTAAAGGTCTGCTGACGGGCTTTGGTCTTGTGCTGGTCACCAGAAAAAAATTGATGGAGACAACCGATAAACTCGTGAATGAAGGGAAAATAAGCCGTCAAGAAGGGGAAAAGCTTATAGAGGAGTTCATGGATGAAGGAAATCGGCAGTGGGATGATATACGGGAAAAAATAAATGAAATGGTGCACCAGAGTTTTGATGCATTTGATATCGGCAGCAAGAAGGAATTCATCGAATTAAAAGAGAGAGTAGTTGATCTTGAAAAACACATAACCATTCTCGAAGACAGAATTGCCTCATCTACAGGAGATCAGTCCGGTGTCAAATAAAACCGTTGCCCATCTCGGACGGCTCAAAGATATAGCCTTTACTTTACTGAAATTCGGTTTTGATGATGTGGTCATAGGACTTGATTTGCCCGGCAAAAAATTTTTAGGCAAAAAACATCTTATTGACCCAGCCATGACAAAATGGGAAAGGATTAGGCTGACCCTTGAAGAACTGGGGCCCGGGTTTATAAAAATCGGTCAGATTCTCAGTCTCAGGCCCGATGTCATTCCAGGCGAACTGCTTCTGGAATTACGCAAACTCCAGGACGAGGTAACGCCTGAATCTTTTGAGAGCGTTACAGGCGTGGTGGAAAGTGAACTTGGCCGGCCCCTGGGGGAGATTTTTTCCTTCTTTGATTCAAAACCCCTGGCCGCAGCTTCCCTGTCCCAGGTGCATCGGGCCATATTGCGAGACAGCAACAAGGTCGTCGCCGTCAAGGTTCAGCGGCCCGGTATCAGGCAGGTTATTGAAATTGATCTTCATCTTCTTGAAATCATCGCCAATAAAGCCCACGAAAAGCTGGAAAAATTCAAATTCCACAATTTTCCCGGCATTGTTTCGGAAATTAAAAAAGTGCTGACAAGGGAACTTGATTTCAGCAGAGAGGCCCGCCATATGCTCATTGCCGGGCATAATTTCGCAGCGGAACCCATGGCCTATATCCCAAAGGCATATGAAAAATATTCCAGCCGCCGCATGCTGACCATGGAACTCATCATGGGCAGCAGAATGTTTGAAAGCGAGGCTGCTGTCGAGGATCGCCACCAGCTTGCCCGTACCGGTTTGAGACTGATGATAAAGCAGATTTTTGCCGACGGCTTCTACCATGCCGACCCGCATCCCGGCAATGTGCTTATTATTGAAAACAATATTTTCTGTCTCCTTGACTGGGGCATGGTGGGCCGGCTGACCGCAACGAGCCGCCGCACTGTGCTTGAACTTGTTCAGGCTGCTATTGATAAAGACAGTGAAACGGTCATGGAGAATCTACTGGAACTTGCTTCAATTGATACTGATGCTGATTTTGATGAAAAAAAGCTGGAAAACGATATCGTCGATATCCTTGACACCTACCACAGCCTATCGCTTCAGGAGGTGAGAATCGGCAACCTGCTTTTGGAGCTGAGCGACATTGTCAGGCAGAACAGGTTGAGATTGCCCCTTGATCTTTCAGTTATGATTAAAGCCCTGATAACTGCGGAAGGCATGGCACGGGAGCTTTATCCGGAACTCAACGTTGTCAAGGAGTCCGAACCCTTCATACAGCAGCTGGTCATGGAACAATGGCAGCCTTTGTCACTGTATAAACGTTTAAAGGGACGAATACGAAGAATCACACGTTTTTCGAAAAGGATGCCGAAAGCCTTGAATAATATTATCACTGAACTTGAAGACGGTCGGCTATCCATTCGTTTTGTCCACGATAATCTTGATGAGTTTCTCGACTCTCTGGAAAACAGTACTAACCGGCTGACTTTCGGCATCATTATCGGCTCCATTATCATCGGTTCCTCAATGATTATCACCACAGGTGTCAAGCCGCTGCTTTTCGGCTACCCGGCACTGGGGGTTGTCGGCTACCTGGTATCCGGTCTTCTTGGATTATGGCTTGTTTTCAACATGATCCGCAGCCGTAAACTGTAAATATTCCCACCAGCGTCCATGCCATTTATAAATGTACCTGTCCGGCCTCACCACCAGGCCGTATAGTACGGATTCATTGCGCACCCTCATTTGGCAAAGGAGAAAAAAGATTTTTTTCCTGTGATTTAAAATTGCAGCCGGAAGGCCCTTAGCACATTGTCCTGTGTGGCGAGAATTGATCCTGCATGACAGGATTTCAGGAGGAAATATGAAACTGTTGGCGTTTTCTGTTCAGCATTTTCTGCAGCACGGCAGCCAGATCATCAAAATTGCCATCCTCATAGGTAATATAGCGCGGATGCAGAAGATGACCCTGAACAAGTGTTTCAGACTTTCGGTCCGGCAAGACGAGAAGAATCTGAACATCCCGCATCAGGCCCCGTATTCGCATGAAATCAACAAGATCCTTTCCTGAAGCGGCCCTTAGTATGATAATCTCTGTCTCATCCCACGATTTGACAAGACACTGAAACAGCGCTTCAAAGCTATGAAACTCTTCAAATTGGTCATGGAGAACAACTTTGTTCACTTTTTCCAAAAGACTCTTGCCGACCCCGTTGTTTTTCTTCATGTCGAGCAATAAAACCATGATACCCCTGTTAAATTTGCATCTATTGATTGGCGTGCATCCTATTTTTTTGTACAACAAGAACCATGCCATTTATAAAAATTTTGTACCGCTAAAGGGCATAAATGTCTCTGTGTCTGGGCGTTTTCTGTTATAATGCTGATCTAGCAGGCAGTTACGTCTAACAATGACATGGCCGCGCGGATAAGAGGAAAAATATGACGTCAAAACAACACAATCACAAGGATGCTCCAAATAAGCAGAACAGGCAGGCAAAAAAGCTCAAATCTCCTCAAAACGACAGCAGCACTGAATTTCCCGTGGTGGCTGTCGGCGCTTCGGCCGGCGGCCTTGAGGCCCTGAAAAAATTCTTCCAGGCCATGCCTCCGAAGAACGGCATGGCCTACGTAGTTATCCAACATCTGGATCCCAATCATAAAAGCTCAATGGCCGAACTTCTTGGTCGCTGTACCGACATGTCCGTGCTCCAGGCCGAAAACAACATGACGGTCCTGGCCGATCATGTCTATCTCATCCCTCCCAACAAAAACCTTCTTATCAGCGGCTGCACCCTGAAGCTTGAAAATTTTTCCAAAGAACGGGGACTGCGCCTGCCAATTGACTCTTTTTTCCGTTCTCTGGCTGCAACCCAGGGCGACAAATCGATCTGTATCATTCTTTCCGGCACCGGTGCCGACGGCACCCTCGGCATGAAATCCATCAAGGCCGAGGGTGGCATGGCCATGGCCCAGGATCCGGAAGAATCGCTTCACGACGGCATGCCCCGTTCGGCAATCAGCACCGGCCTCATCGATTTTATTCTTCCTGCGGCAAAGATGCCCTCCGTTCTTCTGGATTATGTCAAACATTCATATTATGCAGGCAGCTCCGACAGAAAACCTCATATTTCTGAAGATGAACCGGAGCTTCTGAAAATCCTCGCTCTTTTAAAAGAAAAAGGACTGTCTGATTTCAACTCGTATAAACGCGGCACCCTGATCCGCCGTATCGAAAGACGCATGGGCATCCATTCCCTGGACAGCCTTGCTCAATACCGCCTGAAACTTGAGCGGGACAGCCGTGAACGTGAGTCCCTTTCAAAGGACCTGCTGATTATTGTTACCGGTTTTTTTCGGAATGCCGAAGCCTTTCAGGTTCTTGAAAAAAAAGTGGCACCGGAAATCTGCCGCAAGGCTGATGCGGACACACCTGTCAGGATCTGGGTCCCCGGGTCGGCAACAGGAGAAGAAGCATACTCCATTGCCGTTGTTTTTTTCGAAACGCTCTCCCGGCTCGGCAAAAACAATTGCCGACTGCAGATTTTTGCCACAGACATTGACAGATTCGCCCTGGAACGGGGCCGTTGCGGCGTTTTTCCGCAAAGCATCGAAGCGGATGTTGCTCCCCGCCGTCTGCAGCGGTTTTTCAACTTTTCGGAGGGCAAATACTGCGTCAAACAATTTGTCCGAGACGCTGTAATTTTTTCAATGCAGAATCTCCTGACTGATCCGCCCTTTTCAAAAGTCGATTTTATTTCCTGCCGCAACCTCCTTATCTATCTGAACGGCGAAGCGCAGAAGCGCATTATCTCCCTGTTTCATTTTTCTCTCAAGCCCCACGGCTTCCTTTTCCTGGGCAATGCCGAAGGTGTAGGCAAACACCTTGATCTTTTCCAGCCTTTCAACAAGAAATGGCGCATATATCAGAAAAATGACGAGTCTCGTCCACCCTTCTTTGAATTTCCACTGGGTGCCCGTAATAAAGGAGTTTCCACCGGTTATGGCAAAATTGTAAAACCGGGCCTGAACCTTAAAGAGTTGGCCGAACGGACCATGCTGAAACATTTTACCCCCTGCGGCGTAGTCATAAACCGGCACCATGATATCCTTTATTTCCTCGGCAATACGGAAAATTTCCTGAAAATCCCTGAAGGCGATTCGACCACGAACCTCATGGCCATGACCCCGACTTCAATTCGCATATCCTTGCGCTCACTGCTGCATAAAATCACGGAGGATAGGGAAAAGCCGGCAGACACTGTCCTGGTTCTGCCCGGGAAAACTCGGGAAACATACAAAATTATCGAGCTTGGGGTACGGCGGATAGATACCGAGCCCCAGGAGGAACCGCTCTATCTCGTCACCTGCCGGGAGTTGCCGGAAATACAGACCGTTCAACACAAAACAGTGGTTCAAAATGCCTGCTGCGACACCCATGAACTGGTCATCAGTCAGTTGGAAAGTGAGCTGAGAACCACCCGGGAAGACCTTGAAAACACCATCATCATGCTTGAAAACTCCAACGAGCAGCTCAAGACCAGCAACGAAGAAGCGATGTCCCTGAACGAGGAATTCCAGTCCACCAACGAGGAGCTGGAAACATCCAAAGAAGAGCTGATCACGATCAATTCGCAACTGCTTGGAAAAATAAATGAACTGGAAAAAATGACAAATGATCTCAATAATTTGCTGGCGAGCAGCGAGATAGGCACTCTTTTCCTTGATGCCGAATTGCGCATCAAGCGCTTTACTCCAACCATACAAAAACTTTTCCACCTGCTGCCCTCCGACGTTGATCGTCCCTTGCAGGATTTTGAAAGCAATTTCAGCACCCTGCTTCTTGTTGAAGATGCCACCCGGGTGATGGAGCAAATAATCCCTCTGGAAAAAGAGCTGCAAACCGCGGATGGCCGCTGGTACCTGCAAAGGATTCTGCCCTACCATACAGCGACGAAAAGGGTTGAAGGCGTTGTTATCACCTTTACCGACATCAGTTGCATCAAGAAAGTGGAAATTAAAGCCGAGCGCCGGGCCGCCTTTCTGCAGATGATCACCAATATTCAACCGGCCCGCATGGCCTATGTGGACAGCCGGGAACGGTATCAGTATGTCAATGACACTTACCTGGAATGGGTCATGCTGCCCAGAGATCAGGTTATAGACAGAACAGTCAGAAGCGTCCTTGGTGCTGCCTTCTACAAACAGATCGCACCTTACATTCAAAAGGCCCTGAAGGGACGGAAGGTTCATTTTGAAACCACTCTCAACTACCCGGATTCGAAAACGCGCCATATAATGGCCGATTATACCCCCAATGTCGATGCGCTTGGAAATGTTGTCGGTTTTTTTACCCTGATTATTGATATCACCGAACGGAACCGGCTTGAAAGCAGCCTGCGCGAAAGCGAGGAACTGCACCGCACCATCGGCGAGAACGTGCCTTTCGGCAGCTGGACCAGCGACGCCCAAGGACACTTCACCCATGTGACCAAACCCTTTCTGGACATGGCGGGCATGACCCTTGACGAGGTTCTGGGTTTCGGCTGGCTGTCGCGGGTTCCGCAGGAAGAGCGGGATGAGCTTGAGAAAGAATGGCTGCGATGCCTACGTACAGGCAGGGACTGGAACTATGAATACCGTTTCCTGGGCGGCGATGGCAAATTATATGATATCATGGCCCTGGGCCGACCTATCCGGGATGCAAAAGGCGCCATAAAATTCTGGGCCGGTTTTCATCTTGACATTTCTGAGCGCAAAAAACTTGAAAAAGAGCTGCAGGCTATTAACCGCAGCCAGGAAACAAAAATCAGGGAAAGGACGGCGGAGCTGGAGGAAAAAATGCTGCAGCTGCGCAGACTGACCCTGGAACTGACCCAGACGGAACAGCGGGAACGGGAACGGCTGTCAATGGTGCTTCATAACGATATGCAGCAATTGCTGGTTGCCGGCAAACTGCAGGTTGAAAGTTTGATGGAAAAACTAAAAGTTAATCGTAATATCAAGGGGATGCAACAGATATTCACTATTTTTGAACAGTTGACCGAATCGGCCCGCAACCTGGCATCCGATCTGCGTCCCCCCATGCTCAACCTCCGGCCCAGGGAGAAAATGCACTGGCTCGCCGACTGGTTCCAAGAAAAATTCGACCTTACAGTCCAACTCCATATCAGTGAAAATTTCGATGAGGAAAAAATAACGGATGAAACAAGCACCTATCTTTTCGAATCAGCAAAGGAGCTGCTCTTCAACACTGTCAAGCATGCAGGGGTTAATACGGTCAGCCTCTCTCTGGGCGTTGATGACAAAGATTGCCTTTTCCTCATTGTCGCAGACAAAGGCAGGGGGACGGATAAAGAGGTTTTATCCCCTCAAGAAAACAAAAAACCAGGGATCGGCCTCAGAAGTATTTATGACCGTCTGCGCTCCATGGGCGGTGATTTAACGGTAACAACCTCTCCGGCAAACGGGTTTAAGGCAGACATCCGGCTGCCCTACTCGGAGAACAGTGATGTTTGCCGCGCTCCGCAAACCGTGGATGAATCCATTGGCAGGGATGAGAGCCGACAACGGCAGGAGACGGATCATCAGGGCAACCGGCAGCAGGAGATCACCATTGTGCTGGCCGATGACCATGCTATTGTTCGGGATGGGCTGGTCCTGATTCTCCAGGAGGAAGACGACATGCGTATCGTCGGCGAGGCCGCGAGCGGCAGGGAAGCCGTGGAGCTTGCCAGTCGTTTATCTCCGGATGTCTGTATCCTCGATGTCAATATGCCTGACATGAACGGCATCGAGGCCTGCAGGCTGATCACGGCAATGGTGCCGACCACCAGGGTCATCGGTCTTTCCGTCAACGGCAATCCGGAAATAGCTAGAATCATGACAAAAGCCGGGGCCTTTGCCTTCCACAGAAAAAGCGATCCTCCGAAAGAACTCTGCAGGACAATTCGCGATTGTGTGAAGAAAAAATAAAAAAGGTATCTTAGTCTTCAACCAGAAGTTTTTCGCGACCGGCGAACCTGGTCAGCTCCTGGACACTGTGCAGGGACAGTTTGCGCATCAGGTTTGCCCGATGGTTGTCAACTGTTTTGGGACTTATAAAGAGCATGACGCCGATCTGTTTATTCGTATGGCCTTCGGCAAGCAGCTTCATCACCTGGCGCTCCCGCCGGGTGATGAGGTCTATTTTCAGTTTCAGCGAATCCGAGCTCTGTCTCTTTTCAGCAGTTTCACTATCCCCCAGGAGTTCTTTACTGATAAAGCCATGCCCTTTCACGACTTTTTGAATGGCTTTGATGAGTTCGGCCTTTCTGGAATCCTTTAAAACATAACCATCCGCCCCGGCAGCAATTGCCTTTTTGCAATGGCTTTGAGAACGATGGATGGATAAAACAAGAACCTTGGTATGCGGATTTATTTTCTTTATTTCCAGGAGGGCGTCAATACCGTCCATCTTAGGCATAGTCATATCCAATAGAACAAGGTCGGGTTGCAGTTCTTTGACACAGCGCACACCTTCGATTCCGTCCGCTGCTTCGCCAATGACTTTGACCTCCGAATAATCGGCAAGAATGGCCTGCAGGCCATCGCGCAGAATAGCATGATCCTCAACGATCAGAACGCTCGTTTTCCTCTGTGTTGATAAAAATCCGTTCGTCCCTTCCCCCATTATTCCCTCCCTTGCAGTTGCAGTTGCAGTTGCAGTTGCAGTTGCAGTTGCAGGCAAAGCCTACCCTGTTTTTCAGCCATTTCGCAAGAAAAATTGCTGTAGAACAATTCAGCCTATCATGTTTTTTACTTATAATCTCCCATAAAAAACCGGAAATGGTTCAGCCTGGACGGATACGACAAAGATTCAAACATATAAAACACGTCGAAATTTAGAATATTTTTTAGTGATTACCAACGTATTTCAGCCGGCACAAAGAGAGTTCTTCGTTTTTTCTGTCTTCTCGGTGTCTCACAAGCTCGCTTAGGGGAACGGATGTGAAAAATCTTAACTCACCTTTCCGACTTCATGTATTGCCTTAATTTATGGTGTTATTTGTAGGTTGGGTTAA